>MEYH01000092.1:6354-39404 GCA_001773955.1 Candidatus Sediminicultor quintus | reverse complement strand
AAACAACCTGATTAATGTTCATATAGCAGATAGTAATCGGTGTTCAGTAGGAAGAGGACATATAAACTTTAAAGCGCTTATTAAAGCATTGAAGGAAATAAATTATCAATATGCATTGACTTTAGAGCCATTACCACCAGTTTCTGATCCTTACCTTGCACTTGAAGGAGGAATTTCAGAGAATATTTTTGATCAATATGCTGCCGAAAGCATTATGGGCTTAAAATATTTTGAACGTATTATCTGAAGTTCGATGAATGTAAAGATTGTATGATTAACGTTATTTTAATATAAATTTTAAACGATTTATATTAAAGGAGGTAAAACCGTGAGTTTCGAAAATAAAGTGGTTATAGTTACGGGAGCCGCCGTGGGAATTGGCAAGGCCACAGCTATAGCTTTTGCAGAAAAAGGTGCCAAAGTCGTTGTAGCTGATATTGATATTAAAAAAGGTAAACAGACTATTTCTTTAATTGGTGGGGATGCCTTTTTCATTGAAATAAACGTAGCCAACAGCGAAAGTGTGAAGAATGTAGTTAAAGATGTCATGAATAGATTTGGCAGGATAGATATTTTAGTTAATAATGCTGGAATATATTATCAGGGTGATGTAATCGAAACACCAGAAGAAGAATGGGATAAAGTGATAGCCGTAAATCTAAAAGGTATGTATCTTTGTTCCCATTATGTCATACCTATTATGCTTAAGGGGAATGGCGGTGTAGTGGTTAATGTTGCTTCTGAGGCTGGTCTTGTAGGTATTGCTGGTCAGGTAGCTTATAATGTTTCCAAAGCAGGAGTTATTTCTCTGACTAAAAGCATGGCTGTAGACTTTGCCAGGAAAGGTGTGCGGGTTAATGCAGTATGCCCGGGAACAACAGAAACTCCATTAGTTAAAAATGCTTTAAAAAGATCTAAAGATCCAGAAAAGGAAAGACGTAAACTTGAAGAATGCCGCCCCTTAAATAGATTAGGAAGACCAGAAGAGATAGCCGCAGCAATTTTAGCCATGGCTTCTGATAATTTAGGATACGCAACCGGCTCTGTCTTTTCTATTGATGGTGGTTATACCGCAAAATAGCGAAGAGAGTCAATTTTTTAAGGAGGTTGACTAGATGACAGACTATCTAATTGGTGTAGATATAGGGACTGCAGGAACAAAAGCAGGTCTTTTTGACACAGAAGGAGTTCTGTTAGCTCAGGCTTACGAAGAGTCTTCGCTCTATTATCCAAAGCCTAGTTGGGTCGAGCAGGAACTTGAGGATTTTTACAGCTCAGCAGTAAAAACTATCCGTCGAGTAATGGAAAAATCAGGTATAAGACCCAATGAAATTTCGGCCATAGCGGTAGATGGTCAGATGTCCGGGATCGGTATGATTGATAAAAATTGGAATCCGGTAGCTCGTTATGATTCCTGGCTGGATACTCGTTGTGAACCTTATATTCAATTAATGCAGAGAAAAGCAGGAAAGGAAGTACTTAAAAAGACCGGTTGTCCGCCAACCTATGCCCATGGTCCGAAAATATTATGGTGGAAAGAGGAGTGTCCGGAAGTTTTCCAAAAGATAGCTAAATTTGTGGTCCCGGGATGTTATGTTGCCGGGAAGATGGCCGGTTTGAATGCTTTTGATGCTTTTATAGATTATACTTATCTCCATTATACTGGTTTCGCTAATATCCAAGAAATGATTTGGGATAATGAATTATGTGATATATTTAGTATTCCAGTGGAAAAACTACCACGGATAGTTAAACCCTGGGATATCATTGGACATTTAAGTAAGGAAGCTGCTAATCATTGTGGTTTAATTGAAGGCATTCCTATTGCAGCTGGTGCTGGGGATACCACTACCAGTTATTTAGGAGCAGGAATAGTTAAACCGGGGATTATTTTTGATGTGGCTGGCACCGCGTCGGTTTTAGCCAGTTGTACTAATGAATTTTCACCCGATCTAAAATATAAAACTGTAATGTGTTCCCGGTCAGTTATTCAAAACCTGTGGAACCCCATTGCTTTCATAAATGGTGGAGGGCTTTGTCTAAGATGGTTTAGAGATGAAATAGCCCATCAAGAGAAAAAGGAAGCTGAAGCTAAAGGCCAGGATTTTTATGAATTTCTCGATAAGCGGGTTTCTGAAGTATCACCTGGCAGTGATAGGTTGCTCTTTATACCTCATTTGGGGGGAAGAGTCTTACCAGCTCAACCCAACTTGAGAGGGAGTTGGGTTGGATTTAGTTGGGGACAGAGTAAAAATCATTTTTACCGATCCATTCTTGAGGGTATAGCTTATGAGTACTACTACTATTTGAAAATTATGAAAAATCTCTATCCTGATATTGAATTTAAAGAAGTTCGAGCTTTGGGTGGGGGATCAAAGAGTAAGTTATGGAACCAAATAAAGGCAGACACTCTTAATATTCCGTATACTATAGTGACTCGACAAGAACCAGCTATTTTAGGTAGTGCAATTATTGGCGGCTACGCTGTGCGGCTATTTGATGACTTAGCCAAAACTTCACAAAAATTTGTTCAGGTTAAAGATCGAATAGAACCCCGTACCGAACATCATGACCACTATAAGCAATATGCTGAAATATATATTGATTTAATTGATAATCTTAATAATACTTTTCAAAGGCTTGCTCAATTGAAGGAGCCTTCTTCTATCTAAATTTATGAAGGTTAGATAACCTTTAATAATGAAATTTAAAAGAAAGGATAGATACAGATTAATGGAACCTTTTAATAATTATTTAAATTTTAATACGGGTGAGATTCTTGGAAATTGTAATATATTAATTCGCCATTTGAGCGATATGGAAGGAATGTATCATGATTTAGAAGCTGCCAGGAAGATAATTAATGAGGGTGATCGCTTAATATATAGAGTCTACAATATAGATGTTCCTGAAAAATATGGGCATCTACAGCACTGCACCAGTATTATTTATCCTGGACGAATAGGTAACGAATACCATATGACCAAAGGACATTTTCATGCACAGGAAGATACTGCGGAAATATATTTAGTATTGCAGGGAACAGGTAAATTATTAATGCAGAAGAAAGATAGAGAAGTTAAGGTCCTTGATATGCAATCAGGTAGCATATCCTATATTCCTCCATATTGGGCTCATAGGACGATAAATACTGGGAATACGCCATTAATCTTTTTTGCGGTTTACCCTGGTGAAGCCGGACATAATTATGGAATTATTAAGAGCAAAGGATTTAGTAAATTAATTATAGAGAAAGATGGGCAAATTAAAGTAATAGATAATCCTAATTATTAAGTAAATATTATTTTAGAAAATAGATGAAATGCAAGGAAAATAATATATACCAGAAAGAGCATATAGTATAGGAAGGCTGCTCATAATTATCATCAGCTTTAATTATAAAAAAGAAGGGGGTGATTACAAATAACTATATAAATTATAATTTTTAAAAGAAGGGGGTGATTATGAAATAAAATGTATTTAGTTTACTTGCAGATGATTAAGGTAATTTTAATTAAAGGGAGGTATTGAAAGGTGATAAAGAAAAGTTTATTAATAATTCTTGTTGTCGCTTTGTTAGTAACTTTAAGTTCGTTTGGGGTATTTGCAAAAGAATTACCCAAGGAAATAGTTATAGGTTGGACACCACCTGATATCACCGGGGTCTTTAGAACTGCAACACATTACTTCGAGGTAGGTGCTTACGATGCTAGTCTTAATGGAATTCCTGTTACTCTGCTCTATCGGGCTCCGGCCTCACATATAGCTTTTGGAGATCAGGTGGCAATTATTGAAGACTTTATTCAGATGAAGGTAGATGTAATTGCCATCTCGCCTATAGAAGTTGAAGTGATTATTCCGGCTATTCGTAAAGCTAATAAAGCAGGTATCCCGGTGATAATTGTAAACTTACTAGAGCCCATTGCAGGAGTTGAGGTAGCCTCTTATATTGGCTTCGATAATGGCATGGCAGCTGAAATCTCTGCTTATTCCGTGCTGGATTACTTTGGTGGACCGGGTGTGTTAGGTACAGGGAGAAAAGTTGCGGTTGTACCAGGAACCTATCTTGATCTAAAATGGTGGCAAGATCTATATGCTACTGTCACCCCAGAAGAAAAAGCAGCTATAAAAGCAACCGGAACCATTATCGAGGGAGTTGCTGGTGGTTTCTTCTCTCAAGCTCGATTAGTCGGTTTTCACAAAGTGATTGATGAGTATCCAGGTATCAAAATAGTGGGCACCTTGGCAGCAGACTGGAATCGAGAGAAAGGTATCAAGGCAGCGGAAGATTTTCTCACAGCCAATCCGAAAGGAACGCTTGATTTTATGTGGGCGGCGTCTAATGAGATGGGTATGGGTGCAATGCTAGCTGCTGAGGCTGCGGGCAGGCAAGATGAGGTGAAAATATTCACCAATGATGTTACACCGGAGTCAGCGGAGAGGGTGCGCGAAGGAAGAATGGTGGCAGAAACAACTCATGGATTTGCGGACTGGGGTTGGTACGGAGTCGAATATGCGGTTAGGGCAGCTCTGGGAGTCGATGTTCCTCCGGTTTTCGACATCAGGCCCAGGACAATGTACAAGGAAAATGCGGATGAATTTTATCCTACTCCAAAGCTTGAGCCTATAGACTGGGATGCAATCAAGGCTGAATATCTGGCAAAATAAGCTGTGGCAAGAAGGGGTCCCTCTATAAAGGGCCCCTTCTACGTCTTTATAACAAACTTAATATAAGTTGATTTCTATCATCTGTTTTTTTGTACATTTAGTGTTGTATCTCTTGTAAATATGAGATTTTTCAATTTTTCGATAATGTTGCTGTGCAGAATAAGTAAACGGGTGGCTTTCCAACATAGAACACTGCTAAGACCCATAAAAATATGGATAGTTATTCGTTTATCTTGTGGACCTACAATAGTGCAGTATGCTTATTTTGCTGAAAGGAGAGGAAGAGGAATGCCAAGAGAGCCTTTATTGCGATTAGAAGCCATTGACAAAAGTTTCCCGGGGGTTCATGCTCTGGATCATGTTGATTTTGACCTTTATAAAGGAGAAACCCATGTTCTCTTGGGTGAAAATGGTGCTGGTAAATCTACCCTAGTGAAGATCCTTAGCGGTTCTTTGCCCAAAGATAGTGGCCGTATCATCCTCCGAGGTAAACAAGTCGAAATAACCAGCCCTTATCATGCTCGTTCACTGGGAATCGGTATGGTTTATCAAGAGTTGAGTCTCATTCCCAGCCTGAGCGTAGCCGAGAACATCTTTTTAGGTAGATTACCCAGACGTAGGTTTTTCTTTATTGATTGGCCAGGAATATATAAAGAGGCTCAACAAATTTTGAAAAGACTGAACTTAAATATTGACTCTACTGTGCCTATAAGGCATCTTGGTCTGGCTGAGCAACAACTCGTAGAAATCGCTAAAGTTTTATCTTTAAATGAACAGATTCTACTCTTTGACGAACCTACATCAGCTCTATCAGAAGAGGAGCGGCAACAACTTTTTAACCTCGTAAATGAATTGCGCGAACGAGGGATCTCTATTATTTATATCTCCCATCACTTGTCCGAGGTTCCCTTAGTGGGCCAGCGAGTAACTGTTTTGAGAGATGGAAAGAAGATTGCTACATTACCCGTGAATGAAGCCGACGAGGATACTATTATTCGGATGATGGTGGGAAGAGAGCTTAAAGAACAGTTTCCTAAAGAGGAAACGCGCCCTGGTAAGCCTATTTTGAAGGTGCAAGGACTGGAGATAAAAGGGGCCCTCAACCATGTGGACTTCACCTTACATGAAGGAGAAATAGTGGGCATTTTTGGTTTACTAGGAGCTGGGTGTACTACCCTTGTCCGTGCATTATTTGGATTGGAAAAGATTGATAGTGGTAAAATCTATATTAATGGTAGAAAAGTTACTATATCTTCTCCTGAAAAGGCAATCGGATTAGGATTGGGTTATCTCACCAGAGATAGAAAAGATGGCCTCATACACCCAATGTCCGTAGTGTCAAACATAACTTTAGCCAGTCTAAAAGGAATCTCACAGTTAGGTCTGCTCAAGCACCGAAAAGAACGGCGGGTAGGAGAAAAATACGTTAATGAACTGCGTATTCATCCTCCTGACCTGACTAGAAAGCTCATGCATCTTAGTGGTGGTAATCAGCAGAAAGTTGCCTTATCCAAATGGTTGTGTAGTGGATCGAAGATTTTGATTTTTGATGAACCCACACGAGGTATTGACGTAGGAACAAAAGCCGAGATTTTTCAACTTTTTAATCAGTTGACTAAGGAAGGAGTAGGAATCCTTATGATATCTTCTGAGTTACCAGAAATTTTAGCTATGGCTGACCGTATTTTCGCAATGCGAAGAGGAACTGTTATTGCGGAATATGGAAGAGGAGAGACAACACAGGAGAAACTATTAAAAAGTGCCAGTTAAGATATAAAAATGCTAGGAAAAAGTGAGGAAAAATTATGCGGGAACAAAGGAAAAAATTATCTACTATTAAAAATAATCCCAAGAGCTCGTTACCCTCAAGAGCGCCTTCGGAATCATCTTTAATGAATCAGTGGATCTATATGGGGGGTGGAGTAATCAGGAAAATTTTGCTAAAAGGGGGTCCAGTTGTAGCAATGCTTTTCCTGATTATATATCTTGCTTTTGCTACACCTCATTTTTTTGCCATGAGTAATTTTTTAAATATAACCAGACAATCTTCCATCAACGCCATCCTTGCTATAGGTCAGACAATGGTTATTATTGGTGCAGGTATAGATTTATCTGTTGGCGCTGTCCTTGCTCTCTCAGCTTCAATGTCTGCGGTAGCAGTGTCATACTGGGGACTCAATATGGCAGTTGGTATACTTTTGGGCCTGGGGACAGGGGCACTTACGGGGTTTATAACCGGTGTCATCATTACCAAAGGAAGGATACCTGATTTTGTTGCTACGCTGGCTATGATGACTACAGCAAGAGGTTTAGCTCTGATTTTGACGCAAGGCCTGCCGGTTCCCTCACACTTCACTGCCCTTAAACTTGTAGGATATTTACCCGCAGGACTAATCTGGCTGGGTAGCGGTGACATTTTAGGTGTTCCGGTTCCAGCTCTAATTACTGTAGCTATAACTATTCTGGGTTGGATGATTATGACTCGTACTACGTTAGGCAGGGCTATTTATGCTGTAGGAGGCAACCGGGAAGCTGCTAGAATTTCAGGTATAAACTTTGTGCGTACCAAAATCATCACTTATACTATTATGGGACTACTGGCTGGAGTTGCAGGCATTGTCCTAACCGGCCGTCTAAATTCAGCCAATGCTTTAATGGCAGATGGAGCGGAATTGCAGAGCATTGCTGCTGTAGTCATTGGTGGAACAAATCTCTTTGGTGGTGAAGGTGGTGTTGTCGGTTCACTCATTGGCGCATTTATAATGGGCATACTGGGTAACGGTTTGAACTTACTCAATGTCTCTGCTTTCTGGCAGCGAGTTATTCTGGGTTTAATCATTATTAGTGTTGTTGTTTTTGATCAGTGGCGAAGGAGACGATTTGTACTTTAAGGAGGTTAAGAAAGTGTTTTCCGGAGGTTATCAAGAAAAGTATTTGAGAATAAATCTGACCAATAAAAAAATAGAAGAGGAAAAAATTAATCCTGAGTGGCAGAGAAAGTTTTTAGGTGGACGCGGTTTGGCAGCAAGATTTTATTATGATGAAATAGCTAATCATATTGAGCCATTTTCACCTGATAATAAATTAATTTTATTTACTGGTCCTTTAACTGGGACATCAGGACCGGCGACTACCAAAATGGGAGTAGCTACTAAATCTCCTGAAACCCGGCAATATTTATGTTCAAATGGGGGAGGATTTTTTGGACCGCATCTGAAGAAAAGTGGATATGATGGACTTATTATTGAAGGAAAAGCGACGAAACCTGTTTATATTTTAATCGAGGATAACCAAATTAAAATTGAAAAAGGGGAGAATCTTTGGGGAAAAACTACTAAAGAAGTTAATAAAAAACTGAAAGAGAAAGTAGGAAGAGAAGATCAGGTTTTTTCCTGTGGCCCGGCAGCTGAGAATAGAGTTAGATTATCCTGTATTCAAATTGGTGAAAGAAGTATGGGGCGAGGTGGCGCCGGAGCGGTTATGGCTTCAAAAAATTTAAAAGCTATAGCGGTAAAAGGAACTGGTGAAATAGCAGTAAGTGAACCGAATAAATTTAAAGAAGTTGTAAAAGAGGCTATTTCTTATGTACGTAAAAGCAAAGCCAGTCATACTGAATATGGTACTGCTCAATATACTGCTATTATGAATGAACTTGGTTGTTATCCGACCCGTAATTTTCAAACCGGAGTATTTGAGGGGATTAACACTATCACTGCGGAATATATGAAAAAAAATTTCTTTATAAAAAATCAGGCTTGTTTTCATTGTCCGGTAGCTTGTTCACAGTTATGTGAAGTTAGAGAAGGTATTTTTAAAGGAGCAAAATCAGATCCAGAATATGAATCCATAGGTACTTTGGGAGCCGTTTGTGGGGTTAGTGATTTTGCAGCTATTATTAAAGCAAATGAGATTTGCGACGAGTTGGGCATAGATACTATGTCTGTTGGTGTTATTATTGGTTTTGCGATGGAGTTATTTGAAAGAGGGTATATTACCAAGAAAGATACTGGTGGTCTTGAGCTTAAGTTTGGCAATGGGGTGGCAATGGTAAATATGATTGAGAAAATAGCGAAAAGAGAAGATATTGGGAATTTATTAGCAGAAGGCATGTTAGGTATCGCCGAGAAAATGCCGGAAATGCAAAAATATATGATGCATGTAAAAGGATTACCCTTGGCAGCTTATGATCCAAGAGGTTTCTATGGTAACGCATTGACTTACGGAACTTCAAGCCGCGGTGCTTGTCATAACGTTGGGGGTTGGAGTATTCGAGAAGAACTTTTGTTAGGTGAATATGATCGTTTTGCTGTTGAAGGAAAGGGGAAATTAATAAAATCTATTCAGGATATTCGAGGCTATATAGATTCACTGGGTATTTGTACCGTAGTTAGAAGCGGATATGGTTTTACTGATAAACCTCAAGGCAAAGTTTTAGAATATTTAACCGGTTATAATTTTACTCCAGAACTTATGACTATTGGTGAAAGAGTATATAATTTAGAAAGATTAATTATCAACAGGGAAGGTAGATTTAGGAAAGATGATATGATTCCGGAAAGATTAAGAACAGAGAAAATGCCGGAAGGTCAAGCAAAGGGGCATGTGGTCAGTGATGAGATTTATAATACCATGCTTGATGAATATTACGAAGTTCGAGGCTGGGATAGGGATGGCAAGCCGACCAAAGAAAGGCTGCAGGAATTAAGTTTAGATGATTTAATTTGAAAAGGTGAATCATTTTGAAGATTAAAGTAAAATATTTTTTGAATTTTAAAAAGATTAGCGGACATTCCAAAGAAGAATTATTTTTTAAGAATGAGGAAGTAAATGTGCAAGATGTATTTAAAGTCCTTAATAATAAATATCAGATAGAATATAAGAAAGTTGTGTCTACAGGAATAGTTATGGTTAATAACCGGTCAATTAATCAGCTGAAGAAAGAGAATACCATTCTTAAGGATGGCGATGAACTAATAATTTTGCCTATGATTTCCGGCGGATAGTCTATAGGATTAATTAGTATTATAACTTTTATTTAATGGTATTTTGTTATCAGTTTATTTGGGATTTAGAAAAAAGGAGGTTTGTTTATATGAAAATATTAATTACTCCCCGCTCTTTTGCTTCGTTCTCAGATAAGCCCTTAAAAATGCTTACAGAGAGAGGTTATGAAATAAAAAGAAATAATACTGGCAGGCCTTATAAAAAAGAGGAGATGTTAAAACTTATAAAAGATGTAGATGGGATTATAATTGGAATAGATGAACTAAGTGCTGAAATAATTGAAAAAGCAAATGCATTAAAAGTAATATCCAAGTATGGAATAGGTTTAGACAATATTGATATAAATATGGCAACAAATAAGAAAATTGTAATAACGAATACTCCTACAGCTAATGTTGATGCTGTAGCAGATTTAACTTTTGGTTTTATATTAAGTTTAGCCCGAAGAATTCCTGAAGCTGATCGGAAAACAAAAAGTGGCAAGTGGGAAAAGATTACCGGAAAGTCAGTCTGGGAGAAAACTCTCGGGATTATCGGACTCGGAAAGATAGGTCGGCAGGTGGTTAAACGTGCCCAGGGTTTTAAAATGAATATTTTAGTTTATGATCTAGTAAAAGACGAAAAATTTGCACAAAGTTATAACATCAAGTATGTTAACTTGGAAGAACTTCTTCAGAGATCAGATTATATTACCATTCATATTCCCTTAAATGATGCTACCCGTGGTATGATTAGCTATGAAGAATTAGAAAAGATTAAAGAAAGTGCATTTTTGATTAACACTTCACGTGGTGGAATAGTAGATGAGGAAGCCCTTTATAATGCTCTAAGGAATAATAAATTAAGAGGAGCAGCTTTAGATGTCTATAGTAACGAACCACCAGTAGAATCTTCCTTAAAGGAATTGGATAATGTAATACTGACTCCCCATATTGCTGCCTATACAGAAGAAGCTATAGATAATATGAGCATTCAAGCTGCACAAAATTTAATTGATGTTTTAGAGGGAAGGAAACCTAAAAATGGAGTTCAAAAAGAAAGGAATGTGATGGAATAAAAAAGGAGCTCTCAGTCTGGCCAAGGTAGGACAGAAGATCGTAAATAATGAATGGAATAGCTGGTGGCCTAAAGAGATTGCTCGGCGAGAACCTGGTGTACTAAGGCAAGAAAAGTTTCGATAAGTTTTTGACACCAAAAACGCACAAAAGATATTTGACAAAGAAGTATTAAATATAGTATTATGTTAAAAAATTAAGATATATTGTTAAAGAATACACATTAAGAAGAATGAAAGAAAAAAGGAGGGAGAAGACCGTGAGATTGGAAAATAAGGTAGCAATCGTGACTGGTGGAGCACAGGGCCTTGGGGAAGCCTACTCAATTGGAATGGCTCGGGAAGGGGCTAGCGTTGTTATCGCGGATGTGGATGAACTTTCGGGGCATAAGGTAGAGGGGCAAATAAGGAACTCGGGAGGAAAGGCCTTATTCGTTAAGACGGACGTGAGCAGAAAAGCAGACACCGAGGCGATGGTTCAGAAAGCAATCAAAGAATTCGACCGTCTGGATATCATAGTGAACAACGCGGGTATTTTGTTTACTGCACCGGTGGAAGATACCACTGGGGAAATGTGGGACAAAATGTTTGCGGTGAACGTAAAAGGACTTTTCTTTTGCTGTCAAGCTGCCGCTAAAGTGATGAAAAAACAGAAAAGCGGCAAAATCATTAATATCTCTTCCATCGCAGCGATCGGTGCCCAGGCTGGACTATGTGCATACAGTTCATGCAAAGGGGCCATACTGCCTATTACCAGGGTCTTTGCCCTGGAATTGTGCAAGTGGAACGTGCAAGTGAATGCGCTTCTTCCGGGTACTACGGATACAGGAATGGCAAAACTGGCAATGGCAGATCCTAATTGGACAAGGCAGGTAACCCAGAGTATTCCTATGGGACGGCTCGGTATGACGGATGAGCTTCTCGGTGCTGTTCTATATTTCGCTTCCGATGATTCCAAATATTGTACCGGGCAGACTCTGATCGTGGATGGCGGATACTCAATGGTCTAGTGAAACACGGTTCTCGGCAAGGGCGTATTATGGATCAGCAGATAGGAGATGAGCGACCGCTTCGGACAGATCGATCGTGAACGTTCGGAGGCAGGAACTTGGAAACTTCTCAACGAGATGGGATGGATATGAATCTTGCCTGAAGGGAGGTGAATAAGTTATTTAATAAATTATTTCATTGTTTCTTTCAATAATTTAAATATATTTAATTAAAGGAGGATTAAGATAATGAAAAAAGTATTTTTATGGTTGCTTATTATATCAATGGTTGCAATGTTTGTTCTAACAGGTTTTACATATGAAGTAGCAGCTCAGGAAAAAGAGAGGTTGGAATTAGCACAGAAATACAAGAACGCTGAGCCTGGAGAGAAGTTTCTAATAGGCCATATCACTTTTCATCTATCACAAGAATACGCGATGATGGTCTACCAGGCTGATGAGCAAGCTTGTAAGCAGCTTGGTCTAAGATTTATCGGTGCATTAGCCTCCAGCGATGAAGAGTGGATTACCACAACGGAGAGTATGATAGCTGCTGGTGCAAAGGCAATAATCATGAATTGCCCCTCCGCTGCTGTTGTGCCAGAGTTGGCGAGAATCTGCAACGAGAACAACGTGTTCATGCTAACGCACTTCGGGTATACGGGGGATATGTTTCCAGGAGATTTAGGACCAAGATGGGTAGTAGATAACACACCTCTATCTGACGAGCAGACTTATCTTCCCTTAATGCTGCTGTTCGAGAAGATGAGGCAGAATGGAAAGACCAAGGTACTGGTCCATCAAGCGAGTAAGGTGGCTGCCACTGTCTCCACAGTTTACATAAACTTAGGAGTCTTCCAGGCTTGGAAGGAATATCCGGAGATGCAGATATTAGGTCATCAGTATGGTGAATGGAATTATGAGGGAGGACGAAAAGCTGGCGAGGCATCACTGGCAATGCGAACTGATTATGAAGGTCTTTGGGGAGCTAACGACTCGCAGACCATGGGTGCTTTGGCTGCACTCGAAGACCGCGGTCTAAAAATAGGACCTTTCACAGCTTCCAGAGATATGGAATTGACCACCGCACAAGCAATACTTGATAAAAACTTTATAGTTAGCGCTGGATTTGCTGTACCCTACTTTGGAGGAAGACTGGTTCCTATGGCATACGACATGTGCGTTGGGGCATGGTATCCGCTTCCTGATGAGATGATTCAAGCAGGCAGGATAGATTGTTATGGTTATCCAGGCGAAATCGAGCAGCTGGCTAAAGCTTCTGGGGTAATAAATAATCCGAGCTTCAAGATAGGTCCAACCGAGGAAAATATGAATAAGATATTAAAGCAAATGAAAGCGAAACCGCCAGAATATCCATTCGACTTCAGGCTTGCATCCATATCAAAGTGCAAAGAGCTCGGCCTAACATTTGACAAGCACGCAGGCGGGGATCTCACACTAGGCCAGAATGATTACTACTTCCCAGCAATGACAAAGAAGTTCGGAAGCATTGATGCACTTAGGAAGCACGTTACTGTTCTCTTTAAGTACTTCCTCGATACCAGCTGGGCTGATACCTGGGCTGAAGCCGAAGAATATGCAAAACAGTTCCCAGCAGAGCTAAAGTTAGAGCCTAACTGGGAATAAAGACCAAATCGTTATAATTAATCTTTTTGTAATTGGTAGTGATTATTAACGTTAGAAAGGATGAATTATTTGGTGATGGTAATAGATAATCCAATAGTTGAGATAAAGGGTGTTTCCAAAACCTTCAATGGAGTTGTGCATGCCCTGGATAACGTTAGTATAGCGATTGGTAAAAATGAAATAATAGGCGTGGTAGGGGAAAACGGTGCCGGGAAATCTACGCTAATGAAGATTCTGGTAGGCGTTTATCCTCCAGATAATGGGGAATGGTATTATAGGGGAAGAAAAGTACCATTCCCCAAAAATCCAAAAGAAGCAGCAAAAAGAGGTATCTCAATAGTTTACCAGGAAAAAGGAGTTATACCCTGTTTAAAGGTATATCAATTCCTGTTCCTGGGACATGAGGATAAGTACATAAAATACTCGAGATTAGATATAGATAAAATGAAAAAATATGCTAGGGAGGTATTAGAGGAGTTTCATGTAAAATGCAATATTGAGAACTTTATGTATGAACTACCCCTTTCCACCCAGAAGATGATTGAAATAGCGAAAGCGATTTTAAGTGTAAGATTGGAACACGAAGATAATAATATTACATCAGTCATCATACTCGACGAACCAACCGCGCCGTTAACCATCGAGGAACGTCGGGAGTTATTCAGCGATATATTAAACATGAAGAAAAATGCTTCGTTCGTCTTCGTGTCTCACATCATACCTGAAGTAATGGAATTCACGGACAGGGTACACGTGTTGCGAGATGGCAAGATGATTGCCCACTATGACTTGTCCAAGGAGAAGATAACAGAGGAAGATTTTTTTAGGGCGATAGTCGGTAAAGAATCCTTGGAACGTACTTACAAACCCGAAATTAAAAGAGTGGCAAACGAGGAAGTAGTTTTAGCCGTCAAGAATTTGACTAAAAATGGATGTTATTATGATATCTCATTCGAACTTCACAAGGGTGAGTGCATAGGAATCTTTGGTCCAGCGGGATCAGGTAAAAGCGAAATAATAAATACAATTGCCGGTCTTATAAGTTTTAAGAACGGAACCCTAATAATTAAAGGACAGGAAGCCAAAACCAAAGAACCTCCCCACGTTAGGATAGCAAGGGGTATTGGATATTTTTCGGGTGAAACCGGGAAAGAGCTATTCCTCAACTGGCCAATTACCAAGAACATCTCCATAGTAAATATTAAGAAAATATTGCGAAAGTTCATCCCGGTGATAAATTTTAATGCTGAGAAACAGATGGCGGAAAAGATTGTGCAGAGGTTGAGAATAAAGACTCCAGGTGTTAACACGGATTGCTACTCTCTAAGCGGTGGTAGTAAGCAGAAAGTTTCTGTGGGGAAATGGTTTGAAAGAAGCCCCGATATACTTTTACTAGAAGACCCCACGATCGGAATAGATGTGGGAGCCAGAAAAGACATCTACGAAAATACTTTGGAGATAAAGAAGAGAGGCATCTCAATGATCCTTATTAGCGACGATCCTAAAGAATATTCTATACTATGTGACAAGATAATGTTTATAAAACATGGCAAAATTCAAAAAGTTATTAGTGGTGAAAAGTTTAAGCAGGAGCTGGAAAAGTGAAGATCCCAAACAAAAAGAAGCTGATACCTTCAATCATAATTCAAACGATAAAGATTTACCCCGTTACTCTATTCTTATTTGCTCTGATCGTGATATTCTCAAGTTTATACCCGGAAAAATTTCTAACTCCCCTAAATTTATCAACAATTCTAAGGCAGTTTGTGTCTCTCATGTTATTTGCACTTGGTCCCTCAATTGTGGTGGTGACCGGTTCATTAGACTTATCTTATGTTGGAATTTGGATGCTGGGAGGCATCCTGGTGTGGCTTCTCATGCCAACATTAGGGATGTTCTCAATTCTCGTCATCCCACTATTGGGATTAGCGACAGGGTTCATTGTTGGCGTCATACAAGTCAAAGCGAAAATACCCTCTTTCATACTAACTTTAAGTGTGTTAGTAATATACTCTGGATTAACCGGTACAATCTCAGGGGGAATCTCCAGATCGGTTCGCGGATACGAGTTTATAACTATGCGGTTGATACCTTACATTCCCACGGCTTTTCTATGGACTATCCCAATAATAATCGCTGCGGTATTCATTATGAAATACACTAAGATAGGCATATATCTATACGCTATTGGGTCAAATGAAGAAGGAGCTCGATTGGCCGGAATAAATGTCGATAAGTACAAGATCCTGGCTTTTACGATAAGCGGGCTATTTACGGGTATAGGATCGGTAATCTATTTCCAAAATCAAGGCGGTTCGGTGCCAGTTGTGCTGAATCTAAACACCATGGTTTGGCCGCTTGTGGCAATAGTCTTGGGTGGAACGCCGCTTACAGGCGGAAGCGGTGGCCCCCAAAAAACGATACTCGGTGCGTTGACCTTTACTGTGCTTTTTCGCGGATTGACCCTTTCATTTATAGATCCCACAATGATACAACTCATTACCGGGCTACTGTTAATTGCATCTATTGTAGCAAGTTCCAGGGGGTCAAAGGGAGTAATGATTACATGAAAGGGGTAAAAAGATGATAGTCAAACCGCTTCCAGAATGGTTTCGAAAAAATATGAATACTATCGGTCCAATAGTTGCTGCGATAGTGATTATAGGTGTATTCCAACTGATAAACCCTGTATTCCTCAGATATCAGGGGATTATAACTTTGGTCTATGCAATGTCATACTTCCTAATCGCTGCCTGCGGATTGACTTTCGTTATCATGATGGGATCTTTTGATTTCTCAGTGTTAAGCTTGCTGAAGCTTGCCGCGCTAATATGTGTTTTATATATCGACAAGCTCGGTCTTTGGGTAATTCCATTAGCTTTATCGATATGTATAGGGTTCGGTTTTATTAACGGACTATTATTTGCAAAATTAAAAGTTCCTTCTTTCATGGCAACACTCGGTGTTTCAGTTGTGGTTGAGGGAATAGCTCTGTATCTCTCGAAAGGCTTCCTTCACATCATGAGTAACAGGGCCTTCAGGGCTCTTTCAGTAACCTTTATAACGGGTATACCATCGATATTCTATTGGGCAATAGGTGTCTGGATATTATGCACTTTCATCGCTATATGGACACCATTTGGAAGGCGTATTTATGCGATTGGAGGAAACCCGATAGGTGCTATGCTTTCGGGAATCAACGTGGAAACTAATAGAATTTACGTTTTCATGCTCAGTGGATTTTTTGCCGGGCTGGCAGGAATTTTATACATGGCACAGTTTGGGGGAGGTTCTATAGAGATGGGCGCAGATATGATGATACCCCTTTTTGCGAGCGTGGTCGCGGGTGGCACAGCACTCACGGGAGGCGTTGGAGGTCCCCAAAGAACCTTGCTTGGGGTGATTATCATTACCTGGATTCAAGCTGGATTGCTAATGCTTGGATTCGGTCGCAGTATTCAGATGGTAATTTTCGGCTTAATTGCTATAGTTATGGGCGTATCCACGATAGATAGGAGAAGGGTAAAGATCATTAAATAGGATTTATTGATTTCCTCTTAATATATAATACTATACAGGCAAGTGTGGGATTATTAATTCAACGATTTGTACTGCTTATAGATCACTAATATACAACTCGTTTACTGAAGTTATAACCAATATGACTTCTTTAAGAAAAATAATTTACATATCTTTCCTCCCAATATGTTATAATACAATTTATAAGAATTATCTCAATTTATATGAAAAAAATAGGGATATATTTTAGCTTTAAAAAATAGAAAATAAGTAATTTTAATTATATAAATAAAAGGCAAATTATGGCGAGAAGCAATTATCGAGCTGATTTTATAATAAATAATTTATCTAATAATGGTTTTGTTAATATTAAAGAATTATCAAAAAGACTAAAAGTTTCAGAGATGACTATCAGAAGAGATCTTGGGGGACTCTCAAATGAGAATATTGTTACCCTTATTCCTGGAGGAGCTGTTTTAAAGAGGAATCCCCCGATTGATACAGATAAAGAAAAGTATTTAATTCAAACTGCCGAATCCTTGATGTTAGAAGAGAAGATTAAGATTTCTCGAAAAGCAGCTTCTTTAGTCAGTCCTAATGATGTGATTATTATAGATACCGGTTCTACTACCGAAAATCTACCTAAATTTATTCCGGAAAATATGCCCCTAACTGTTATATGTTATACTCTAAATATTTTGTTTAATGTTTATGAAAATAAGCATTGGAAACTAATATTCCCCGGAGGTTATTTTCATGATGATACTCTCATGTTTGAGAGACCAGAGGGGATTGATATGATAAAGAAGATAAGAGCCAATAAAGCCTTTATTTCAGCTGCCGGCGTTTCTGAAAAATTAGGAGTTACCTGTGCAACTGATTACGAGAAGGAAACCAAGAAAGCAGTTATTGAATCTTCGGATACTAAAATATTATTAGTAGATTCTTCAAAATTTGGGAAAATAAAGATTTCGTACTTTGCCGACCTTACCGATTTTGATATTGTTATCACTGATTCAGGAATTTCCAAAGAGTGTGAAGAAATTATTAAAAATATTGGTGTTAAGTTATATATTGTTTAAAGAAAACGGTAAACCTGCTACGAATCGAAAATCACTTCCCTTCTATCCCTTGACTATTATCATAATATTAATATATTATTTTAGATAAGCACGAAAAAAGATTTATAAAAAATTTGAAGAATTTATTGAATTGAGTAGAAGTATTTTTTCTATCTAATTGGTGAACATAAAAATCCATGGGTAAATTATTAGAAAATAATTTTAGAAGGAGGATATTTGCATGAAATTAAAAGGAAAGAAAATTGCCATTTTAGTTGAAGATTTATACGAAGATTTAGAATTGTGGTATCCATATTATAGATTATTAGAAGAAGGTGCCGAAGTAAAGCTCATTGGACCGGAAGCCAAAGTTTACAAAAGTAAACATGGATATCCTGCTGGTGCTGATTTATCTGCAGCAGAGGCGAAGGCAGATGATTTTCAGGGAATCGTAATCCCCGGAGGTTATGCTCCTGACCGATTGCGCCGTTATCCGAAAATCCTTGACCTGGTTCGGGAAATTTTTGAAAAAGGCGGCGTAGTAGCTTCTATCTGCCATGGCCCCTGGGTCCTTATCTCGGCGAATATTATGAAGGGCAAAAAAACAGCAGGTTTTAACTCTATCAAGGATGACCTAATCAATGCCGGAGCGATTTATCTGGATAAAGAAGTCGTAGTAGATAATAATTTAATTACTTCCAGAACACCTCAAGACCTTCCGGCATTTCTTCCGGCTGTCATTGCAGCTTTACAAAATAAATAGAATATTTAAAGGAGATAAATAATGAGATTATTTGGCGGAGTTTTTATGGGAATTATATTTTTAACAGTAGGTATAATTTTACTTCTGAATAGTATTTTTAATTTCAATATCAATATATTTAAATTAACCATAGGAATTCTTATTGTCTTGTTCGGAGTATTTATCCTTTTTAACGGTTTTAGTTTTCAAGATAGTAGAAACATTGTCTTTAGAGAAGGGGTCATCAAGGTTTCAGAGGTTCAAGATGAATATAATATTGTATTCGCTTCGGGCATAGTCGATCTATCAAAAGTAAAAATAGAAAATGAGGTAAAGAAAATAGAGGTTAATACCATCTTCGCAGAGGGAAAAGTTATTCTTAATCCTGATGTCCCAACATTGATCAAGGCGAGTTCTGCCTTTGGTGAATTAGAATTACCGGATAGATCATCCGTGATATTTAGTTCCCAAAACTATAGAATAGGCGATATTAGTACTAATCAAGGATATTTAGAAATTAAAGCAAGTGCAGTATTTGGTAAACTGAAACTTATTACTACTAATTAATTTCTTAGTTCTACTTTCTGGTTTTTAATTTTTATCGTATCCGTTTACTACTTATTACCTATTACACATATTACTGCAATTGTAGGAGCAGAAGATGTTTAGTATCAAACTTGGTTTGAAAAATTTAACCCGCCAGAAAAGAAGGAATAGCATCACCATTTTAGTGATTGCTTTTGCTTTTTTTATTTATTTATTTTTAGATTCCGTTATGGGCGGTATGGAACAATTGTCCTTTAACAATATAATAAATTTTGAGACCGGAAATATACAGGTTGCCTATCCTCAATATTGGGAAGAAAGAGAAGAGCTGCCTCTGGAAAACTTAATCTATTTAAATCAGGATATAGAAGAGAGCATAAAAAATATTGATGGTTTATTGGCAACATCTCCCGAACTTCGATTTATTGCAAATCTTAATAATGGTATTGATGAAATAGCAGTCATCGGTTTGGGTATCCTTCCGGAGAAATACAATGAAGTCTATACCACTCAGCAGTATCTGGTTGCCGGTTCAATTTTCTCTCCGGGAGAATCCAAAGCGGTGATAGGGAAGGGATTGGCTGAATTGATGGATTTGAAAATCGGTGATTATATTACCCTTTTAATCAGGACCAAAGAAGAGACTTTTAATACCATTGATTTAGAAATTGGGGGATTGGTGAATACCCCCCATCCAATGATTAATAATGGCATTGTTTTTGTTCCTTTGGATATTGCCCAGCAGGCACTGAATGTGGAAAATGGCGTTAGCATGATTACTATTAGAACAAATAAGGAAAAAGAAATCACCCCTATTATAGATGATATTAATCAAAATTTTCAGAAAAAAAACATAAATATCAAAGCTTACTCCTGGCGAGAATCTGCAGAGACGGTTATCGCTTACAGTGCTGCTCAAGATGCTGAAACCGCCGTTGTTTTAACAGTAATTTTAGTGATCGGTATGATAGGAATTATTAATAATGTTATCCTGTCTGCCCTGGAGAGGACCAGAGAGATTGGTATGATGAAAGCTTTAGGGATGAGAGAATGGGAGATTGTTCTGGTATTTATGATAGAGGCATGCGGTGTAGGAATCATCGGCGGATTGGCCGGTTGCTTATTAGGGGCTGCAGGAGTAGGATGGATGGTTAAATATGGATATGACTTAAGTTATATAGGTGGAGATATGTCTCTATATGGAATCCCGATTTTAGATAAAATTTATGGGGTCTGGAATTTATCTTCTTTTATTTTCATCTTCTTTTTTGGAATAATTATTGCGTTATTTTCCAGTATAGCTCCTGCCTACTGGGCAGCCCATAAAGACCCGGTAAAAGCACTTTATCATCGATAGGTGAAAAAAATTGAAATATAGTATAAAATAATCAAAAAGAATTAATTAAATATATTTACTTGGTAAATAATCAAAACATTAAAAACAATCATTAATTCATTCGAATTTAGTCAAGGAGGAAAATTAAATGTCTTTACTCGAACTAAAAGGAGTCAAAAAAATTTATCAACAGGGGAAAATAAAAGTACCTGCTTTGCGAGGGGTAGACTTAATAGTAGAACAAGGTGAATTTTCAACCATTTTCGGTCCGTCCGGTTCAGGAAAAACCACGCTTCTAAACATGATAGGTTGTTTAGACACACCTACAGAGGGGGAAATTCGTTTAAACGGAAATAAGGTAAGCGATCTTTCCAGGAAAGCCCTTGCCATGACCAGAAGATTCAATATCGGATTTGTCTTCCAAAGTTATAATTTGATTCCGGTATTAACTGCTTATGAAAATGTAGAATTTGCTATCCGACTGATTGACCATACTTCAGAATTGAAAGTAAAAGAAAGAGTATTAAAAATATTAGAAGAAGTGGGGCTTAAGGGATTGGAGAATCGAAGGCCCAATGAACTTTCCGGCGGAGAGAGCCAGAGGGTAGCCATTGCCCGTGCTTTAGTCAAGGAACCCAAGCTTGTTTTAGCAGATGAACCAACTGCTAATCTGGATTCTAAAAATGCTGCCGATGTAGTAAAAATAATGGTGAAGATGAATAAAGAATTAGGCACTACTTTTATCTTTTCTACCCACGACCCGATGGTAATGGAATATGCTCATAGATATATTAATCTTAAGGATGGTATGATTTCTGCTGATGAAAGGAGGGGGTAAAAGGTGTTTAGTTTCAAACTCGGTTTGAAAAATTTAACCCGTCAAAAAAGGAGAAATGTCATTACGATTCTGGTGATTGCCTTTGCATTTTTCGGTTATTTATTCATGGATTCTGTTATGGGTGGTATAGAAGAAATGTCTTTTAGCAATATAAAGAATTACGATACCGGGAATATTCAGGTAGTTCATCCTGAATACTGGAAAGACAGAGAAAAGCTGCCTTTAGAAAATTTAATTTATATAAACCAGGATATAGTAGACAGTATAAAAAACCTGGATGGCGTATTGGGAGTATCTCCTGAGCTAAGATTTAAGGCTAACCTTAATAATGGGATTGATGAAGTATCGGTCCTGGGTTTGGGCATCTCTTCCGAACAATACAATGAAGTTTTTGCTACTCAAAATTATATCATTGAAGGTTCGATGTTTTCCACGGGTGAATCAAAAGCAGTCATAGGGGTAAAATTAGCTGAGTTGATGGATTTAAAAGTTAATGATTATATTACTCTTCTGGTCAGGACAAAAGAAGATACCTTTAATACCATCGATGTGGAAATTTCAGGTCTGTTAAATGCGCCCAATCCGATGATTAATAACGGGGTTGTTTTTGTTCCTTTAGATATTGCCCAGCAGGGATTAAACGTAGGTGATGGGGTTAGTCTGCTTGCTTTGAAAACCGCTTCCGGAGATGAGGATAAAATCGCTAAAGTATTGATGGACAGTTTTAAAAATAAAGACCTGGATTTGAAAGCGTATTCCTGGAGAGAATCCGCTGAATCAGTCATCGCTTTTAGTACTGCCAAGAAGGGTGGAGCAGGGACTATCCTGTCAGTCGTTCTTCTTATTGGCATGATAGGAATTGTTAATAATGTTATCCTGTCTGCACTGGAGAGAACGGCAGAAATCGGTATGATGAAAGCTTTGGGAATGAGAGAGTGGGAGATTGTTTTTGTCTTTATGGTAGAGGCAACCGGCATAGGTATCCTGGGTGGATTAGCCGGATGTTTGATTGGATTTACCGGAGTAGGTTTAATGGCGAAATATGGTTTTGTTGATTACAGCGCCATGGGTGTAGATATATCTGAATTTGGTCTTCCCATTGATAAAATTTATGGAACCTGGAATTATCCTGCCTTCAGTTTCTTATTTATTTTAAGCATCATGGTTGCACTGTTATCCAGTATATTACCGGCATATTGGGCAGCACATAAAGATCCGGTAAAAGCAATCTACCATCGATAAGCCGTCTGCGTGCAGACACGCACAGGTAAGGAGGTAAAAAATGAAATTTTTATGGAATTTAGCCAAGAAAAATCTATCGAGATCCAGGATTAGAACCTCGATTTCTGCTATTGCTATTGCGGTTGCTATTATTGCGGTGGTCTTTGCCCGGGGGTTAATCAGCGGAATGATAGAATCTACTTTTGAAAATCATATCCATTATAAAGCCGGTCACATACGGATTATCGATGAGGAATATAAACTAAAAGAACGTCTTTTGTCTTTAAATTATTCTCTGGATGGGTTTAATGGCAAAGGCTACTCAGAGATGATTGAAAAGTTAAAGTCAGTGGAAGGAGTCAAACAGGTTATTCCGCGGCTTAAATTTGGTGCTGTGGTCAGTAGGGATGATGAATTAGTAGGAATGATGGGCTGGGGAATTGACCCTGCTGAAGAAATAGCCTTTACCAGGATAGATGAAAAAATAATCGAGGGAAGAATGGTTGAGCCGGGTAGTAGGGAAGTCGTTATAGGGGCCGGGCTGCTGGAAAAAATAGACCGTGAAGTAGGAGATAAAGTCACCATTTTATATACAACTCCTTTTGGCTCTTTTAAAGGTTCTACTTTCCAGATTGTCGGGAAACTTCAAAGCGCATTACAAATACTGGATGATACTATTTTTTATCTTCCTTTGGATCAAGCCCAGAGGATTTTGGAGATGCCTGGCGAGGTAACAGAACTACTTTTGATTACTTCAAATCAATATAAAGCAGCTTCGATTTTACCCGGACTTAATGAGTTATTTTCCCAGGAAGATGAATCCGGAAAATATATCTTGCAGGTTTGGAATAAGGATTATGAACTCATTGGGCTATTTGATATTGCTACTAAAATATATAACTTTGTCTATATTTTTATCATTCTATTAGCCTGTTTTGTATTGGTGAATACACTGATTATGATTGTCAATGAACGTACCCGTGAGATTGGGATGATGAGTGCTCTGGGTTTAAGCAGCCGAGAAATATTATATCTCTTTACCATGGAAGGGGCAATTATTGGCGTAATTGGTAGTGCTATTGGAGCTGTATTGGGTGGAGTACTAACCAAAGTCGTTTCTGTTATCGGCCTTGATTATAGTGCAGCGATGGAGGGGATGAGCGCAGATTTAATGTTTGAACCAATTTTTTATACCGTCTTTAGTTTGGAGAATCTTGTTTTTTGCTTTGTATTAGGGGTGTTTGTGGTCACGATTGCCTGTATTATCCCGGCGAGGAAGGCCGCCAAGCTTGAACCAACCGAAGCCTTACGGCAAATTTAGCGTATAGCGTGCAGGAAAATGGTCGTTAGTGAATAGTGAATAGTCGTTAGTAGGAGGGGCAGACCTTCTTTCCTCCCCCTTGAGGGGGGAGGATTAAGGTGGGGGTGAAAAATTGAAAGGAGAATTAATAATGCGAAAAGTTAAAGGGTTTTTACTGATAGGAATAATCATGTCGATTTTATTTTCAAGTATAATTATAGCACCTGCTTTAGAAATGACCGCCGAAGAAATTATTAATAAGAGAGATGATAATGAATACATTATCTCAATTAAAGCAGAGGCAGAAATGATAATTGTAAGTGGAGGTCGTAAAATAACTAAAACTATGCTTATTTTGAGCGATAAAAGAAATGCTCTTATAGAGTTTACCAATCCGCAAGATAGGGGAACAAAATTTCTTAAAAGGGAGAATGATTTATGGATGTTCTTCCCTGATGCAGAAGAAATCATTAAAATATCTGGTCATATGCTCAATCAGGGGATGATGGGGAGTGATTTTTCCTATCAAGATATAATGGAATCAGATAAATTAACCGATCTATACGATTTTAAAATTATCGGTGAAGAAGAAATTGATGGCCATCCTTGTTATGTATTGGAAGGTGTAGCCAGAGAAGGCGTTAAAGTCTCCTATTATCGCCGGGTAAGCTGGGTAGACAAGGAAAGATTTATCGGTCTGCAGGAAGAATTATATGCTCAAAGTGGAAAATTATTAAAAGAAACCAAACTAAATGAAGCGCAGGAGATTGAAGGTCGATGGATTCCTGTTGATTCGGTTATGGAGAACAAACTAAGGAAAGATACTTACACCGGATTCAAAATTGTTCAGATAGATTTTAACCCGGAAATTCCCGAAGGGACATTTACTTTGCAGAATTTAAGATAAAAAACACACAAAATAGTTTTGAATTTTAAAATTAAGGGAATCAAATTAATCATGAAAAAATATTTTAGTATTGCCATTCTATTTATAATCTTTTTCCTCTTAGGGTCAATTTCAATTTCTGCCAAGGTTGATATTGGTGGTGAACTCGCCGCCTCTCTGATAGGTATCATCGATAATCAAGGGAATATTTTCGCTTATCCCCAGGAAAGTTTGGATTTGGAATTATTCTTGCCTACTCTTAATAATACCCAGACTAAATTCGAAATATATTTATTTAACAATCCTATGAGTGGAGGATTTGATTATTTAATCAAAAAACTTTATCTTAAACATAGATTTGAAAAATTACATCTAACCCTGGGTCGCCAACCGATCTCCTGGTCTTTCGGCTCGATGCTTAACCCGGTTGATTTTACTTTAGGGTCAGTGATAATGGACGAAGAGACCGGTTCAAAATATCAAAATGCAATAGAAGCCTATTACCCCATAAATTGGAATTCAAGTATTACCGCAATTGCTGCGTTTCCCAATGGTTTTAGAAATATGAAGTGGGGGATAAGAGGACGGACGATGTTAGAGGGATATGATTTGACCCTGAATTATGTTCGGGAACCAGAAATAGATTCTATGGGGACCATTATCCCGGCCAATCAGAGAATAGGTTTTACTGCAAAAGGAGATCTGGGGCCATTGGGAGTATATGGAGCCCTGGGATATTATTTTAAAGATAATGGTGACGGTGATTTAGCCTATCTAATCGGGGGGGATTATAGTTATTTCTTTGAAGCGGGGAATAAGATATATTTTCAGTTAGAATATTTATCTATGAAAAAAGATAACCTGTCCTCTATTTTGGGCCCCTTTTTTACCGGAAATCTCACCAATAATTTAAAGGAAAATGTTGGGTTAATTTTGGGTATGGCAAATTATGAAATCGATGAATTTTCTCAAATTAATTTAATGGTAATTTCCAGCTTGAATGACGGGAGCATCATTGTTATGCCCGGGTATCGTAATCAATTAAGCAATAATCTAAGCTTTAATCTTAGTACCGCAATTTATTTTGGTAAAGAAGACACTCTCTTTGCTCCAAATGTTTCTGAAGGAGCTCAACAGAAGCCCAAAGGAATGATTGGTATCGGCTTAACCTATTCTTTTTAAAAAGTGGTCTATAATCATAAAAATTAAAGGAGGATCTTAATATGACCGATAAAATGTTTTGTTACCAATGCCAGGAGACATTAGCAGGGAGCGGGTGTACTGCTCGAGGTGTTTGCGGAAAGACAGATGATGTAGCCCGATTGCAAGATTTATTAATCTATCTGCTAAAAGGAATATCATTTTACAGTTCAAAACTCAGGAAACTGGGAGCAACTTCCGAGGAAGCAGATAAATTTCTCTTAGACAGTCTGTTTTCTACTATTACCAATGTAAATTTTGACCGAAGCGATTTTGAGGTCTGGATTAGAAAAGGGTTAAAATTAAAAGATGAAGCGAAAGAGATGTTGGAAAAAGCCGGAGGAACTGTCGGAGATAAAGTTCCCGAGGCAGCAATCTGGCAAACTGATACCGAAGAAGAATTTGAAGAGAAAGCCAGAGAAGCAGGAGTTTTAAGTACTAAAAATGAGGATGTCAGGTCTCTGAGAGAGCTTATCACTTATGGCGTAAAGGGGATAGCAGCATATACTGTTCATGCCCAGAATCTGGGTTATGAAAATGAAAAGATCATTGAATTCATCGAAAAAGCTTTCACCGCTATCACCGATGATAGCCTCTCTGCGGATGATTTGGTTAGTTTGGTCTTAGAGTGTGGTAAATTTGGAGTAGAGGCTATGGCCTTACTGGACAAAGCTAACACTTCCAGCTATGGCAATCCGGAGATAACCAAAGTAAATATCGGAGTTAGAAAGAATCCGGCAATTCTAATCAGCGGCCATGACTTAAAGGACATGGAAGAACTCTTGAAACAGACTGAGGGGAGCGGAGTAGATGTGTACACTCATGGTGAGATGCTTCCTGCCAACTATTATCCGGCCTTTAAAAAGTATTCCCATTTTGTAGGTAACTATGGGAACTCCTGGTGGAAACAGAAAGAAGAGATTGAGAGCTTTAATGGACCGGTTCTCTTTACCACTAACTGTATTGTTCCTCCTAAAGATTCTTATAAAGACAGGGTTTACACCAGCGGTACTGTGGGATTTCCCGGAGTAAAACATATTCCGGAAGCAGAAGAAGGGAAAGAAAAAGATTTCTCCAAAATTATAGCTCATGCCAAAAAATGCAAACCGCCGGTAGAGATAGAAAAGGGAGAGATTATCGGAGGATTTGCTCACCATACGGTAATCGGACTGGCCGATAAGGTAGTCGAAGCCGTAAAATCCGGGGTTATAAAGAGATTCTTTGTTATGGCCGGTTGTGACGGCAGAATGAAAAATCGTGAATATTATACAGAATTTGCCCGGGCTTTACCCAAAGATACCATCATATTAACCGCCGGATGTGCTAAATACAGATATAATAAACTTGAATTAGGCGATATAGGGGGTATCCCCAGAGTCTTAGATGCTGGTCAGTGTAATGATTCCTATTCTCTGGCAGTGATTGCTCTAAAATTAAAAGAAGTATTCGGTTTAGATGATATAAACAAACTTCCTATCTCCTACAATATAGCCTGGTATGAGCAAAAAGCGGTAATAGTCTTATTAGCTTTGCTCTATCTGGGAATAAAGAATATTCATTTAGGTCCAACCTTACCGGCATTTTTATCCCCCAATGTGGTCAAAGTTCTGGTAGAGAAATTCGGCATCGCCGGAATAACCGATGTAGAAAACGATCTTAAAATATTCTTAAGTGCATAATAGATGAAAAAGGAGACAGTCTACTTTTTCTCTCTAAAAACATGTCTCTCTAAAAATATTGACAAAAAATGAATTTTTATGTATGCTTACCTTTAATAATAGGTCATAATAGTAGTTAATAAATAAATGAGCTATTGATAGAACGTGAGAAACTTTATAAGGAGATGCATTAGTGTTTAAATCTATTATATGTAAGCTTTTAGGAATACAATACCCGCTTATTCAGGGAGGGATGGCCTGGATAGCTGATGCCGAACTTGCTTCGGCAGTATCCAATGCTGGTGCTCTTGGAGTTATTGCAGCCGGTTATGCTCCGGGTGAATGGATTAGAGAAGAGATTCGAAAAACAAGAAAGCTAACTGAAAAACCCTTCGGACTTAATATTATGCTCTTAAATCCCAATGCTGATGAAATTGCCCGCATAGCTGTTGATGAAGGAGTAAAAGTAGTAATTACCGGAGCAGGAAACCCCGGTAAATATGTAGAAATGTGGAAAGAAAATAATATTTTGGTATTTCCGGTAATTCCTTCGGTTGCCCTGGCCATGCGAATGGAAAGAGCTGGGGCAGATGCAGTGATTGCAGAAGGCGGTGAAGCCGGAGGGCATGTGGGAGAATTAACCACCATGACCCTTATTCCCCAGGTAGCAGATGCAATAAATATTCCGGTTCTGGCTGCCGGGGGAATTGCCGATGGCCGCGGTCTGGCAGCTGCCTGGATGTTGGGAGCTTCGGGGGTTCAAATAGGTACGAGATTTCTGGTGGCTTATGAATGTAATGTTCATAAAAATTATAAGCAAAAGATACTTGATGCCAAAGATACCAGCACCATAGTTACCGGAAGGTCAACCGGCCACCCGGTTCGGATAATAAAAAATAGGCTGGCCAGGGATTTCCAGGCGCTGGAAAAAAGAAACGCCTCTTTGGAAGAATATGAAGAATTGGGAAAAGGTTCGCTTTATCGATCTGCCCGAGAAGGAGATATGGATTATGGTTCGATAATGGCCGGGCAGTCAGCCGGTCTGGTGAAAAAAGAGCAAACCTGTAAAGAAATAATTGAAGAAATTTTTTCAGAAGCGAAGAAAATAATTGAAGAAAAAAGTAAATTAATTTAGTATATATTTTATCGATATTCAGGAGAACGTTATAGGTGAGGAATGCGATATTGATTTTATTAAATCATTATCTGCAAAGGAGTTAGACAGA
Source organism: Candidatus Sediminicultor quintus (assembly GCA_001773955.1). Classification (GTDB taxonomy): domain Bacteria; phylum Atribacterota; class Phoenicimicrobiia; order Phoenicimicrobiales; family Phoenicimicrobiaceae; genus Sediminicultor; species Sediminicultor quintus. The sequence continues at coordinate 10,509 of MEYH01000092.1, read as the reverse complement.
TGAATTTCATAAAAATTCCCAAATTAAGAATAGGTAACTTAGAGGCAAAGATTCCCATTATTCAAGGCGGAATGGCTGTGGGAATCTCTTTATCAGGTTTAGCGTCTGCTGTGGCAAATGCAGGGGGTATCGGAGTTATCGGGACTGCCGGGATAGGCATGCTCGAACCTGACTTTGGTAAAAATTTTACTGAAGCGAACAAAAGGGCTTTACGTAAAGTAATCAGAAAAGCAAAGGAGATGACCAAGGGTATTATTGGGGTAAATATAATGGCTGCTCTTTCGGATTTTTATGCTATGGTCAAGGTTGCAGTAGAGGAAAAGGCAGATTTAATATTTATTGGAGCAGGTTTGCCCTTAAGAGGTCTGGAAGTGCTGGTGCCTGATAAATTAAAAAAAAATATTACTAAAATTGTTCCCATTGTATCATCTTCGCGGGCTGCAAAAATTATATTCCAATACTGGCAAAAAAATTATCATTACGTACCTGATGCTGTCGTTGTTGAAGGACCATTAGCCGGCGGGCACCTGGGTTTCAAAAAAGAGCAGATTGATAACCTGGATTTTACCTTAGAGAAAATATTGCCCGAAGTAATTTCCGTGATAAAACCGTACGAAAATGAATTTGATAAGAAAATTCCAATAATTGCCGCAGGCGGTATATATACCGGTGCAGATATTTTCAGATATATTCAGTTAGGAGCTCAAGGGGTACAAATGGCTACCAGGTTTGTGGCTACTTATGAATGCGATGCTTCTATCGAATTTAAAGAGACTTATCTGAAATGCCAAAAAGATGATTTAATGATTATTGATAGTCCTGTTGGATTACCAGGAAGGGCAGTAAAGAACAAATTCCTGGAGGAGGTTTCATCCGGGGTTAGAAAACCTTTTAAATGTCCCTGGAAATGTTTAAAGACTTGTGATTTTAAAAAAGCACCTTACTGTATCGCCCTTGCCCTATCTAATGCCAAACAAGGAAAACTTGACGACGGATTTGCTTTTGCAGGAAGCAATGCTTATCGCGTGGATAAGATTATTTCAGTTAAGCAACTTATAGAAAATTTATCAGAAGAATATGAAAAAGCTTCAGGTAATGATTATTGATAAATTCCTGCTTAAGAAGATATCTTTTTTCTGGTATCTTTTATTTTTATATAGTGCAAATTATTTCACTCCATACCATTCTATTTACCCCAAAAATATTTCTAAAAACATTGACAAGAAATGGATTATTATGTATACTTGCTTTTAATAATAACTCATAATAGCAGTTAATAAATATAGTAGCTATTTATTAAGTATTAGAAACTTCAGTTTTGCAGGTAAAGAATTATTTAAGGAAGGTAATATGGTTTATTCAAAAATAATTGGTACCGGTGCTTATGTCCCCGCAAGAATTGTAAAAAATGACGAGCTTTCAAAAATGGTAGAGACTAACGATGAGTGGATTACCTCCCGAACAGGTATAAAAGAAAGAAGAATCTCCATCGGAGAAAGGACCTATCAAATAGCCGCAAAAGCAGCCACAGAAGCAATCAAAAATGCTGGTATAGATAAAAAAGATATCGATATGATAATATTGGCTACCATAACTCCCGATTTTTTTATGCCTTCAACGGCTAATCTTGTTCAGGCAGAATTAGGATTAGAGGATATTCCCAGTTTTGATATAGCAGCAGGTTGCACCGGTTTTGTTTATGGGTTACAGATAGCCGATCAATTTATTAAATCAAAACAGAGCAAGACAATTCTGGTAATAGGAGCAGAAGTTTTATCAAAAGTTACCGATTGGTCAGATCGGAATACATGCGTGCTTTTTGGAGATGGAGCCGGGGCAGTAGTTTTAAAGAGCTCTAACCAGGAAGGTATTATTTGTACTTATACTGGTTCTCAAGGAGATTTACAGGAGTCTCTCACTCTTCCGGCAGTTCCCTTAAAAAATCCTTTTTTGCAGGTTCAAAATAATAATGGAAAACCTAACCATATATCCATGTGCGGAAAAGAAGTATTTCAATTTGCTACCAGAATAATGATAAAAAGTATTTCTCAGGTTTTAAATAAGTCTAATCTTTTGATAGATGATATTGATTATATTATTCCCCATCAAGCTAATATTCGCATTATTGATCATGTAGCCCGAGAATTAAAGGTTGAACGACAAAGATTTATTATTAATTTAGACCGTTTTGGAAATACTTCTTCTGCCAGTATTCCGCTTGCTTTAGATGAAGCCCATAAGAAAAAAATATTTTGCCCGGGGAATCGGGTGATAATGGTTGCCTTTGGCGGTGGACTAACCTGGGGAGCTGCCTTATCAAACTGGACAATGTAGCTCAAACACTAATAGAAGACTAACCATACAAGGAGGGTAAAGAATTTGAAAAATAGAGTTGTTATAACCGGAATGGGGGCAATTACCCCCATAGGTAATAATGTTAAAACTTTCTGGAAAAATATAAAAAAAGGTAAATGTGGAATTGATTTTATTAAAGCATTTGATACCTCCGAATTTAAGGTGAAAATAGCTGCAGAAATCAAAAATTTCAATCCTACTGATGTTCTGGATTCTAAGGAATTAAAAAGGATGGATAAATTCACCCAGATAGGCCTGGTAGCTGCAAATGAGGCAGTGGAGGATGCAGGATTAAGCAATGAGAGCGATTCCCGAGAAAATTGGGGAGTTATTTTAGGCACCGGCATAGGGGGTTTTATTACTATTGAAAAAGAAAATCGAAAAATTATCGAAAAAGGGCCGGGACGCGTATCTCCTTTTTTTATCCCTATGGCTCTTTGCAATATTGCTGCAGCAAATATTGCTATTAAATTTGGAATAAAGGGGATATGTGATACAGTAATAACTGCCTGTGCTTCCGGTACATCGTCCATTGGAAATGCTTATCGCATTTTACAGCAGAATCAAGCGGATTTAATTGTTGCCGGCGGTTCCGAGGCAGCAATGACTCCACTGGCATTAGCCGGATTTACCTCGATGGGAGCTTTGTGCACTCACAATAAAGCGGAACAAGCTTCCATTCCCTTTGATATCCGAAGAACGGGGTTTGTAATGGGAGAAGGAGCCGGTATAATGATTTTAGAAACATTAAAGCATGCTCAAAAAAGAGGGGCAAATATTTATGCTGAGGTAGTGGGATATGGGACTACCTGTGATGCTTACCACATTACTACTCCTGCACCTGGTGGAAATGGCGGGGCAAGAGCAATGAAAATGGCTATTAATGATTCAGGTATTAATGAAGAACAGATATCTTACATCAATGCCCATGGAACCAGCACTCCTTATAATGATAAAAGTGAAACCGAAGCAATAAAAACGGTATTTGGCGAAAAGGCATACGGTATTCCGATAAGTTCTACCAAATCAATGACCGGGCATATGCTTGGCGCTTCGGGGGCAGCAGAAGCCATTGTCTGTATTAAAGCCATGCAGGAAAGTTTTATTCCTCCTACCATAGGGCTGTTAGAGCAAGATCCGGAATGTGATCTGGATTATGTCCCACTTCAAGGAAGGAATCAAAGTTTACAATATACTATTTCCAATTCATTTGGATTTGGCGGGCAAAATGCCAGCATACTATTGAAAAAATGGGAAGAATAAGGAAATTAAGGAGCGAAGGAGACTATGGTTCTAAAAGTAGTGGGAATTGTAAGTAGTCCCAGGAAAAAGATGAACACTGATACCTTTGTAACCAAAGCTCTGGAAGGTGCCCAGTCCGTCGGTGCAGAAACAGAAAAAATCTACCTCAATGATCTGGAAATAATGCCCTGTCAGGCCTGTGACAGGTTTCCCGCCCCTGATTATTGCTTTTACAAAGATGGGATGGAAAAAATATATGATGCCCTTGTAAACGCTGATGCTCTGGTTATCGGGGCTCCTGCCTATTTTGGTCTCTTCAGCGCTCAGCTTAAATTGCTCATTGATCGCTCAAATTGCCTGGCGAAGATGGTTACGCTCCCGGATGGTAAATTGATATTCAAGTCGAGATTGGAGAAAAGAAAGAAGGGTATTTTTATCTGGGTGGCTAACATATCGAAAAATCCTGAACATGCACTGGTATCTATAGGAATCTGGTGCAAATATTTCGCCAATGTTGAGCTGTTAGATACTTTAGTTATTATGAACTCTGACCGTGGA
>MEYH01000092.1:0-6296 GCA_001773955.1 Candidatus Sediminicultor quintus | reverse complement strand
TGGGACAATAAATATCCATTCTGCATCACCAGAAGAACTTACCAACACCTTACAAATCAGCGAACTACTCGCGCAAAAAATAATCACCGCGTGTCTTCACTCAAATATCCGAAATCACTAATCTCGAATGGGAGGAATGGGAAGAAGAATGGGTTAGAAAAACTCATTTTTAATTAACGGGAAGAAAAAGAAGGGTCAAGCCTCAGAAATTTGCTTGACTATCCTAATATCATAGATTATTCTTTAATTATAGATCACAACATCGTAGATTAAGAATAAAGATTAAAAAGGTAGGTAAGTTATTATGAAACCCGCTACCAGAGTAAATGAATTCACCCTCGACATTATAGAATTTTGCGAAAATGATGCTCACTTATATAAAGAATTATTTAAAGAAAGGGAAAGGTTTTTTACTCTTACTCCCGAGAAATATTATAAAACTTTTGACGATAAAAATTGGGCAGAACTAAGATTTTCAGATCATTTTATGTTCTCCTATATTTCTCAATATTACGAAATGACTCCCTTAGAAGTATTTTTATCGAAAAATTTATCTAATTACAATAAACACGATCAACAGATTTTTTTAGGATTTAAAGGCAATATCTTCAGTGCCTTTACCATTAGCAAAGTTGTAGTTGGTTTTTACTTTATGACCAAAGACCTAACTTCTGGGAAAGAATATAAAATAAGAGAAAATAGAGCTACCCATAAACTTAAAGAAGGAGATTATATTATAGGCCGTATTTTACCTTACGAGACAGATTACGCCCTTTCCAATGTGAACCTAACTTATCCTAAAGAATCATCCTACATATTAAAAAGATTATGGAAAAATAGCCCTCCTGATATTGCCCGCATAGTTACACCTTTAATGATAGAAAAAGATCTTTTTCAGAAATTCAGGGGTATCCCTAAAGAGGAAAACAATCTGGAATCTGTAGAGAAAAAACTAAAACATTTTTTAAAAAAGCATTTGGGCAAAAAAGCACCCTCTATCAAGAACCTTAGAAAAAAGATAAATAGAATTATCGACCCTTTTCCTCTAATGAGAGAGTTGTCGGGAAAACTTAATTTTTCTTCTAATGAAGAATTAATAGAATTTCAACAGCTTTTTATGAATTTCTGGAATCTTTCTTCCCGGGATGAATTTGGCGGAAAATCCCCCGAGGAAATTAATGAACAAAACATAGGCCCAAAGGAAAAAGAACTTACCCAGGATTTGATGTTCTATGTCCAGTCTGAGGTTGATCCGGGTAATTTTTCCAATCAGAATGGATTAAATAAAGCAGTTAAAGAATGCCAGGAAAAATGGCTTCACCAGTCCCAAGAAGAGCTCGACTACAAAACTCCCTGGGAAGCAATTTTGGAAGAAAGGAAAAGATTAGGTAATCCCAGAAAAGATTACTCTATTTCCATAACCGTAACCCCCGTATCTCGTGGAATGGAGGAAGAATATATTGATTTAACCGGTTTAAACATGAAGGATACTCCTTTAGTAAAAGATTTAGAAACTTTTGTTAATTATTTTATGGAAAATAAAGTAAAGGTTACTTTAAAGAACAGATGGATTCCTTTTAAACATCTGAAATTAATAGAGGAAAATTTTATAAATAAAGATATTTTTAATTTATTTGGTAAAGAAGAAGAAAGAGGAGAAGAGCCTTTTAAAAGATATATTTGCTTTATAGATTCGCTCTCCCGTGCAGCAAAATTCATCTATATAGATAGAAAAGGCTGGGTGCAGGTAAATACCCGTCATTTTAAAGAATTTAGCGAGAAATCTTATGGAGAAAAACTATTTGAATCATTCTTTACCTGGGTAGAAAAAGTGAATTGGACAAAACTTCAGATAAGAGATTTTATCTCAACATATGCAAAAGAATATCAAGAAATATTTATAGATATACTTTATTGTTTTCATAAATATGAAGTAAATAAAAATATTGAAACAGAAGAACTTGTAAACCAGCTTTATGGTTCAACGATAGAAAATATGGAATCTCCTGAGGAAGCAGCGGGTCATTTAACCACAATGATAGATAGGGTTATATTATCATATTTAAAATGGTTGGGAGTAATCAATACCCAGAAGGAAAAGATAATCCCGGGGATAGGGAGAATTGGCTGGATTAAAAAATTTTGGGTTACTCCAAAGGGGAAAAACTTAATTAATAGACTGATAGATTACTATCTTAAAATTGGGAAGATAAAATAAATAAGCAAACTTAAAAACAAACGTGTCAAGAGACAATTTTTTACCCCTCTCTTGGCACATTTAATATAGAGAGAAGAAATCATGAAAATTAAAAAGATAATACGCTCCAAGAGAAAAAGCATTGCTATGTATATAAATAATGAGGCCGCATTAATAGTAATGGCGCCTTTTCACGCCAGTGAAGAAGTTATAAATAAAGTTGTTTTGAAATATAAGGAAAGATTGGAGAAAACGCAAAAAGAAGTACAACTAAGGAATTTGAAATTTAATAAAAAAGAATTTATTGATGGAGAAAGATTCCTTTATCTAGGTAATTATTATAATTTAAAACTAGTAGATAATCGAGATATACTACTGGATTTTAAAGATGAATTTTTCCTTTCAAAAAAATATTTATCATACGCAAAGAATATTTTTATTATTTGGTATAAGAGAAGAGCGTATGAAACCATATCCCAGAGGGTTAGATTATATGCGCAAAAAAGAGGATTCGAATATAATAAAATAAATATCACTAATGCGCAAAAGAGATGGGGTTCTTGTTCTCACCAGGGCAATCTAAGTTTTGCCTGGAGGCTAATTATGGCTCCTTTACCTATTATAGATTCTGTTGTTGTTCATGAGCTGGTGCATCTTGAAGTGAAAAATCATTCAAAGTCATTTTGGAATAAAGTGGGAATCTTAGACCCTAAATATAAAGAACATAAAGATTGGTTAAAAAATAATGGATATTTATTGAGGTTGGGATAAGAAGTGGATGCAGAATATGAAGGTTATGGAAATTTGATGATTGAGTGAAGGAGATATTAGATGTTCTTGCCCACTACCAGAGAAGAGATGAAAGAATTGTCCTGGGATAGACTGGATGTAATTATTGTAACCGGGGATACTTATATAGACAGTCCTTACATCGGAGCAGCGGTTATAGGAAAAGTGCTTCAGGCAGCAGGATATAAGGTGGGTATTATTGCCCAGCCAGATACAGAGGGTGAGAAAGATATTACCAGACTGGGAGAGCCTGCTCTTTTTTGGGGAGTTACTGCCGGCTCGGTAGATTCGATGGTGGCTAACTATACTGCCCTTAAGAAGAGGAGGAGTAAAGACGACTTCACCCCCGGAGGGAAAAATACCAAGAGGCCTGATCGGGCAGCCATAATCTATTCTAATTTGATAAGAAAATATTTTAAAAATACTGCTCCAATTGTCCTGGGAGGAATAGAGGCAAGCCTGCGCCGAATAGCTCATTATGATTATTGGGATGATAAAATAAGGAGAGCGCTACTTTTTGATGCCAAGGCAGACATTTTAGTCTATGGTATGGGAGAAAAATCTGTTTTGAAGTTAGCCGGCAATTTAAAAACTGGCAAGGATTGGAAAGATATCAGAGGGATATGTTACATCTCTCCACATTCCAGGGAAGAATATATAATACTCCCTTCTTACCAGGAAGTTAAAGGAGATAAGAAAAAATTTATCTCTATGTTTCATACTTTTTATTTAAATAATGACCCTCTAACCGCTAAAGGATTATGTCAGCAGCAGGACAGCAGATATTTAATTCAAAATCCGCCCAGCCATCCTCTTGTCCAAAAGGAACTGGATAAGGTTCATGATTTGCTCTATGAAAGAGAAGTTCACCCCTATTATAGAAAAGACGGAAAAGTAAAAGCCCTGGAGACTATAAAATTTTCTATTACTACTCACCGCGGCTGTTATGGTGAATGTAATTTTTGTTCCATATCCGTCCATCAGGGAAGGGTTATTCAGGGAAGAAGTGAAAAATCGATCTTAAGAGAAGCAAAAATATTAACTAAATTGGGGGATTTTAAGGGATATATTTTGGATGTGGGCGGACCTACCGCCAATATGTACGGGATAGAATGTCAGAAGAAATTAAAGTCGGGAAGTTGTACTGACAAGAGATGCCTGTATCCCCAAATTTGCCCGAGTCTAAAGATAAACCATAAAAAACAGATGGAAATTTTAAATAAGATAAGGCGGATTGAGGGGGTAAAAAAGGTTTTTGTCTCTTCCGGGATACGCTATGATATGTTATTGAGTGACCAAAAATATGGAGAAAGGTATTTACGCGAATTGGTTAAGTATCACATCTCCGGTCAGTTGAAAATTGCCCCGGAACATACGGAAAATAATGTTTTAGAAAAAATGGGTAAACCCAGCCAGGGATATTTAAAAAGATTTAGAGATAAATTTTTACAGATAAATAAAGAACAGAAAAAGAAACAATTTTTAACCTATTATCTAATTGCCGCACATCCGGGATGCAGGGGAGAAGATATGTATAGATTAAAAGAATATACCTCTAAAGAGCTGAAGCTCAATCCGGAACAAGTCCAGATATTTACCCCCACTCCTTCCACCTATTCAACTTTAATGTATTATACTGAAATAGACCCTTTTAGCGGAAAAGCAATTTATGCGGAGAAGAATTTGAAAAAGAAAGAAAAACAGAAAATGATTGTGATAGAAAAGAAAAATATGCCCCGATAGAATTTTTGTTTTAAACGATAATCGCAAGGTAAAAATTATACTTTAATAATTGTAGTTATTTTTTGCGGAAAAGAGGATTTTTCAATATTTTATCGTAAGTAATGATAGAAGAACTCTTGAATCATGTTTATTAAGCTTGATAAAAATATTTAAGGAGGTCAAAATGAATTTTGCTATAATTTACACCGTCATTATATTATTGCTGGGTATACCCTTTTTTATTACAAATTTTGCCAGGATAATTCCTATAGGAGTTAAAATTTTTCTCTTTGTTGCGGCTATTTCTTTGCTTTGGCTGCACACTATTTTTTTCAGACTAAAAGGCAGAACAGGTGTAATAGCGATTATTTTATTAATTATATTCTACTTTTTAATTTATATTATAATTCTGCCTATGGGTGCAGGTTCTGCGGTACTTTCCATTTTGGATAGAGAGAAGAATATACCTGCGGAAACAATTGGAAGTGATGATTCCACCGAACAAATATATATTGTGTATCATCCCGGAATGTCTGAATTTACTACCAAAGTGCTAAGGGTTTTGGCAGAGGACATTGCCCAAAATAATTATAAAGTAATTTTATATTCTGCAGGAAAAGACTTACAAATTAATTTACAAGATGCCAGGGCAATTGGTTTTGCTTCACCGGTCTACGCTGGATTTATTAGGCCGCCACTTGAGGACTTTATTCAGAGGAATGAATTATCAGGCATAGAATGCTTTGTGATACTTACCGGCGGAGGCAAAGAAAGCATTGATGTGGATACTGCCAAAGCTGCTAAATTAATTGAGGAAAAAGATGGAAAAATAATCGGAAAAGAAAAGTTTATTACTTCTGATAAAGAGAATGAACTGCAAGAAAAAATTAAATTATTTAGTAAAGAACTGATAGAAAAGTTATAATATCTCCGGATAGGGTAAAAAATAATTTTTAAGATAATGAGGTCAATAGAGTAATAAAAAATATCAATAAAGGGTTTTTAGCTAATTTAATAACTTTTTCCAGGATTGCTTTTATCCCTCTTTTAATTATAGGCGAGCTGCAGGAAAAATATTTTCAGTCTCTGATGATAATATTGTTAATCAGTATGTCGGATATAGTTGACGGCATGGTAGCTAAACAAGCGAAGAGCAGCTGTAAAGGAGGGGATATTTTTGATATTGCAGCTGATTTTATGGTAGTTTTGTCAGTATTTGTGCTTTGGTATTTAAAACAAATGGTGTCAGTATATCTCATAATTTTAATTTTGCTTTCTTTTATTACCTTTGGTTATATTTCTTTTTTGAAGAAGAAAATAATTAAAAATAAAATAGGTAAATACGTAGGCGCTGTTTGTTTTTCAGGAATTACGGTTATTATCTTTACCAGATTATATTTTAAAGAAATATACATTAGTGTACAAAATCTGGTGGTAATAACTATTTCTATTTATCTAATAATATCTATTATTGAAAATATAAGGAGTATCATAAAGGAAATAAGATATGAACAAAAAAGATAACAGGCAAGAAAAAGTATCCATTGATTTTCGCATTATGATGGCAATAGCAGTTACTCTAATTTTT
>MEYH01000091.1 GCA_001773955.1 Candidatus Sediminicultor quintus | reverse complement strand
CCTTTATTTATAAGGACTTGAGATTGCTTCGCTATCGCTCGCAATGACAAATCATTGTAACATTATTAAAGAAACGCTGTACTAGATTAATATACAGGCAACGATATAGTATCGCGTATTGCGTTAAAATACAGTAACAAGTGATAAGTAATAAGTTGCAAGACAAAAAATAAATTAGGTACTTCTAAAAACCATTATAATTTTTTACACTACTTAATACAAATAAGAGAATTTATAAACTCAGTAAGAATTTATAAGTTTCTTTAGTAATGGAATTATTTTTTTAGTTTCTTCTTCCCCAAGTTTAATTAATTGTAATTTTTTTTCTTTCTCCATATCATAAGAGAGAGGACCTCTATAGTGGGGGTTTATCACAATATCTGCCTTGTTAGCTGAAATATTATTTAATTCTCCCAGCATGATATATACAGATCTATAAAGGATAGATACAGCATTATTGATAACGGGAAGAGTGTCTTCTTGGACATCCCTTAAATTTACCCCGATAACTAGGTCTGCTCCCATTTCCCTTACCACATCCACAGGAACAGGATCTATTAACCCACCATCTACTAACATTTTATCTTCAAATTTAAAAGGGATGGATAACCCAGGCACAGACATAGAAGCTGCTATCGCATTAGAAATTCTCCCTTCGCCTATCACTACTTTTTCGCCAGTTATCAAATCTGTGGTAACTACCTTAAAGGGAATTTTCAGATCATATTCGAAACTTGCCCAGTTAGTTAATCGGTCAATTTCATCTCTGATGATTTTCCCATCCATTAAACCTTTCAGCAATTCAACATCTATTTTACCCTTGGATATCTCTGAATAAAATATGATGAACGGGGTGTCGTCTATATTTTGCAGTCTTATATCTTCTCTTGGAGACATATAATATTTATCAAAATCCAAACTTAAAGCGTATTTTTCTATTTTGTCTATATCTTCCCATAAGGCATAAAGCCCCCCGATAAGAGAGCCGATGCTGGTTCCTGCTATATAATCCACTTTTATACCTTCATTTTTTAGGGCTTTTAAGACACCAATATGAAGGTAAAACCTTCTCCCTCCTTCTCCTAATGCTAATCCGATCTTGGGAGCAGAATAAGAAAAAGAAGAAACAGAAGAGCAGAGCAATACAAAAACTATGACCATTTGGATTAATTTTTTTAATTTTTCCGTTATAATTTTAATATAGAAAATATTCATTTAGAGCTAATCCTTTTTTCTTTTTTATATCCCTCATCTGATTATTCTCCTCCTGTTTTCGTATATCGTGTTGCGTATCGCGTATAAAATACAGTAACAGGTAATAAGTAATAAGCCTAAATTTCTGAAATTATAAAAACAAATACTTATTACACGTTACTTATCATATATTACACATTACTGTATCCTTACTCACGACTAATTATCCTATACGCTGCCCGCTAAACGCTATACGCTATTTTCTATTTCGCCAAGTTTATCATAAATTCCTTCAAAAATTTCATAATTTCTGTAGATTTAATTCCGGAAAGGTCAATTTTAGAAATTCCAGTCAATCTATACTCCTCCTTTATTAATCTTTGCTGATAAAAAGAAGGCAGTCTGCTTAATTTAGCTTTTAACTCAATATTCTCCAGATATCTCAGAATTAATTTGTTTTCCTTTAGCACCAGGGAACCAATGCCTAACTTTCTTAAAAATATTTTCAGATAGATTATCTCTAATAAATTCCTTACCTCCCGGGGATAAATTCCATATCTATCCTTCAACTCTTCCTTCGTTCTCTCTAAACCTTCTAAATCATTAATATCTGCTAATTTTTTATAAATCAAAACTCTCTGTTTTAAATCAGGAATGTATTCTCCGGGGATATAGGCATCTATCTTTACATCAATAACCGGGGTAATCTCTTTTTCCTTTTCTTTTTCCTCTTTCTCTTCCCGCAATTCCTTAATCGCTTCTTCTAATAGGCGGCAATAAAGATTGAATCCCACCTCGCCTACAGACCCATGCTGCTCTTTGCCCAGCAGATTCCCCGCTCCCCGAATCTCTAAATCTCGCATGGCTAATTTAAAACCGGAGCCTAACTCGCTGAATTCCTTAATTGCCTGTAACCTCTTTTTTGCGGTATCAGAAATAGAACGATAGGAAGGATATAAAAAATAAGCATAGGCCCGCCGGTCACTCCTCCCCACTCTCCCTCTTAATTGGTAAAGCTGGGATAAGCCAAATTTATGGGCATCATCGATAATAATAGTATTGACATTGGGAATATCCAAGCCAATCTCTATGATGGTAGTACAAACTAAAATATCATATTTCTTTTCTAAAAAATCAATCATTATATCTTCTAACTGCTCTTCTGCCATCTGTCCATGAGCAATTCCGATTCTGGCTTGAGGAAAAAGCCGATTCAAATCCCGGGCGATTTTTTGAATACTCCTTACTTTATTATGGACGAAGAATACCTGTCCATCTCGGTCCAATTCCCTTCTTATAGCTTCTACTATCACTCTATCATCTCTTCGGCAGATATAAGTAGCGATAGGAAATCTGTCCTCGGGAGGAGTATTGATTACACTTAAATCTCTTACTCCGATAAGCGACATATGCAGGGTACGGGGGATAGGAGTGGCAGTCAAGGTAAGAGAATCAATGCTTTCTTTTAATTTTTTTATTTTTTCTTTATGAAGAACTCCAAAACGCTGCTCTTCGTCAACGATGAGCAAGCCTAAATCCTTAAACCGAATATCGTTTTGAATTAACCGATGGGTTCCTATAATAATATCTACCTTCCCCTCTTCCAGGTTTTCGATAACTTTTTTTTGTTCCTGTTTGGTTCTAAAACGGGAAAGCATATCTATATTTATAGGGAAGGGACTCATCCTTTCCCGAAAATTATCATAATGTTGTTGAACCAGAATGGTGGTAGGTGCTAAAATTGCCACCTGCTTTCCGTCCAATACCGCCTTAAAGGCAGCTCTTATAGCTATCTCTGTTTTGCCATAACCTACATCCCCGCAAACTAATCTCTCCATGGGTTTGACGACTTCCATATCAGCTTTAACCTCAGATAAGGCCTGTAACTGATCATAAGTCTCTTCATAGGGAAAAGACATCTCCAGCTCTTGCTGCCAGTTATTATCTCTGGAAAAAGCAAAACCCCTGATTTCTTTGCGGGCAACATATAAATTATAAAGCTCCTGAGCTAATTTTTGAATTGACCTTTTTGCTTTTCCTTTAACCTTTCCCCAGGAGACTCCTCCTAAACGGTAAATCTTGGGAGTTTTATCTTTGATGCCTATATATTTATGAACTAAATTAAACTGGTCAACCGGAACATACAGTTTATCCCCCTGGGCGTATTCGATTAAAAGATAATCCTGTTTTACTCCTTTAACCATTAAATTTACCATCCCATTGTATATCCCTATACCATGATCGATGTGCACTATATAATCTCCCGAAGAGATATCCATCGCAGTGGAAAAGGGTTCACTCTTATGTCTGGTTAATTTATATCTTTTATTCCTTTCCTTGCCAAATATTTCCTGGTCGGTTATAAGAATTGTTCTAAGATTAGGAAATCTGAATCCATAATTTAGGTAGCCATAAGAAGTGAAGATGGTTGATGGTGAGGCAGTGTATTCTTCTAACCTTCCTGCAGTAAACCTTTCTACTCCTCTCTCTTCCAATATCTCCCCTAAACGCTGAACCCGCCCTTCATTTCTAACCAGAATAATAATGTACTGTTTTTCTTTCTGCCATTTTTCCAAATCTTTAGCAAACAGTTCTAAATTCCCAAAATAAGGACTAATTTCCTGCCCTTCTAAAATAAATTCTCTGGTATATTCTTTTTTCTCTTCTTGATTGCCGGAGATGCTTCCTTTTTTTTCCTCCGGAAGATAGGTAAAATTAATTATATTTTTAGATTTTAGTTTACCACATATCTCGGAGTTAGTGATAAAATAAGAAGAAGGTGAGAAGATTAATTCCCTTTTGTCTTGTTCCATTTTTTGGTAAATGTCTGCGGCTTCTTCCTGAAATTCCTCTTCTTTTTCTTTAATTAATTCTGCTTCATTTTGCAATACTATCAGGTCCTCGGGAAGATAATCAAAAATAGTGCAGTAATTATAATTAGATGAACCATCGGTTATTAATTCCCGGGAAGGGAGAAGGGTATAATCATCTAATTTAATTATAGACCTTTGAGTGCTCAAATTAAAATACCTGATCGATTCTATCTGGTCTCCGAATAATTCTAACCTAAGAGGATTTTCACTAGTTACCGGGAAAAAGTCGATAATACCTCCCCGGCTGCTAAATTGGCCTTTTTTTTCGACTATCTCTACCGAATGATAATTTTGATCAAAAAGATTTTTTAAAAAATCTTCCTTTTTCAAGATATCCCCTACTTTTAATTTCCAACTTACCTTTTTAAATTTTTGAGGAGAGGCTAATTTGGGCAGGAGGGCTTTAATATCTGCAATTAAAATAACCCTTTTTTTATTCTGGTCATTTATAGAAAGATGTTTCAAAATATTTATCCTTTGCTGGATTATCTGGGGGTCAGAACTGATGTCTTCATAAGGAAGGGCATCAAAAGAAGGAAAAAGAAAAACATTCTCTTCTTTATTTTGAGACTTATTTAAAAAGGTGTCTAAATCCTGGTATATCTTTAAGGCGTTTTCCTGAGAATCAGTAATAATGAGGTAAGATTTTTTAATTTCCTCTTTTGTGACTAAAGCAGCTATAAAGAAAGAACGGGCACTATCCTTCAGACCAGAAAGTAAAATTTTATTAATCAACTTTCCTTTTATTTTTTTTATTATTTCTTTAAATTCTTTAGATTGATTCCATAGGGATAATATTCCCGGTAAGCTCATTATAAATATCGATGTTCCTTTCAAGTTTCTCGTATATCGTATTTTGATAAATCAAACCTCTACACCATTACCCACTGTTTTTATGATTTTGTAGGGGCACAATGAATTGTGCCCTTCCTGTTTTATCTTCTTTTGTTTACCCTGGGCACGATGCATCGTGCCCCTACTCTTGAATCTTAGTTTTTTTCACGCGATATACGATATACTATATACGTCCTTTATTTTGCTAAAATTAAAGCTAAATCATAAAGGTCTTGTCTAATATTTTTCTGTTGACCAAGAACTTCTTCTGCATCAGTTGCCTCAATTTTATCACCGATTAATCCTACCATTTTAGATGTTTCTCCTTTTAATAAATGCTCCACAGCCGCGGCCCCTAAACGGCTGGCCAATATCCTGTCAAAGGCAGAAGGTGAACCACCTCTTTGTAAATAATCTAAAATAGTAATCCTCGTTTCGTAACCAATCTTATCTTCTAAATATTTGCCCACTTCATTGGTTTTACCTACTCCTTCGGCAATAATGATAATACAATGGGTCTTTCCTCTATGATAACCCTCTTTTAATTTTAAACTAATTTCATGTAAATTATAGGATATTTCCGGAATAAGAATGACTTCAACCCCTCCGGCAATTCCACTCATCAAGGCTAAATAGCCTGAATTTCTTCCCATAACTTCCACTACAAATGCCCTCTGATGAGAAGAAGCAGTATCTTTGATTTTATCAATGGCATCAATAATTGTATTTAAAGCAGTATCTACACCTATGGCCATATCTGTTTTAGGAAGGTCATTATCGATAGTAGCAGGAATTGTGATAGTTTTTAACCCCAAAGCGCTTAAATCTCGAGCTCCTCGCAAGGTACCATCTCCCCCGATAGTTATCAACCCATCAATATTAAATTCCCGGAGTTTTTGCAGAGCAATATCAAGACCTTCTTTGGTCTTAAATTTTTCACTGCGGGAGGTCTTAAGAATAGTCCCTCCTCTTTGCATAATTCCGCCGGTTGATACCTGACTCATAGGGGAAATTTGTCCTTCCATCAAACCAGCGAAACCCATCTCCACAGCAAATACCTCCAAATTATAGAATATTCCGGTTCGTACTACTGACCGAACAGCAGCATTC
>MEYH01000090.1:22427-60974 GCA_001773955.1 Candidatus Sediminicultor quintus | reverse complement strand
AAGAAGTACTGTATTAATACAATCTTATGTCCCGGAACATGCAGAATTGCATCTACTTTTATCCATGATTACTCCTTTGCCCTGGTTAGAGAGAAATCCGGTATTAAAAGAACAGGTAAGAGATTTAGGATTGAAAGACAATATTAGTTATGGTCTTTTGGGATACCCGGTTCTAATGGCTTCAGATATATTAATCTACAAAGCGAATGCTGTACCGGTGGGAGAAGATCAGGTACACCATGTAGAATTAACTCGGGAAATAGCCCGGAGATTTAATAATCTTTATAAAAATATTTTTCCTTTGCCCCAGGTAAAATTGACTAAAATTCCTCGTGTACCGGGAACTGACGGAAAGAGAATGAGTAAAACTTTGGGGAATACTATTTCCATATCCGATTCGCCGGAAAAAATTGAAGAAAAAACGAAGGTAATGATAACTGATACCCAAAAAATAAGGTTGAATGATTCGGGACATCCGGATATTTGTGTTGTGTTTACCTATCAAGAGATATTTAATTCGGATCAATCTGAAGAAATATCTGCCGGATGTAAATCAGGAAAATTAGGGTGTGTAGAATGCAAAAAGAGATTGGCTCAGGCCTTGATAAATAAGTTTGATGGTTTCAGAGAAAAAAGAAAATATTATGAAAAAAATCCGAAAATAATTAGAGAAATTGTAACCGAGGGAAGCAAAAAGGCAAGGCAAACAGCTAAACAGACCCTCGATGAAGCAAAGAAAGCCATGAATTTGGATCATGAATAATAACCAGATAGACTTTAAAATAAAGACTAATGATTTAGATAGTTTCGTAGATGAATTACTGAGAAATATAAAAGAGGGTATCGTAGATATTGAACAGATACCCCTTACTGAAATAATAGATCAGTATTTAAAATATGTTATTCAAAACAAGAGTACTATTGACTTGAGCATTGCCGGTAAAACTATAACCGAGATAGCGATAATATTAAAAATAAAATCAGAAAATCTTCTTCCTAAATTGGAAGTTAAAAGCAGTGAAGAGGAAGATGATGAATACAATGATTTTATGATTTCAAAAGAAAAAGAAGCATATCTTCAGGAATATGAAAAATTTCAAAAAGTGGTCGAATATTTAAAGAAAAAAGAAGGGACCCAAAATAATATCTATTTTTCGGCGCTAGAAAACAATGATGAAGAAGGTAGTGTAGAAATTCAGAAAGTTGATTTAGCAGACCTTTTAACTTCTTTGGAAAAAGTATTACAGAATAAAAAGGAAGAAGACTATATACCCTTTAAAAAAAGAACTTTTACTGCCGCTTCCAAAATGAAAGAAATAATTACCCTGTTGAAGGGCAGTAAAGAAGGATTGTCTTTCGATTATTTTATGGAAAAAGCTCAGAGTAAATTAGAAATTATTGTTATTTTCCTTGCCTTGTTAGAACTTATACGTTTAAGAAAGCTAAGATGCTATCAGAATAAAAATTTTGATAGGATAATATTCAATCTGAAAGGAGATGCTTTAAAGTTAAAGAAGAATCAAGAAACAATACAAGATGGAGCAATATAATAGAATGCTTATTGCTGGTATATAATAATCCATTAACTCTTGATAAGATAAAAGAGATTACCGATCTTGAGAAAAGAAAAAGTAGATTGATTATTAATGAATTAATCTCAAAATATGACGACGATAGTAGACCATTTAAAATATATGAAATTGCTGGTGGGTATAAACTTGGTACCAAGCCCCAGTATTCTATTTGGGTAAAAAAAATCTTAGAAAATAAAAGAAAGCATCAAATTTCCAAAGCATCCCTGGAAACACTGGCTATTATTGCCTACAATCAACCGGTAACTCGTTTAGAAATTGAAAAGATAAGGGGAGTAAGTTGCTCAGGGGTCTTATTTAATTTACTCAAGCATAAATTTGTAAAAATTAGCGGTAGAAAAAAAGTACCTGGAAATCCTTTACTTTACAAAGTTACAGACTTTTTTTTAATACATTTCGGCTTAAAAAAAATTAACGATCTTCCTAAACTAAGCGAAATCGGGATTAAATGATATGATGGAAAGATTGCAAAAATATATGGCGGGAGCAGGGATTGCTTCCCGAAGAAAGTGTGAAGAACTTATCCTTCAGGGGCAGGTAAGGGTAAATAATTCTGTTGTTACTAAATTGGGAACCAAGGTTGACCCTCAAAAAGATATTGTTGAAATAAAGGGTAAATTAGTAAAATATGAAGAAAAAAAACAGTATTCCTATGTATTATTAAATAAACCCAAAGGATATTTAACTTCTTTATCCGATCCTTTTGGCAGACCGGTTGTTTTAGATTTATTAAAAGGTGTAAAAGAAAGAGTATACCCGGTTGGCCGTTTAGATTTTAATTCGGAAGGAATATTAATTCTTACTAATGATGGTGAATTAGCCTATGCTTTAACTCATCCAGCAAAAGAAGTAGAAAAGGTTTACATTGTTGAAGTGAAGGGAATTCCCACTCCTGAAAAATTAAAAATCTTATCAAAAGGAGTTATCTTAGAAAATAATTATAGGATATCACCCTGCAGTATTTATTTGCTAAAAATTTCCAATAGAAATGCCATACTAAAAATAAAAATAAGAGAAGGAAAGAAAAGACAGATCAGGAAAATGGGCGAATATATTGGACATTTTGTTCTAAAACTGAGAAGAATTCAGTTAGGCCCAATTTTTTTAAAAGGTGTAAAACCGGGAGAGTATAGATATTTAAATAAAGAAGAAATTAAAAGTCTGAAGAAAATAATATAGCAGTTTATAGTATATCGTATATGGTATATCGGATATCGTAAAGAAAATTAAAGAGAGAAGAATTCAGGAGATAAATTCGTATCTCGTTAAGAAGATAGAAGACAGAATTAAGAATAAAAAAAACAGAAATGTCATTACAAAAAGAAATGACGAAGCGATAACAGAAAATTTAATATACTGATAGTCGATAATTGAAAAAAATAATTTTCTTTAAGCGATACTCGATACGCAATAGGATAAATTAACGACTATTCACTATTCACTAACGACTAATTTGGGGTGAATTAATGAAAAATAATGGTTTAGTAATCGCTATAGATGGACCAGCTGCTGTGGGAAAAAGCACTATGGGTAAATTGATTGCACAAGAATTAGGCTTTTTATATATTGACACAGGAGCAATTTACAGGGCAATAACCTGGAAGGTTCTAAAAAATAGTATTAGTATAAATGATGAAGAAATGATTTCCAACCTGGTTTCAGATATTTGTATAACTATAGAGAGAGCAAATAATAAGAGTCCAAATGATTATTATCACATCTTTGTTGACGGAGAAGATGTAACTGAGGAAATACGCAATCCCAGGATTGATCAAAATGTTTCTCAGGTAGCCAGATTGCCCAAAATTAGAAAACAATTAATTTATCTGCAGAGAAAATTAGCTGAAAAAGGGAACATTATAATGGAAGGTAGAGATATAGGTTCGATAATTTTACCGCAGGCTGATATAAAACTCTATTTTACTGCTTCTGAGGAGGAAAGAACTAAAAGAAGGTATAGAGAACTAATAAATAAAGGTTATAATATAGATTACGAAGTAGTTAAAAAACAGATAATGCAGAGGGATAAAATTGATAGTAAGAGAAAATATGCCCCTTTGATCAAGGCAAAAGATGCTATTCTTATAGATTCTACAAACAAAAACATTGAAGAAGTTAAAGATAAAATTTTAAAGATAATAAAAAAAATTAGAGAATGCAGGGAAAAACAAATTGAAAATAATATTATCTAAAAGAATGGGATTTTGTTTTGGAGTCAAAAAATCCGTAAAATTAGCCAAAAATGCCTTAAAAGCAAGAAAAAATAACCTGTATATGCTGGGTTCAATAATAAATAATCCTCAGGTTATAGAATATTTTATAAAAAAGGGAGTAAAGATAGCAGATACTTTAGATGAAGTTCCGGAAGAAGGCACGGTTATAACCAGGGCGCACGGTATTTCTCCTACAATGCTTAAAAAAGCTTACCAAAAAAAATTATCGGTAGTTGACACTACCTGTCCATATGTTAGAAAAGTACAAAAAATAGCGCGTTATTTATACGAGAAGAACTATTTTATAGTTGTCTATGGAGACAAAAAACATCCCGAAGTACTAAGTTTATTGGATACGATTCAAAACAATGCTTTAGTAATAAATTCAATTCCCGATGTAGAGAAGATAACCACAAAGAAAAAAATTGGTTTTATATCTCAAACCACCAAAAATATTTATGATTTTTTTAAATTATCATCTGCCCTGTTAAACAGAGCTGAGGAATTAAGAATATTTAATACAATATGTAAATCTACCACGGAAAGACAAAAGAGCGTACTTGAGTTGGCAAAAGAAGTAGATGTGATGTTGGTGATTGGAGGAAAGGAAAGCGCCAATACAACTCGATTAGCAGAAATAGGTAAGAATCAGGGAGTAAAGACTTATCATATTGAAACTAAAAACCAACTAAAATATAAATGGTTTTATCCTGAAGGTAAAGTTGGAATTGTTAGTGGTACCTCTACTCCTGACTGGATAACTAATGAAATTATTGATAAACTTAAAGAATGGTATGGTTAAGAACTTTTCTTTACCTTACTAGCTTTTAAGCATTTAGTACAGATATTAATTCTTTTTACGGTATTATCAATATTTGTTTTTATTTTTTGTATATTGGGATGCCACATTCTTTTAGTAACTCTATGAGAGTGGCTTATTTTATTGCCAAATTGTGGACCTTTACCACAAATATCACATTTTGCCATTTTATATTTCCTCCTGTTAGTTGTAAAAAATATCTAACAGTAGACATTTTATCATATTATATAAAGTCTTGGCAAGTAATAATATAAATAATTTAAAGTTTATAATATTTAGTTAGCTGGTTAAGTGATTACCTGGTTAGTTAGTTAAGAAAAGAAGAAGAAAGAAGTCTAATTCGTATCTCGTATGTATAGTTTACTCAGTTACCCGGTTTACCGGTTAATAAAACAAGCAATACAGCCCTATTTACTGAAAACCGAGAACCAAAAACCGAAAACGTGTATTTAATACTAACGACTATTCACTATTCACTAACGACTAATTCGAAAGGTAAAATTATGAGAATTGTTGCTGGTAAGAATAAAGGTAATATATTAAAATCCCCCAAGGATTTATCTGTTCGTCCTACTTCTGAAAAAGTGAGGGAAGCTTTATTTGATATTTTGGGAACATCTGTCAAGGAAACCTGCTTTTTAGATCTATTTGCAGGTACCGGTGCAGTAGGAATTGAAGCCTTAAGCAGGGGAGCAAGAGAAGTAATATTTATCGAGAGAGAACCAAAATGTGTAAAAATTATAAAAGATAATTTAGAAAAAACTGGAAACAGCCAAAATGTTGTAGTTTACAAAATAGATTTTTTGTCCGGTTTAAAATTATTAGTTAAAAAAAATTATCTATTGGATTACATCTTTCTTGACCCTCCTTACAGCAGAGGGCTGGTAAACATTTCTTTGTTAGAAATAGCGAAATTACCTATATTGAGACATAATGGCTTGGTGATTGCCCAACATCACAAAAAAGAAAAAGTTTTGGAAAATATAAATAATTTGAGACTGTTTAATCAAAGAAGATACGGAGAGTGCTATCTATCTTTTTACGATTATGTTAATATCTAATCCGTATATCGTATATCGTATAAAATACAGTAACAAGTAATATGTAATGAGTAATAAGCTTAAATTTCTGAAATTATAAAAATAAGTACTTATTAAAAATAAAAGTATAAAAGTGTCTGAATCTTTACTCGATACTCGATACTGAATCACTATACGCAATACGCGATACTATATACTAACGACTATTCACTATCCACTAATAAAGGAGGGAAAAATGAAAATTGCCGTTTATCCAGGTAGTTTTGATCCAATTACTAATGGCCATTTAAATATCATTAAAAGAACTATAATAATTGTTGATAAATTAATAGTAGCAGTGGCAGTCGATTCTAAAAAATCAACTTTGTTTTCAGCCCAAGAAAGAGCAGATATGATAAAAGAGGCCATCAAGGATTTGGAGAATGTTGAAGTGCTGTCATTTTCCGGTTTATTAACTGATTTTGTGAGAAAAAATAAAGCAAATATTATCATCAGGGGGATGAGAGCCATCTCTGATTTTGAACATGAATCACAACTGGCTTTAATGAATAAAGGACTTGCTCCGGAGATTGAAACAATTTTTTTGGTTACTTGTTCCAAGTATTCTTATTTAAATTCCAGTATAGTTAAAGAAATAGCGAGTTTAAATGGTAACATATCCCAGTTGGTCCCGGAAATTGTAGAGAAAAAGTTAAAGACATTATTTTTTAATAGAAAAGCTTAAAAAAGAACTTTAGCAATTTTTTTAGTGAAAATATTTATTATTGAATCGGAATATAAACCTATCTGGGTAATAAAGAGAAACAATGTACTATTTTAAAAGATATTTTTTAATTATTATAATCACAGTTCTATTCTTACTTAATCTAATGCCTACTCCCTATTTCCTGATAATTCCCGGGCAGGCCATCAATCTTAGTAAAAATATTACGGTGGAAAACGGCGAAAAAGACGCTAAAGGCCAATTCCTCCTCACTTCAACCGCTATAATAAAAGCTAATTTATTATTATATATTTATGGGTTTTTTGACCCTAATATCGATTTAAAAAATAAGGATGATGAAATATTATTGAATATGAAACAAAAAGATTATATTGATATAATGGAAAAATTAATGCAGGAAAGCCAGATGATTTCCCAGGTTGTAGCTATAAGGAAAGCAGGATATTCTACTGAAATATCAGGACGGGGAATATTGATTAACGGAATATTGGATAATAGTCCGGCAAAAAATAAATTATTACCGGGTGATGTGATTATAAAAATTGATGAGCAACCGGTTTATATTCTGGAAGAATTTTCAGAAATTATCAGAAGTTATAATTTAAGTCAAATTGTAAAAATTACTTTTTTAAGAGATAATAGTACTTATTCAACATCAATTCCTCTCATTGAACTTCCTGGTACTGATGACGAAACAGAAGGAATAGGGATAGGTATCTATGCTGATACTAAAGATCTTCAATGCAGATTCCCCTTAAAAATAGAAATAGATTTAGAAAAGATAAAAGGACCTTCTGCTGGTCTAATGATCGCCTTAGAAATGTTGAATCAATTAACCGAAAACGATCTAAGCAGTGGTTTGTTGATCGCCGGTACCGGTAATTTAAGTATGGATGGGAGAATAACCGAAGTAGATGGAATTAAACAAAAAATAATATCTGCAAAAAAACATAAAGCCGATGTATTTTTAGTGCCTCAAAAAAATTACCCAGAAGCTCTTAAATTCAGTCATGGTATTAGAATCATCCCGGTTGATGATTTTGATGATGCAATAATGAAATTAATAAAATTATAAAAATGATAAATTATTACAGATGATAAAATATGTTAGTTGGTTAGCTGGTTAGCGGTTGTATAACAAATAAAAGAAAGAAGATAGGAGCCAGAAAATAGAATTTAGAATAAATTCGTATCTTTTGTAGGGGCACAATTCATTGTGCCCTTCTAATAATTTAGTCTTCTTTCATCTCTATTTTGTGGGTAAAATCAAGCCGAGCCACCCTATCTTCTGCTTTTTTATTTCCAAGAACATATATATCAGTAGCGAGAATGTCATAATCAAGCATCTTCACTAAACTATTTTGAACACGATTATTTTCCTCGTAAATTATTTGCCTTAAATAATTTGATAATTTACTGATTAAAGGTGTAGAAGAATTTTTTTTAATAGCTCTTAATAAAGTTTTCCCTTTTTTAGAGAATCCCAAAACCCTTGCATACAAAGGCCCATACTTATTGAATATGGATATATCTCCTTTGGATAGATTCATCATAATGTGTAAAATTATGCGCTGAATTTTAGTACGGGTATATCTCCTGGTTTTAATTGCATTAATTAGTTGTTCAGTAGTATAAGATTTTAAAGATGCTTTCTCTATTCTATTTTCTAATCCTTCGGTTACTCCCTGAATACGGAAAATATCATCCGATGACATTCTTCTTAATATAGCAAAAATAGATTGCCGGTAAGAGTCGAGGGTAATAGGCCCTCTGCCTTCTCTTAATTCACTCTCTAATACAGAAAATCCTGATGGAGGAATGGTTGATTTTATTTTATCATTTAGTATAAAAAGGTCGGTTTTAGGGGGGCTCAAGTTATTCAGTATTTCATTTCTGATAGAGGTGGCACTGGAAATTTTACCTTTAATATTTTTTTGATGATAGCTTGCCCCTATTCTTTTTATGGCTATAGGCTTGATTTTGCTCTTTAAATTTAATAGATGTTTTATATATTCTAAAGCTAAAATGTTATTGGGGTATTTTAATAATTTACTTAACTCTAAAGTTGATATTTTTTCTAAACCTTCTAACCCTAATATTCTATGATATTCACATAAGGCCTGACTCCTTGCCTTGGGAAATTCGTACCCCTTTTTGCTATAGTATACTATCAATTCTTTATATTTTTGTGGTTCAGCATCTAAAAAATTGCTTATAGAGTATAGGGTATCAAGGTTATCAGTTTCACAGCCAAAGCATAAATAATCTATAATCTTAAGCGAATCAAGTAATTTTACTGCGCCAAAGGCAAAACCGTTTGCATCTTGAGTAGAAAAAACAAAAGGGAGTTCAATTATCAGATCAACACCGGCATTTAATGCCATCTTTGTTCGAGCCCATTTATTTATAATTGCCGGCTCTCCTCTCTGCAGGAAATTTCCGCTCATTACTGCTACTACATAATCTGCTCGGGTTATTTCTTTTGCTTTAAAAAGATGGTAAAGATGGCCATTATGAAAAGGATTATATTCAGTAATTATTCCTAATATTTTCATAAGATTTCTCGATTTAAAAAATATTTTATGTTATAATTATACAAAATTTGCAATAAAATTGATAGTAATTTAATCGTATATCGTATATCGTATATCCTATTGCGAGATGAAAATAGAATTCAAAATTAGAATATAAGATAATATTACGTATTGCGTAAAGAAATAGAAAGAAAAGTACCAGGGAAAAGAAGATAGAATAGATAGTAATTAAAACTATTCTTTTCTTTCTCCAAATACCACACCAATGTTTACATTAATAAATATTAATTAAAAGGAGAAGATAAATGAAATTATCACAACTTATTCGAGAAAAAGCTAAAAAAAATCCTAAAATTATTGTGCTTCCGGAGGGTGAAGAGCCGCGGATGATTAAAGCGGCGAATACTATTATTAATGAAGGTTTTGCCAGTTTGATACTTTTAGGAAGAGAAGAAAATATTAAGTCTAAAGCCCGGGAATTGGGAATTGATTTACCGAATAAGATTAAAATAATAAACCCCAAAGATTCGGAAAAATTAAAAGAATATGCTGAATCATATTACCAAATTCGTAAAAATAAAGGAGTAAGCTTAGACGAAGCTTATCAATTATTGGAAAATCCTCTTTATTTTGGTGCATTAATGGTCTATCATGATGATGCAGATGGTTTAGTTGCCGGTTCTATTAATGCCACAGGAGATGTTTTTAGACCAGCTCTACAGACTATAAAAACTGCCCCTGGTATAAATATTGTTTCCAGTTCTTTTATTATGGTGGTACCTGATTGCCCTTATGGAGAAAAGGGAATCATCGTTTTTGCTGATTGTGCTTTAAATCCGGAACCAAATGCCGAACAGCTTGCCGATGTTGCTATCGCCAGCGCTGCAACTGGAAAAGCACTGGTTGGCTTTGAACCAAAAGTAGCCATGTTATCTTTTTCCACTAAGGGAAGTGCCAAACATCCTTTAGTTGATAAAGTAATCGAGGCTGTAAAAATTGCCAAAGAAAAGAAGCCGGAATTACTTATTGATGGAGAACTTCAGGCTGATGCTGCATTGATTCCCTCAATCGGAGAGCGAAAAGCTCCAAACAGTAAAATTGCCGGAAAAGCCAATGTCCTGATATTCCCCGATCTAAATTCTGGAAACATTGCTTATAAATTAATAGAAAGATTAGCTAAAGCTGAGGCCATAGGTCCCATCTCTCAGGGGATGAGAAAACCGGTCAATGACCTTTCTCGCGGTTGTACTGCCGAAGACATAGTTAATGTAGTAGCAATTACCGTATTACAAGCAGGAGAAGTATAAAAATATTTAGAAATAAATTATAAAGTTTAAATATAGGTAAAAGATTGGGAGGAAAAAACTATGATCATCTTATCTTTTAATTGCGGCAGTTCTTCTGTAAAATATCAACTATATAATTGGGAAAAACAGGAAATAATTGCCAAAGGTATAGTAGAGCGGGTCACCATAGGAGATTCTTTCTGTGTCCATGAGGTCAATCATAAAGAAAAGGTTAGCATAGAGCATAATTGTCCTACCCATAAAGAAGCTATAAAATTAATTATAGATAGCCTTGTTCACTCAGAATATGGTGCCATAAAGGATTTATCAGATATTTCTGCTATCGGCCACAGGGTAGTTCACGGGGGTGAGAAATTTTCCAAATCGGTAATCATTAACCTGGAAGTCCTAAAAACATTTAAAGAACTTGCCGGACTCGCCCCCCTGCACAATCCCCCCAATATCATGGGTATTGAGGCGGCCATGGAACTGTTACCCAATATTCCCCATATGGCTATTATGGATACTGCCTGGCATCAGACTATGCCTGACTATGTTTACACCTATGCAGTATCTTACCAATGGTACGAAAAATACGGGATAAGAAGATACGGTTTTCACGGAACCTCATTATTATATGTAGCTAAAAGAGCAGCGGTTCTTTTAGGAAAAGACCCTTTTAAATGCAATCTAATTAGCTGCCATATCGGAAATGGAGTAAGTGTGAATGCAGTAAAAGATGGTTTATCTTATGATACCAGTATGGGATTCACTCCACTGGAGGGAGCTATTATGGGAACCAGAGCAGGAGATCATGATGCCGCCTTGGACCTATATGTAATGCAAAAAGAAGGATATTCACCCCAAAAGATGGATAAAATCTTAAATAAAAGGAGTGGAATATTGGGTATAACTGGAAAATATGTAGATAGAAGAGATGTTATAGCAGCCGCCTCACAAGGGGACAAAAGATCCCAGTTAGCTATCGAAATGGAAGCCTACCGATTGAAGAAATATATCGGTGCCTATACCGCCGCTTTAGGGAGAGTAGACGCACTGGTCTTTACAGCAGGAGTTGGGGAGATGAGTGATATTATCCGTGCTAAGGTATTGGAAGGACTGGATATTTTAGGAATTAAATATGACCCCCAAAAGAATAAAATAGCCAGAACCAGGAATGCTGAACTTGATATCTCTGCCGATGATTCCTTAGTAAAGATATTTATTATCCCCACCGACGAAGAATTAGTCTTTGTGGAAGATGTGGCAGCCCTTCTGGAAGGTACTTATGATGTTCATACTAACTTTAAATATACTTTTCAAGATAAAGATTATAAAAATTTAATGAGAGAAAAATCCTTCGAAAAAGAATGTAAAAAAAAGCCTGATTTATCTAAAATAAAGGCCAATAGAAACAATAATAAAAATCAAAAATAATTTGCTTTTTTCAATAAGAAATTATATACTCTTAAAGTTATTAAGATATTGTATTAGTCGTTAGTGAATAGTATTTAGCAAGAAAGCGAAAAACTAAAAGCGCAAAACGTAAAGCCATAGCTCAAAATTTAAAATTAAATATATTGTTTTGCTCATTGAATTTCATCTTTCTTATCTTGCATGCTATATAGCAAAAATAAAAAGATAAAGAAGTAAAAACAGAACCTAAAATACAATATTGAGAGAAAAAGTTTTGAATTTTGAATTATGGTTTTTCGCTTTTCGTTTTAAATTTTTAGCTGTATAATGATAACTGTAAACTTGTATTTGAAGCTAACGACTAACGACTATTCACTAACGACTAATTAGGCTTTACGGGAGAAAGGAAATCCCGATAAAATTAAATTACATTATAGAATAAGGAGGTATGCGTTATGCCGGTGCCAAAAAGAAAAACATCCAAATCAAGAAGAGATAAGAGACGCACGCATTGGAATTTGAATGAAGTAAACTTAGAGGAATGTCCTAGATGTCATGAGATGAAATTGCCTCACAGAGCATGTCTTGAATGTGGTTATTATAATGGAAAAGAAATTATTTCATCTTCTGAAAAAAAAGATAAAAAGAAATAGATTATAAATATCGTTATTATTAGAAATAAAAAAAGTGCCACAGTTAATTTATTAAAATATGGCACTTTTTTTATTTCTGGATCAAATAAAAGTTTGCGAAAATTTTAGATGGGTAGTTAGATAAAAGGAAGAATATTACTTTTTTGTATCTTTTCTTCTCTTTCTTAACTCGATACTATATACTCGATTATATAAAAATGTTTGATTTTTAAATACGCTTAATGTATAATACTTACAATTAGTAGTTGCTAATAATAGGTGCTATTAATAAATATAAAATAGGTGGCTCCAGAAAATGATTCGAGATTTAAGTAAATTAGAAAGGCAAAAAAGAATAAAGGAATATATTTTGAAGGACCCATTTTTATCTGATAAAAAACTTTCTGAATTATTTAGCATTAGTGTGCAAACCATTCGATTAGATCGACTGGAAATGGGGATTCCTGAAATGAGAAAACGAATAGTGCAGGTTGCCAAAAACACTTCTTCCAAGGATAAGGTAAAATCTCTAAAAAAAGAAGAGATAATCGGAGAATTAATAGATATAGAGTTAGGAAAAAACGGAATTGCTATCTTGAAGACTACAAAAGATATGGCTTTTGGAAGAACTGGAATAATTCGAAGTCACTATATCTTTTCTTTAGCTGATTCATTGGCAATTTCCATCATTGACACAGAAGTTGCCTTAACCGGTATTGCCCGTTTAAGTTATAAAAAACCTGTATATGCCGGAGAGACTTTGGTTGCCAAGGCAAGAGTTGCTCGTAGTAGAGGTAATAAATATTTAGTATCAGTACACGTAAAGTCTGATCAAAAAGAAGTATTTACGGGAAAATTAGTAATTTTTTCGGTTAACGATAAAGTAAAAAAGGAGAAAGCTTAAATGATAATAGCCCTTGATGCCATGGGAGGGGATTATGCCCCCGAAGAAGTTGTGAAAGGCACAATTTTGGCCTTAGAAGAAAGTGACTTAGAGATCATTTTATTAGGTGATATGGAGAAAGTTAAAGAAGAGTTAATAAAATATAAATATAAAAAAGATAAATTATCGGTTATAAATTGTAAAGAATATATTGAAACAGGTGATTTTCCTTTAGATGCCATACGGAATAAAAGGGATTCTTCTATTGTGATAGGCACGAAATTAATAAAAAATAATCAAGCTGATGCTTTTATTTCTGCCGGAAATAGTGGGGCGGTTATGGCTGCGGCATTATTGGAGTTAGGGTGTATTCCTCAAATACACCGCCCAGCCATTGCTGCCATATTGCCCTCGGCAAAAGGGAAAGTATTGGTATTGGATGTGGGGGCAAATGTTGATTGCAAACCGGAACATCTACCCCAGTTTGCCTTTATAGGGAGCAAATACGCCAAATATATTTTAGGAATAGAAAATCCAAAAATAGGATTGCTAAATATTGGCGAGGAAGAAAATAAAGGAAATAAATTCGCTCAAAATGCTTATAAAAGTTTAAAAAATACCAATATTAATTTCGTGGGTAATATCGAAGGTAAGGATATTTTTAAGGGAAAAGCAGATGTATTAGTATGTGATGGATTTACTGGCAACATATTATTGAAATCTTCTGAAGGTTTAGCAAAATTCCTTTTAACAGAGGTTAATAGTAGGGTAATCAGCCAACTTCCCCAAAATCAAGAAATGGATAAATTAAAGGAAAAATTTATGAATTTGGTAAAAATGACCGATTATACAGAATATGGCGGATCTCCCCTATTGGGTGTAAACGGATTATGCTTTATATGTCATGGACGGTCTAAAGCAAAAACTTTTAAAAATGCTATACTCAATACCGCTAAATTTATTGATACTCACATAGTTGAGCACTTTAAAGAGATATAAATACAAAGAAAATAGTTCACTAGCAAGAAGGGGAGAATACTAATTTGTGAAAAATATAAAAAATGTTAAAATAATTGGAACGGGTTCTTATGTTCCCGCAAAAGTTCTAACCAATGAAGATTTGGAAAAAATGGTGGAAACAAATCACGAATGGATTATCACCAGAACCGGTATTGCTGAACGCCGTATAGCTGAAGATAATGAAACAACCTCAGATATAGCTGCAAAGGCAGCTTTGAAAGCGCTAAAAGATTCGAATATTAAACCTGAGGAGATTGATTTAATCATTGTTGCTACCAATTCTCCGGATATGATTTTTCCAGCTACCGCTTGCCTGGTTCAAAAGAAAATTAAGGCTGTAAATGCCGCAACCTTTGATCTGCAAGCAGGCTGTACTGGTGCGGTTTATGCCTTAATTACTGCTTGGCAGTATATTGCTGCCGGTTTTTATGATAATATTTTAGTAATTGGGGCAGATGCTCTCTCAAAATTCGTTGACTGGACTGACAGGAATACTTGTATTCTTTTTGGCGATGGAGCAGGGGCAGCTATTTTAAAAGCCGACCAGGAGAAAGGAATCTTTTCTGGTTGTTTAGCAGGAGACGGGTCGTACGATGATTTGATTATGATACCAGCCGGGCTTTCCAAAAACCCTGCTTCTCATGAAACTGTAGATAAGAAAATGCATTATGTTAAGATGAAAGGAAATGAAGTATTTAAGCTTGCGGTTAAGAACATGAAAAGGACAACTGTAAAAACTTTGGGTAAATGTAATCTTTCGGTAGAAGATGTAGATTGTTTTATTCCGCATCAAGCAAACATCCGAATCATTTCTGCTCTGACAAGAGTTTTGAAAATAAAAAAAGATAAAGTTTTTGTAAATTTAAATAAATATGGAAATACCTCAGCTGCTTCTGTTATGATTGCTCTTGATGAAGCAGTAAAAGAAGGTAAGATTAAAAATGGTGATATCGTAGCACTGGCCGCATTTGGTGCTGGTCTAACTAGCGGAGCCATCGTCTTAAAATGGATTAAATAATCTCGATAATATATATTTGAAAAGGAGTTACACAATAGATAATGAACAAAATAGCTTTTGTATTTCCTGGACAAGGTTCTCAAAAAATAGGAATGGGAAAAGATTTAATAGAGAATTACCCGGAAGCAAATATTTTATTTAACATAGCCAATAAAGTTCTAAAAAAAGAAGGAGTAGATATTGGTAAAATCTGTTTCGAAGGACCAGAAGAAGAATTAAAAAATACGGTTAACGCTCAACCTGCAATTTTAACTATCAGTACAATTTTGTACAAATTGTTAAGAAAAAATAAAATTAAACCTTCTATAGTTGCTGGACATAGTTTGGGAGAATATTCAGCACTGGTAGCTAGTTCTGCTATTAAATTTGAAGATGCAGTGATGTTAGTAAGGAAAAGAGGAGAATACATGCAGAGTGCAGCTCCAGCAGGAACTGGTTCAATGTTAGCAATTATCGGCTTAGAAAAAGATGAGATAAGTAAAATGTGTGAAAAGATTAAGGATATTGGGTTGGTGAAAATTGCTAATCATAATTCTCCTACTCAAATTGTAGTTTCCGGTGAAAATAAAGCATTGGAAAAGTTATCAATAATGGCCAAAGAGAAAGGAGCGAGTATGGTAATACCTTTAAAAGTAAGTGCTCCTTTTCACTCATCCTTTATGGAGACAGCCAAAGAGAATTTAGCAAGATATTTGGAAAAAGTAAAAATAGATAATCCTAAAATACCTATACGTTGCAATGTTAGTGCTGATTATATGTGCAATAAAGAAGAGGTTAGATCAGCACTAATCAAACAAATGACTCATCCTGTAGAGTGGGTTGATTCTATAACCAAAATATATTCCGAAGGTATTAATTATTTTATAGAAGTAGGCCCCGGGAAAGTGCTGAAAGGATTAATTAAGCAAATTATTCCCGAGTCTAATGTCTTTAATGTATTTGATTCAAATTCTCTTCAAAATGTAGTTGAAAAAATGGAGGAGGTCTTATAAAATGGGACTATCTGGGAAGGTTGCTTTAATTACCGGATCAGCTCGTGGAATAGGTAAAGCTATTGCCCAGGAATTGGCCAATCATGGAGCAAATATAGTGGTCAATGATATTTTACCAAAAAATGAAATTGATAAAACTTTGGAAGAAATTAAAAAAAGTGGCAATATACCAATTGGGATAAAAGCGGATATCACTGTATTTGATGAAGTGAATAGAATGATGAAGGAGATTATAGATAAATTTGGGAAAATAGATATATTAGTAAATAATGCTGGAATAACCCGAGATTCTCTTTTGATCAGGATGAAAGAAGAGGATTGGGATGCAGTGATAAGAATAAATCTAAAAGGCACTTTTAATTGTTCTAAAGCTGTGGCAAAATATATGATGAGGCAAAAGAGCACTGATAAAATTGTAAATGTATCCTCAGTTATCGGATTGATAGGAAATATCGGACAGGTTAATTATGCCGCATCAAAAGCGGGGATAATAGGATTAACTAAATCAATGGCAAAAGAACTTGCCTTAAGAAATATAAATGTAAATGCTATTGCGCCTGGATTTATCGAGACAGATATGACTAAGAAATTACCGGAAAAAGTTAGACAAGATCTCCAACAACATATCCCTTTAAAAAGATTGGGTACTGTAGAAGATGTTGCTAAAGTGGTGTATTTTTTAGTTTCTGATGCAGCAAATTATATTACCGGGCAAGTTATAAATGTCGATGGCGGTATGGTAATGTGAAAGGAGGTGAAAGTATAGAATGGAAGCAATGGATAAAATAAAAAAGATAATCGTAGATCAATTAGGAGTTGATGAAAGTAAAATTTCGGAAGATTCTTCTTTTGTAGATGATTTGGGTGCAGATTCTTTAGATATAGTTGAACTGATCATGGCTTTCGAGGAAGAATTTGATATGGAAATCCCAGATGAAGATGCAGAAAAAATTAAGACTGTTGGAGATGCGATTAAATACTTAAGCAAATAAGAATATAAATATAAAATATGCATAAGTATTTTTTATATTTATTTTTTAAAAAATATGTATTAAGAATAATGGCAGGGAATTAAGATTAATGTCTAATTAATTAAGGGTCGGAGATTTATCCGACCCTTAATTAAAATGCAAATTCAATAAAAATAATTATTTAATGACGGTGAATAATAGGATAATTTTGAAAAAAGAAAAGTATTTAATGTTAAACTATTTAGAAAAAAAATTAGATTATAAATTTAAAAATAAAACCCTTCTCAATGAAGCTTTAACCCATCCTTCTTTCCAAAAAAAAAGTTTAAAAGACAAGACAACCAACAATCAAAGATTAGAATTTTTAGGTGATTCTGTTTTAAATTTAATTGTTACTGAACATCTTTATCGTAAATTAACCTCATTTTCGGAAGGTAAGCTTACAAAAATTAAATCTGTTATGGTTAGCAAGGATATTTTGGCGAAATGGGCTGATCGCCTTTCTTTGGGAAAGTATATTATTTTGGGAAAAGGGGAAGATTCAACCGGAGGGAGAAATAAATTATCTATTCTTGCAGATTGTTTTGAGGCTTTATTAGGAGCAATATATTTGGATAGCGGCCTCCAAAAAGCTAAAAAAATTATCTCATCATTTATAAATAAAGAAACGGAACTAATTATGAAGGGAAAGTATGGGGAAGATTATAAAACTTTACTACAGGAAATTTCTCAAAAAAAGATGAAATGTTTACCGGAATATTGTCTAATTAAAGAAAAAGGTCCGGATCATAAAAAAATATTTTGTATTGAGGTAAGACTAAAGAAAATCATCTATGGAAGCGGAACTGGTGAGAATAAAAAAGAGGCAGAACAGAATGCCGCACAGAATGCTTTAAAAAAGTTAAAAATAACAAAATGAGGCGAAAGAGTGTTTTTAAAAGAACTTGAAATTTATGGATTTAAATCATTTGGAAAAAAAATTAAACTGTCATTTAATTCTGGCATAACCGCAATAGTCGGTCCAAATGGCTGCGGCAAGAGTAATATTACCGATGCAGTCAGATGGGTATTGGGTGAACAGAATATCAGGTCATTACGGGGAAAACAGCTAACCGATATTATTTTTTCAGGGAATCACCAAGAAAAACCTTTAAACTTAGCGGAAGTTTCGTTAACTGTCAATAATTATGAAAAGCTTCTCCCGTTAGATTGGGAAGAAATAAATATTAAAAGAAGAATTTATCGTTCCGGAGAGACCGAAAGTTTTATTAATGGAATTCCTTGTAAATTGAAAGAGATTCAAGAATTATTTATGAATACAGGATTGAGTAAAAATACCTATTCCATCATTGCTCAGGGCGAAGTAGATCTTATTTTAAGTGCAAAACCACCTGAAAGACGTTATTTATTTGAAGAAGCTGCTTCTATTTCTAAATATAGACATGAAAAGAAAAAAACTTTGGATAAAATAGGGGAAACCAATAATAATTTAGATAAGATTGAAAATATAATTTCTGAAATAAAAAATCAATTACTAATTTTGGAAGAAGAAGCAGAACATTTAAATAGTTATAAAATAAGTCAAGAAGAGATTAAAAATTTGGAATTATTTTTAATCTATCAAAAATATAATTTATGCAGAACAAATTTATCTAAAATAAAAATAAATTTAGAAGAATACGAAAAAGAAAAAAATAAGATTATAAAAAAAATTAAAGAAGAAGAAACAGCAATTAACTCATTAAGTATAGAGTTAGATAATTTAAGCAAAGAACAAGAGAAATATAAATATGATAATTACGAACTAGATAATAGAAAAAAAATAATTCAGAGCGAATTGAATTTAATGTTACAAAAGAAAAGTGATGTTGAAAAAAGGCTGTATGACTTAAATAAAGATGCTGATAATATTACTCAAAAAATAGTTATTGGTGAGCAAAATAAAAAAGCAGTAAGTTTGAATATTCTGGAGATAGACAAAAAAATAGAAAGCTTTAATAAAAAACTTATTTATTCAATTAAAGATACTAATACTATTTCTAAACTTGCTGGGTCGCTTAATGTTTTAGAGATTAATTCGAGAAAGGTATTAAAAATAATTTCGGAAAAGGAATTGTTTTTAAAGGAAGCAAAAATAAGATATAGCACTACCTTCAATATCATAAATATAAATTTAGACAAAATTAGAAAAAAAAGGGTATTACTTGAAAATCAATTAGAAAATATGGTGACAAAAGAGAGTGATTATCAAAAAATCGCAAGAGAAAGCAGAAAAATCGAAGATGAGACAAATCTCAAATCAAACGAAGAGAAAATAAAAGAGATTGAAAATATCTTAAAAGAATTACAGGCAGAAGTGGAAAAAGATAGGCATGTAATTATCTTAAAAGAAGAAAGGAAAAATATTTTAAGAAAATCAATTGAGACTAACAGGAAGAAGAACGAACAAAAGGTAGAGGTATTTTACTCCAAATACTGCCAAAAATATCCAGATGACCCTTGTGAAAAAATCATAAAATTCATTGATAATATTCCTTCAAAATATGAGAAAATTATGAAGATTGCTTTAAGAGAAAGTTTTAACTCAATTGTAGTGAGCGATATTTCATATGCTTTGAATATAATTAATTTCTTATCGGAAAACGAATTAGAAAAACTAAAGATAATCCCCCTGGATTTAATCAAAAATATAAAAACACTTCCTGGTAACCAGGGTGAAATTAAAAACAATAATATTTGTGGGTTTGCCCACGAATTGATTGATTACTCCCAAAAATACCAGAATTTATTTAAAGTTTTGTTGGGCAATGTATTAATAGTTGAAGATATAAAGACTGCCCTTGATATTTCTAATAAGTACTTAGGGAAATATAAAATTATTTCACTAAATGGGATGGTAATAAATATGGATGGCTCCGTAGATATTTATTCAACCTCAACAAATTCAGAGAATTCTCAAGAGAGTTTTTATTATGTAGAAAAAGAGATTGAAAAATATGAAGAAGAGATAAAAACTCTAAAAATTAAAATTGAAAGAAATAATAATTTTATAGAAAAAAATAACAATATTTATAATTCCCTATGGAAAGAAAACCAGGATATAAAAAGACTATTACGAGAGAATGAAAAAAAGGTAACGGACAGTATAAATAATTTGAACAAGGCAACTGTTTCGCTAAATGAACAAAAAGATGGCTTAAAAAATCTTTTAATCGAAGAAAATAACATTTTGGAGGAAAGAAAAAAAATTTCTGGGAAATTGCGTATCTTGGAAAAATATTACAACACTCTTTCTGAATATAACAAAAATATTAGTCATTCTGTAAAAATAATTAATCAAATTGTTACCAGAGGGAACAACCGTATAAACAATCTTTCCCGAGACATAAATAACTTAAAAAATATTATTATAATAAATAAAGAAAAACTAATTAGTATAAAAGAGAAGGCTGATAATATTTCTCAATACAAAGATGAGCATTCAGTCGATTTAAAAGGAAAAAGAAGTACTTTAAAAGAATATAATGAAAAACTCGCTGATATATCAAAAAATATAAATGAATATAAAATTCAAATAAACAGGTTGAACAAAGAAAATCCTTCTGTTTTCAAGAAAGCAGAGGAGATAGGAGAGATTCTGCAAAGAAAATCCAATCTATTAAAAAATCTACAACAGGATAAGATAAACCAACAAAAAACGTACGAATCAATCAAAGACAACCAACATAGAGAAGAAATATTAGAGGTTCAATATCGGGAAAAACACGTTAACATTGGGGAGGAAGTAAATAAAAATTATAACTTATCGCTGGAAAAATTAGAATTATACAAAAACATATCTGGTTCACAAAAAGAAGCTAACCAAAAGATAGACATTTTAAGAGACAACATCATAAAAGTGGGACAGATAAACTTTGAGGCAGAAAATAGATACCACAATCAGTTGCAGCGTTATAATTCTCTTAGCGAAAAATACGACGAGATATGTAAGGCAAAAAAAATTATGGAAATAACGATTTTAGAAATTGATCAAATTGCTACAGAAAGATTTAAAAAAACCTTTAATCAGGTAAAAACCTACTTTAATGATATATTTAAAAAAATTTTTTCCGGTGGAGAAGGGAGATTAATTATCGAATCTGAAGAAGATATATTAAACTCCGGAATAGATATAATTGCCCGTCCTCCCGGGAAAAAAACGCAAAACATCGAATTGTTATCCTCCGGTGAAAAAGCCTTAACTGCTATAGCACTTTTAATGGCTTTGTGGAAAGCAAATCCCAGCCCTTTTTGTCTTTTTGATGAAATAGATACATCTTTAGATGAAGTAAATGCTGAAAAACTTACCCATATATTAAAGGGGGAAGATTTAAATCACACGCAATTGGTTCTTATTACCCATCAAAAAACAACGATGGAAGCAGCAGATACATTATATGGTATAACCATGGAAGAATCAGGTATCTCAAAATTAGTTTCGGTAAAATTTGAAAAATAAGTCAAAATGGATAATAAAAATCATGAATATAAAAAATATATTTTCCCAATTTAAAGAAGGGCTATATAAAACGAGGGAAGAGTTTGCTAATAATTTAGGATTTTTATTTAGTAATTCTAAAGATAAAATAGATTTTTTAGAAAAATTAGAAGAGTTATTAATATTATCTGACTTAGGAATCTCCGCCACTGCAGAGATAATGAATGAATTTCAGCAGATTAATTTTAGAGAATATAAGGAAAATAACTTTATATTTTTTAAAGAGAAATTAAAGGTTATCCTGATAGGTATCTTAAATTCAACTGCAACTGATATTAAGATTAATGAAAATAGATTAAATATAATCATGCTGGTAGGAGTAAATGGTTCAGGAAAAACTTCAATAGCGGGTAAGATTGCTTATCGTTTAATAAATATAAATAATGATATAATCATGGTTCCTGCCGATACCTTTAGAGCAGCAGCAATACAGCAGCTTAAGATTTTAGCCTGTAAAGTA
Organism: Candidatus Sediminicultor quintus; assembly: GCA_001773955.1. Taxonomy (GTDB): domain Bacteria; phylum Atribacterota; class Phoenicimicrobiia; order Phoenicimicrobiales; family Phoenicimicrobiaceae; genus Sediminicultor; species Sediminicultor quintus. The sequence goes on along the minus strand of MEYH01000090.1, from coordinate 38,836 downwards.
GGAGCAGAGGTGATAAATACCAAAGAAGGTGCTGACCCGGCTTCGGTCGTATATGATGGGATCAGTGCAGCTCGTGCCCGAAAAAAGAATATTGTTATTATCGATACTGCCGGAAGACTTCATACTAAGAGAAATTTAATGAATGAATTGGAAAAGATAAAAAGGGTAATCCAAAAAGAGGCTAATGATTGCTCATTAGAGGTATTACAAACTATTGATGCTACCATGGGACAGAATGCTATAGCTCAAGCAGAATTTTTTAACAAATCTTTAGGAGTTACCGGAATTGCCCTTACTAAAATGGACGGAACAGCCAAGGGAGGAATAGTAATTGCCATAAAAAAAGAGTTAAGTATCCCGGTTAAATTAATTAGCTGTGGAGAAAAATTAAATAATTTGTATGATTTTAAAGCTGATAAATTTGTTGAAGCTCTTCTTGATTGACACTAAAGATAATTTTCTATATACTTATAAAGGTATTTTTTCGGAATTGAAAGTTAATAGATAAACTGAAGTTAAGAGGAGTTATTTTTTTATGTTTGCCAGCCTTACTGATAAATTTCAGACAATATTTAAAAAAATAAAAAACAAGGGAAAATTAAATGAATATGATATAAAAAATTGTCTTCATGAAATTCGCATAGCCCTTTTAGAAGCAGATGTAAATTACAAAGTGGTAAAAGAATTTATTGATAGTTTGCATGATAAAATACAACAGGAAAAGATTTCCGAAAGCCTGTCACCCACTCAACAAATTATAAAGATTGTAAATGGAGAGATAACTTTGGTATTGGGGTGCAAACAAAATGACCTTAGCATCAGCCCTGCCCCTCCTACTATTATAATGTTAGTGGGATTGCAGGGAACCGGTAAAACAACAACAGCCGTAAAATTAGCTAATTACTTTAGAAAAAAAGGGCATCTACCGCTTTTAATAGCAACAGATACATACAGACCGGCAGCCATCGAACAACTTCAGGTATTAGGTGAAAAATCAAATTTACCGGTTTTTTCCATGGGTAAAAACGAAAGTGTAGTAAATATTGTTAAAGCTGCCATAAAATATTCATCTAAAAAAAATAACGATATCTTAATTATCGACACTGCCGGAAGATTACATATTGATGATAAACTAATGAATGAATTACAAGAGATTAATGAAAATATTCCTCTTCAGGAAAAATTATTGATAGTAGATGCTATGGCCGGACAGGATGCGGTAAATTCCGCCAAAGTGTTTTGTGATAAAATAAAAGTAAGCGGAATTATTCTGACCAAATTGGATGGTGACACTCGGGGGGGAGTAGCTTTCTCCTTGAAAAAGGTTTTAGGAATACCTATTAAGTTTATAGGTATAGGCGAAAAGGTTGATAACTTTGAACCTTTTTATCCAGAAAGAATGGCTTCCCGGATATTGGGTATGGGTGATGTCTTAACACTAATAGAAAAAGTTGAAACTGCTTACAGTAAGGATGAATTAGAAAAATTAGACAAAAAGATGAAAGGCCACAATTTTGATTTAAATGATTTTTATTTGCAGCTAAAAAAAATGAAAAATATTGGTTCAGTAGATCAGATTATGGATATGGTTCCAGGATTTAATAATTTAAAAAATAGAATAGATGTTGCAAAATTAGGAGATAGAGAGGGTGAACTAAAGAAAATTGAAGCTATTATAAGTTCTATGACTGTTGAAGAAAAAGAAAATCCTTCTATAATAAATGGCAGCAGAAGGAAAAGAATATCCAGGGGCAGTGGAACACAGCTTTCTGATATAAACAGATTGCTCAAACAATTTTACCAGATAAAAGAAATGTTTAAAAAGGGACCAAAACTAAAAAACTTTTCTTTTAATTAAATTAGTCATTAAAAATGCAACGGTTAATTTGTAGGGGCACGATGCATCGTGCCCCTACAAAAGCCAAAGAATAAAAGAAAATAAAAGATATATATAAAGATACAGAAAAATAAAAAATATAAATAACAGAATGGAGGCAAAATTAATGTCAGTGAAAATTAAACTTAGAAGAGAAGGTGGCAAGAAAAAACCTTTTTACAAAGTAGTGGTAATCGATTCGAGGAGAGCTTGTAATGCTAAATTTATAGAACAATTAGGATATTATCAACCACTTTCTGATCCTTATGTTCTTAAGATTGACCAGGAGGCAAGTTTAAAATGGATCGAAAAGGGTGCTCAACTTTCAGTAACAATAAAAGATTTATTTAAGAAAGAAGGAATATTGAAAAAATAGATAAGACCCAAGGAGATTATTTTGAGAGAACTTATTGAATTAATTATAAAAGGGATAGTAGACAATCCAAACCAGGTAGAGATAAATGAAATTATCGGTGAAAAAGCATCGATATTTGAAATAAAGGTTGATCCTAATGACATAGGTAAAGTAATAGGAAAGCAAGGCAGAAATATAAAGTCAATAAGAACTATAGTAAATGCTGCTGCGCAGAAGGATGATAAGCGAGCGGTTATCGAAATTGTCGATTAAAATTAGTCGTTAGTGTATTAGTCGTTAGTGAATAGTGAATAGTCGTTAGTATGAAATAAACGTTTTCAGTTCTCGGTTTTTAGAAGCAATCTTAATTAGATTACTACGACTTCGCCCCGCAATGATATTTAATAATTTATATTTATTTTCACGCGAAATGCGATAGGTGATATATTAATTTATATCTTCTTATTTCTATCTTTTTATCTCTTTACTATATACTATATACGATATACTATATACTAATTAGCATTAAGGAGAAATTTTATTGAATCAAGAATTTATTATAATTGGTAAAGTAGTTTCTACCCAGGGCAATAAAGGTGAAGTTAAAGTTTTGCCCCTTACCGATTCAATCGACAGATTTAAAAACATAGTTTCCGTTTTTTTAAGAAATAACAATTGCCAAACAATATTAAATATAGAGAAGATAAGAATAAAAAAAGATATGGTTATTTTAAAATTAAAGGATATAGAAAATATCAAAGAAGCCAAAACAATAGTAGGGTCTTTTCTTGAAGTTGAAAGAAAAAATGCTGTGAAACTACCCAAAAACACTTATTTTATCTTTGAGATAATTGGACTTGAAGTGTATACCGAAAATAATGTTTTTCTGGGAAAAGTAGAAAATGTGATAAGTACGGGAAGCAATGATGTATATATAGTTAAAGGAAAAAATATAAAAGAATTGTTTATCCCGGCTATTCGTGAAGTTGTAAAGAATGTTAATTTAGAAAAAAAACGAATTACCATAAACATGGTAGATGGATTAATATGATAAATGATTGTTTAGAAATTAATATATTAACTATTTTTACCAATATGTTTAAAAGCCCTTTTTCCGAAAGCATATTGAATAAGGCTCAAGAAAAAGGACTGATCAAAATAAATCTAATTGACCTTAGAGATTTTACTCTGGACAAACATAAGACTGTAGATGATTATTCTTATGGCGGAGGGCCTGGTATGGTTTTAAAACCTCAACCAATTTGGGATGCGGTAGAGGTGATAAAAAAAAACAAATCTCCATTACCTTTAAAAATTATAATCACTTCGGCACAGGGGAAGATTTTTAACCAGGGGATGGCTAAAGATTTGTCGAAAGAAAATAGATTATTAATCATTTGCGGTCGATATGAGGGCATAGATGAACGGATACCTCAGCTTCTCGATGCAGAGGAAGTATCAATCGGTAACTTTGTAGTTAGCGGAGGAGAATTACCAGCCATGTTAATGGTAGATGCAATTTCGAGAATGATTCCCGGAGTTTTAGGAAAAGAAGAATCTATGGTCAATGATTCATTTTATAACGGATATCTTGATTTTCCTCATTATACCAGACCGGATGATTTTAAAGGTCTTAAAGTTCCGGATATATTGCTTTCGGGTAATCATAAAGAAATCGAAGAATGGAGAAGGAAACAGTCTCTATTAAGAACTTTGATTAGAAGGCCTGAAATTTTTGTAAATAAAAGGTTGTTTAAAAGAGAGTTAACTTTACTTAAAGCATTAGAAAACAGTTTAAAAAATATTTAGGAAGGATGATTTTTATGGTAGATTACATAAAACAATTAGAAGAAGAACAGTCTAAAAAAGAGAACAGCGAATTTGCACCTGGTGATACAGTGGAAGTACATCAAAAAATTATTGAAGGTACCAGAGAGCGGGTACAAGTTTTTAAGGGAGTAGTTATCGCTAAAAAACATGGTGGAAGTAAGGAAACATTTACAGTAAGAAAAATTTCCAAAGGTGTTGGGATAGAAAAAGTATTTCAATTGCATTCACCGAATATTGTAAAAATATTAACTATAACCAAAGGGAAAACGAGAAGAGCAAAATTATATTACTTAAGAGATAGGGTTGGAAAAACCAGTAAAGTTAAAGAAAAAAGATAATTAAATGGTGCCCGAGGCAAAAGATAGGAAAACAAAAATAACAAAAACAATAATTTGTAGTTATCGGAGAAAAATTGAAAGATTATATGCAGAAAGATTAAGAATTTATAATCTCTATAACTATGAAAATCAACTAAAACTTGAAGGGTACTCTTTGGTTGCCGGGATAGATGAAGCAGGCAGGGGTTCACTGTCCGGGCCAGTAGTGGCTGCCGCAGTAATTTTGCCCTGCCGATTGTTTATTCCCTATATTAAAGATTCTAAAAAGTTAAGTTCACAAAAAAGAACAGAATTGTATTATTCTATCTTAAGCAAGGCAAAAGACGTAGGAATTGGTGTTATAGAAGCTAAAATTATTGATAGAATAAATATCGCTCAGGCTTCTTTTTTGGCAATGAAAAAAGCTATTTTAGATTTAAAAGAAGTACCTGATTATTTATTAGTGGACGGTTTTAAAATTCCTCACCTAAATATTTTCCAGATACCATTAATTAAAGGTGAAGATAGAAGTATATCGATTGCTGCTGCCTCTATAGTTGCTAAAGTCTATAGAGATAATATTATGATTCAATATGACCAAAAATATCCACAGTACCTTTTCAAAAAAAACAAAGGTTATGGAACAAAAGAGCATCTTGAAGCACTACTTAAGTACGGCCCATCAGAAATACATAGAAAAAGCTATAAAGGAGTAATGGTGATATAGGTTGAAAATAACCAATTATAATAATACGAAAATAGATGATAATTGAAGATGGATAATATAGGGAAAATTGGAGAAGATATAGCTTCTAAATATTTAGAAGAAAAGGGCTACAAAATTAAAGAGAGAAATTATCGTACCTTCTTGGGAGAAATAGATATTATCAGTGAATATAAGGGAAATATCATCTTTGTGGAAGTAAAAACCAGGAGTTCTAATAGGTTTGGATATCCTGAAGAAGCAATAAACTTTAATAAACAACGAAAAATAATTAAAAATGCTTTATGTTATTTAGCTAAATACCATCTTTGGGAGAAAAATTATTGTTTCGATATAATATTGGTCAGCATCTCTAACCATAAAGATGTAAAAAGTTTAAAACATATCAAGAATGCTTTTTGTCTGGATAATAATCCAGCCTTTTAAGTCAGTATCGAGTATATAGTAAAGAAAAAACGTATAGCGAAAAACGAAAAGATAAAGAAGCAAAAACAGAATTTCTGAATTCTGATTTTCTTAACGCGATACTCGATACGCGATACTAATAACTATTCACTAAAAAGTAGGTGTTTTTTTGTTATCCAAATTATATAGTGCGGCTATATTCGGAGTAGAAGCTTTTATGGTAGAGATCGAAGTTGATATTCATCCGGGATTGCCTTCATTCAATATCGTAGGATTGCCCGATACGGCTGTTCAGGAATCACGAGAAAGAGTTAGAGCCGCCATAAAAAATACTGAATTCGAATTTCCTATGCAGAGAATTACGGTAAATCTTGCTCCAGCGGATATCAAAAAAGAAGGTCCTATTTTTGACCTATCTATTGCTCTGGCAATTTTAGCTGCCAGTAAACAAGTTAAGCCAAATCTATTAAATGAATATCTAATTATGGGTGAATTATCTTTAGATGGAAGTATAAAACCTGTAAATGGTGTGCTTCCCATTGCTTTGATGGCAAAAAAAATGGGTAAAATAAAATTGCTTATTCCTCAAGCAAACGCAAAAGAAGCAGGGATAATTAAAGAATTAAAAGTATTTCCGGTTAATTCACTTTACGAAGTAATTGAATTTTTAAATAAAAAAATATCCATTGAACCGGTATCCATAGATTTAGAAGATATTTTTCGACTAAGAGAAAACAGTCTAATAGATTTTTCTGATGTCAAAGGACAGGAACACGCTAAAAGAGCCTTGGAAGTAGCAGCAGCTGGAAGTCATAATGTTATAATGATTGGTCCGCCAGGTTCCGGAAAAACCATGCTGGCACGCAGGCTTCCAACCATCCTTCCTTCTTTAACACTGGAGGAATCTATAGAAATTACTAAATTATATAGTATTGCCAATTTACTTCCACCGGATACCCCTTTGGTTACAGAGAGACCGTTTAGGTCTCCGCATCATACTATAAGTAATGTTGGATTAATCGGAGGAGGCAAGACACCCAAACCAGGAGAAATTAGCCTGGCCCATAATGGTGTACTATTTTTAGATGAACTACCGGAATTTTCCCGAAGTGCTTTAGAATCTCTACGTCAACCCCTGGAAGACGGGATAGTCACCATTTCACGCTCTCTTAGCTCTGTTAGTTATACTTCTTCTTTTATGTTGATATCTTCCCTGAATCCCTGTCCTTGCGGTTTTTACGGTGATCCGGTTAAGGTTTGCACTTGTAGTTCGTCTCAAATAGTTAAATATCGTTCAAAAATATCGGGCCCGTTATTAGATCGAATTGACATTCATATTGAAGTCCCCCGGATAAATTGTCGAGAAGTCATGGAGAAAGATTTTGAAGAAAACTCTTTTACCATAAGAGAAAGAGTGGAAAAAGCAAGAAAAATACAAAGAGAAAGATATTGTGAAGACAGTATTTTTTGTAATGCTCAAATGACCAAAAAACAGATTAAAGAATATTGTAATATTGATGACAATGCTAAAAATTTACTTTACAAGGCTATGGAAAAGTTAAATTTAAGTACTCGAGCTTATGACCGTATATTAAAAGTAGCCCGAACCATAGCTGATTTAGAACAATCAAAGAAGATTGAAGTTTCTCATTTATCTGAATCTATTCAATATAGAAGCCTTGATCGTAAATTATGGCTATATTAATTATTACCAAAGTTTTTAAAATACACAATTATTTATATAAATAGGCGGTGTTATAATTATGATAAAAAAATTGGCTGTCTCAATCTTAGATGTAGATTTTACCTGTTTGGAAAGAGAATTAAGAAAGATAGAAAGCGGAGGAGCAGATTTAATTCACTTAGACATTATGGATGGAAATTTTGTACCGAATATTTCCTTTGGCCCCAGGATAGTAGAATCAATTAAAAGCATAACCTCTCTTCCCTTAGAAGTTCATCTGATGGTAGAAAAACCGGAGAATCACATTAAATCATTTGTTGATGCGGGTGGAGATATTATAATTGTACATTACGAAACTTCTAAACACCTTGACCGACTTATCCAAACTATTAATGAGTCTGATGTAAAATCCGGCATTGCTCTAAACCCGGCAACTACTCTAAGTGTTATTGAGTATTTAATTAATAAAATAGACATGTTATTATTAATGACAGTTAATCCGGGTTTTGGCGGGCAGAAATTTATCCCGGAGATGACTACTAAAATAGAAAAGGCGAGAAAAATAATAGATAATCAAAAAAAATCAATAAGCTTAGCAGTCGATGGCGGGATAAATTTAGATAATATTTCTGAGGTGATTAAAGCCGGAGCAGAAATAATTGTGCTTGGTCAAATTATATCTAAAAGCGCAAACCCTGAAATGACCATAAAGAAAATAAAAAACATTATGAATAAGTAACTGTTTTTACGATTCAGGAAATTTAAGCTCATTACTCATTACTTATTACTTGTTACTGTGTATTTTATACAAGATGGGAGTGCTTACCTTGAGAAAACCTATTGTTGCTATTATCGGAAGAATAAATGTAGGGAAATCGACCTTATTTAATAGAATCACTAAGAAAAGAACCGCTATTGTGGAAAACGAACCTGGGATTACCAGAGATAGGATATATGCAGAATGTGAATGGAAAGGAAAGCAATTTACTCTGGTAGATACCGGAGGTGTGGATTTTATAAAAAGGGAAGAACTGCAAAAAAAAATAACTGTTCAGATTGAATTAGCTATTGAAGAGGCAGACTTAATTATATTATTGGTTGATGTCAAAGAGGGAATAAATCCGGATGATTTTAAAGTAGCTAAAGCGATTAGAGAAAAAAATAAATCAAGTATCCTGGTAGCCAACAAGGGAGATGTAAAGGGAAGTGAATTAAAATTATATGAGTTTTACGAATTAGGATTCGGAGACCCCTATATTATTTCAGCAGAACACGGCTTAAATATTGATGATTTATTAGATAGAATAATATCTTATATTTCAGAAATAAAAATAGAATCGGAAGAAGAAGAAAACCTTATAAAAGTATCAATTATTGGAAGACCCAATGTAGGAAAATCAAGTTTATTAAATCGCATTTTAGGAGAAGATAGAATAATAGTCAGCGAACATCCCGGCACTACCAGAGATGCTATTGAAATAATTTTTAAACATAATTCATTAAAATTAATGTTTATCGATACCGCAGGCCTGAGAGGCAAAGCGAAACCGAAAGAAGATGTTGAATATTATAGTACATTAAGAACTTTTACAGCGGTACATAATTCAGATATAGTGTTATTGATATTGGACTCTACACAGGGAGTTAGTATGCAAGATAAAAAAATAGCAAATTATGTTCAAAAAGAAAGAAAAGCCTGCATCATAATATTGAATAAATTTGATTTAATTAAAGATAATATAGATAGAAAATTATTTATTGATGAGATAAGATATGAATTGTCTTTTTTAAAAAAATCTCCCATTATAATGACTTCTGCCATAACAGGTTATAATATGGATAAAATTATTTCAAAAATTAAAGAAGTTGCCTTACAATATAGTAAAAAAATTCCCACTTCGGCAATAAATGTTTTTATAAGAGAAGTTATTTCTAAAAATCCTCCAAAATATGTAGTGGGGAATACCCTAAAAATTAAATACGCTACTCAAACAGGGATAAAACCACCTACATTTCTATTATTTGTAAACAATCCTAAATTAATGTATACTTCTTATCATAAATATTTAGAAAATAAATTTTATGAAACCTTTGGTTTTGAAGGCTCACCTGTAGTTATCGATTTAGCGAGAAAAAGTGAGGAAAGGGAAACAGTATGAAGATTGCTCTAATAATTATAAGCTGTTATCTTTTAGGTTCCATACCTTTTGGATATATTGTTGGTAAACTATTTAAGAAAGTAGATATAAGAGAATACGGAAGCGGAAATATAGGTGCAAGCAATGCTCTTAGGATATTGGGACCTTCATTAGCTTCTTTTGTAGTAATTGGCGATATTGGCAAAGGTATTTTTTCTATCTATTTAGCACAACATTTCAATATTGATAATTTATTAATATTAACTATTACAGGGTTAGCAGTAATTTGTGGTCATGACTGGTCTTTATTCCTCGGGTTTAAAGGCGGAAAAGGGATAGCTACTACAATTGGAGTTGTATTTGCTTTTAATCCGATAATAGCACTTTTAGCAGTAACAGTCTGGGTGATTGTTATAATAATAACAAGATACACCTCTTTATCATCTATTTTCGCTCTAATTTCTATTTTTGTTTTTACAATATTGTTTAAACAACCTTATGAATACATTGTGTTTGGTGCGATAATCTTAGTTTTAGGTATTTTTAAACATAAAGAAAATATTGAAAGACTAAAATCAAAAAAAGAAAGAAAAATTGGAGAAAAGATCAAGATTGAAAAATAAAAATAGTCGATAGTGAATAGTCGTTAGTATTAAATACACGTTTTCAGTTTTCAGTTTAAAGTTTTGTTTTTAATGTAGGGGTCGGATTTATCCGACCCGAAACGGGTTCGATGAATCGAACCCCTACTAAATACTCGATACGAATTTATTCTGATTCTCGGTTTCTATTCTCTTTACGAGATACGATTCACGAGATACTCGATACGAATCTAAGTCAACAGAGGGGATATGTCCAGAGTTATAATCAGTGATGTACGAAATGATGAAATATCCGAAATAATAAAAAATGTTTTTGAGATATTTGGGGTAAAAGAAAAAGTAAAAGATAAAAAAGTTTTAGTAAAACCAAATCTCCTGGGACCATTTCCTCCGGAGAGAGGGGTGACTACCGATCCGAGAATAATATCGGCAATTGTTCAAGAATTAAAAAAATGTAAATCTAAAGAAATAATCGTAGGAGATAATTCTGGGAGTATTCACTTTGACCCCTTAAAAATAGCAAAAATTACTGGGATATTAGATGCTTCTGACGGTTGCTATGGCAATATTGCCAGGGAAATAGTAGAAGTAAAGATAGAGTCAGAATTTATTGAAAAATTATTTATTTCCAAGATAGTTAAAGAAGCAGATTATGTCATTAATGTTCCAAAATTCAAAACCCACAGTTTAACTACTATTACTGGTGCCATAAAAAACATGTTCGGTATTATTCCGGGAGGGAAAAAAGCAAAACTACACACTTTTGCTCGGTCGGTTAAAAAATTTGCTGAAATTTTATTAGATATTTATCAAATAAGAATTCCGGATTTAAATATTATGGATGCTATAATCGGTATGGAAGGTGCTGGGCCTACCAATGGGAAGATACGAGCAATAAATAAAATAATAAGTAGTGATAATGGTATTTCTCTTGATTCAATTATGGCTGCCATGATGGGACTTAAGCCTGATACAATTGAGTTATTACAAGTTGCCAAAGAAAGAAATTTAGGGGAGACAGATATCTCCAATATAATTATTGATGGAGAATTAGAAGTAATTTCTGGGTTTAAAACACCAAATAATAGTATTTTGCAAAGAATAAGAAGAACAGCGGGCCCTCATGTATTTAATTTTGCTTCGGTTAAGCCGATAGTAAATCATAATAAATGTAAAATATGTAAAAAATGTATTGAAGTTTGTCCTGTTTCGGCAATGAATTTAACCAATAAATTTCCTGAAGTGGATAGAAAGAAATGTATTTCTTGCTTTTGTTGTGATGAACATTGTCCTTATGGTGCAATAATATTACCTTCCTGGCCACAGGATTTATATTATCGGTTAAAAGGAAAGTAGAAAAATAAGAAAAAATTTACAAGGAATAAAAAATGTCTAAATTTTTAGTGATAGTTGAATCACCAACTAAAGAAAAAACCTTAAAAAAAATATTAGGTGAGGATTATATTATTAAATCGAGCAAGGGGCATTTAATTGATCTGCCCAAAACAAAATTAGGGATAGCTATTGAAAATAACTTTCAGCCAGAATATGTGGTTATTCCTAAACAAAGAAGGGTATTGAAAGAATTAGAAGAAAGCGCTAAAGGTAAAGAGAAAGTATTTTTAGCTACTGATCCGGACAGGGAAGGTGAAGCCATTGCCTGGCATATTGCTCAAAAATTGAAGGTTATAGAGGGGAAGAACAGGGTTATCTTTAATGAAATAACCGAAAGAGCTGTGTCCCAGGCCTTTAAAAAACCAAGAGAGATTGATCTTAATATGGTAAACTCTCAAAAGGCCAGGAGATTATTGGATAGACTGGTAGGTTATAAGATTAGTCCATTATTGTGGAAAAAGATTGGCAAAAAATTAAGTGCAGGAAGGGTACAATCTGTAACATTATATTTAATATGCGAAAGAGAAGAGGAAATAGCTAAATTTAAAATAGAAGAATATTGGACGATAGATGCCTTGTTTAAAAAAATTGAAGATGAAAAAGCGGAGCCTTTCGAGGCAAAACTTTTCTCGATAAATTCTGAAAAACCAACTATTAAAACTAAAAAAGAAGCAACGGAAATTTGTGAAGAAGTAAAAAATCAGGATATCTATATTAAAAGTATAAACAAAAAGAAGGAATCGAAAAATCCGCAGCCACCATTTACTACAAGTACTTTGCAGCAAGAAGCGTATAATAAATTGAATTTTCCCATTAAAAAAACTATGTTCATAGCTCAACAATTGTACGAGGGTATTACCTTGGGCAATAAAGGAAATATTGGTATGATTACCTATATGCGTACTGACTCGATAAGAGTATCTGATGAAGCAAAATGTGAAGCGAAAAAATATATTGAAGAACATTATGGCAAAGATTTTGCTAAATTATCTCAAAATTTGAAAGAAGTAAAAAATAAAATAAAAAATATAAAGATTCAGGATGCTCATGAATCCATCAGGCCTACATATGTATTAAATCACCCGGAATCGATTAAAAAATATCTAACTAATGATCAATATAAATTATATAATATAATCTGGCAAAGATTTATAGCGAGCAGGATGAAAGCTGCCTATCTGGAAAAAACTACTATAGATATAGAATCAGGAAGTTATATCTTTAGAACTTCCGGCTATCGGATATTATTTAAAGGATATATGATTCTATATGGCCAAAACAATCAGGATGTAGATAAAATTCCTGATCTTAAAGAAAAAGATCAACTTAAGTTGTTAAAAATTAAGGCAAATCAATCTTTTACCAAACCCCCTCCCAGATACACAGAAGCCAGCTTGGTAAAAAGATTAGAAAAAGAAGGGATAGGACGACCCAGTACATATGTACCGACTATAAGCACCTTACAATATCGGACATATGTGGAAAAAGTAAATAAAAATTTTAGACCTACAGAATTGGGAATAACCGTGAACTCTTTTTTAATTCAATATTTTTCCGATATTATAAATATTGCTTTCACTGCAAAAATGGAAAAACAGCTCGATGAAATCGAATCTGATAAAAAAAAATGGGAAAATGTTTTAGATGAATTTTACAAGGCATTTTCCAATGATTTGGTAAAAGGGAGTCAGGCGCAAAAAATTGAAATGCCAATAGTATTTAGCGATGAAATATGTGCTAAATGTGGCAGTAAGATGTTGATAAAAAATGGGCGTTTTGGTAAATTTTTAGCTTGTTCAAAGTTTCCCGATTGTAAAATCACCAAGCCTTTTTTGGATAAAATTGGCGTATCTTGTCCGGTAGAAGGATGTTCGGGAGAGATTATTAGAAAAAAAACTAAAAAAGGAAGGACATTCTACGGGTGTAGCAATTATCCGAAATGCTCTTTTGTGACCTGGAATAAGCCGGTTGATAAAAAGTGCCCCCAATGTAATCATATCTTGGTAATAATGAAAGACAAAAAAAACGGTTTTTATCATAAATGTAGTAATTCCGCTTGTAACTATAAGGATGTTATTAAAGAGGATAAAAAATAAAAAGAAGGAGGGGTTTTTTAAATTTGAAGGAACACCTAAATTCTTATATTTCTTTTCTAAAGAATGAAAAAAATTACTCCAATAATACTATTATATCCTATAAAAATGATTTATTACAGTTGTTAAATTATTTAGAGGATCGTAAAATATTAAAGAAAAATAACATACAATGTATCGATCGTAGTATTATGCGAAAATATATTGTATATTTAAAGAAGCGTGATTATTCAACAAGAAGTATTTGCCGAAAAATATCTACAATCCGGTCTTTCTTTAAATTTATATCAAGAGAAGGAATAGTAAAAATTAATCCGACTATCAATTTAATAACACCTAAGATAGACAAGAAGTTACCCTGTTTTTTATACTTACAAGAAATTAATAAACTTATCGAAACGCCGCCTGGGAATACAATACTTGGAATTAGAGACAGGGCAATACTTGAAATACTTTATGGCACCGGGATGAGGGTTGGAGAACTGGTGAATTTAGATGTTCCCGATATAGACCTGTATGAAAAAACTGTTAGAGTATTTGGAAAGGGTTCAAAGGAAAGAATTCTTCCTTTAGGCAATCCGAGTATAAGGGCAATACAAGAATATATAACCAGCAGAAGTTTGTTTATAAAAAATGTACCTATAATTAAAATTGACCTAAATGCCTTTTTATTAAATCGTTTTGGAGGAAGACTGTCAGCAAGAAGTATACGTAGAATTATTATCAAATATATGAAAATAGCTGATTTAAATAAAAAGGTCAGTCCACATGTTTTAAGGCATTCATTCGCTACACATCTTTTAGGGGGTGGGGCGGACTTACGTTCTGTTCAGGAACTTTTAGGGCATGAGAGTTTATCTACTACTCAAATATACACGCATATTACCAAAGAAAGATTAAAAATAATTTATAAAAAATCTCATCCCAGGCCTTAATGTTAAAAATTTAAAAGGAAAGGAAATAAAAAATGTTTAAAGGAACTACAATTTTAGCGATAAAACATAAAGGCGAAGTCGCTATTTCTGGTGATGGCCAGATAAGTATGGGAAATACTATTATGAAAAATAATACTAAAAAGATTCGAAAAATTTATGATGATAAAGTTCTTACCGGATTTGCCGGAGCGAGTGCAGATGCCATAACTTTATTTGAAAAATTTGAAAATAAAATAGAAGAACTTCATGGAAATTTACCTAAAGCAGTTATTTCTTTAGCTAAAGAGTGGCGAACTGATAAAATATTAAGAAAATTAGAGGCGATATTAATTGTTGCGGACAAAGAGCATATATTTATAGTTTCCGGAACTGGTGATATAATAGAACCGGATGATAATATCGCTGCTATCGGATCAGGTGGTCCTTATGCATTGGCGGCCGCAAAGGCTTTGGTTAAATATTCAAATCTCTCTGCCTACGAAATAGCTTTAGAATCATTACAAATTGCAGCTTCAATTTGTATCTATACTAATGATAAAATAACAGTAGAAAAATTAAAATAGAAAAGAATGGAGGAACCATAATTGATTAACGATCTAACCCCTTCACAAATTGTTTCCGAACTTGATCAATATATAATTGGGCAAGAAAATGCCAAAAAAGCAGTTGCTATTGCTTTACGAAATAGAATCAGAAGACAGAAATTACCCCCGGAATTAATAGATGAAGTGACCCCAAAAAATATCATAATGATTGGGCCTACCGGAGTTGGAAAAACAGAAATTGCAAGGAGATTAGCAAAATTAGTTAAAGCCCCTTTTGTAAAAGTTGAAGCAACAAAATTTACCGAAGTAGGTTATGTAGGAAGAGATGTAGATTCCATAATCAGAGATATAACAGAAGTAAGTGTTCAATTGGTTCGTAAAGAATGGGCCAGTAAGGTTGAAGATAAAGCAAAACAGTTAGTCGATGAAAAAATAGTAGATTATTTATTCCCTGTATCAACCAAAAGAAAAGAACAAAAAACAAATTTTTTAGATGGTCCATTTTCTTCTGGAATTGAAGAAGAAGAAGAAAAGAAAGAATCTTTTGATATTTTAAAAAATAAAGATGAAAGAGAAGAAAGATTTGAAAGGACTAGAAAAAAGTTTAAAGATAAATTAGAAAAAGGTGAGCTGGAAAATAGATTAATTGAAATCGAAGTTGAGGAAAACATTCAGCCTACAGTAGAAATTTTTTCTAACTCAGGGATAGAAGGAATGGGAATCAATTTTAAAGACATTCTAGGCAGAATGTTCCCCCAAAAAAGGAAAAAACAAAAAGTTACAATCGCAGAGGCTCGTAAAATATTACTCTATACTGAAACTCAAAAGTTAATAGATATGGATGAAGTAATTCGAGATGCTGTTGATAAAGTGGAAAATTTAGGGATTGTTTTTATCGATGAAATCGATAAAATTGCTACGCAAGAAAAATCATACGGACCAGATGTATCCAGAGGAGGAGTTCAAAGAGATATATTGCCTATTATTGAAGGTTCAACAGTTATGACTAAATATGGAGCAATTAAGACCGACCATATTTTATTTATAGCTGCCGGTGCTTTTACCACTTCAAAGCCTTCTGATTTAATACCTGAATTACAAGGGCGTTTCCCTATTAGGGTTGAATTAAATATTTTAAATAAAGGAGATTTAAAAAGAATATTAACTGAACCCCGTAATTCACTGATAAAACAATATATAGCCTTACTTGCTACCGAAGATTTGAAAATAGAAATTACAGATAATGCTATTGACGAGATTGCTGAAACTTCTTTTTTGGTAAACGAACAGACAGAAAATATTGGAGCAAGAAGATTGTATACTGTTTTAGAAAAATTATTGGAAGATATTTCTTTTAATGCTCCCAGTTCTAAAAATAAGCAAATTATTATTGATAAAAGATATGTAAAGAAAAAATTACAAAGTATCGTAAAAAACGAAGATTTAAGCAGATATATTTTGTAATTCACCAATAAGTGATGTAATGTGTAACAAGTGATAAGTAACCTGT
>MEYH01000090.1:0-22388 GCA_001773955.1 Candidatus Sediminicultor quintus | reverse complement strand
ATTACTCATTACCTATTACTTATTACTGTATTTGGTACGAAATACGATATACGATATACGAAATACTGTATTTAATTTTCTTGATTTAGAAAAAAAACTGTGTTATACTATTTTTGATTTTATGGGCTTGTTATATATAAATTATAACGACTTATCCTAATTTTAGAATGATAATAAAAAATAGAATTATGAGATTATAAAAATGAAAATTGGAGGATGGTAGATGAGTGTAATTTCAATGAAACAATTGTTAGAAGCAGGGGTGCATTTTGGTCACCAAATGCGCCGATGGGATCCCAAGATGAAGCCATATATTTTTACAGAAAGAAATAATATTTATATTATAGATCTTCAACAGACTGTAAAGTTAGTTGAGATAGCATATGATTTTATAAGAGAAATATCCAGCAATGGTGGTAATGTACTATTTGTAGGAACAAAAAAGCAAGCTCAGGAAGCAATTAAAAATGAAGCTGAGAGATGTGGTATGTTTTATATAAATTATAGATGGTTAGGTGGAATTTTAACTAATTTCGATACGATCAGGAAAAGAGTAAAAAGGTTTCATGAATTGGAAGAAATGGAAACCAATAAAATGTTTGAAGTTCTTCCTAAAAAAGAAGTAATAAGCTTAAAAAGAGAAAAAGAAAAACTTGAAAAGATATTAACCGGAATCAAAGATATGGAAGAACTTCCAGCTGCAATATTCATAGTAGACCCCAAAAAAGAGAGGATTGCAGTTGCTGAAGCCATTAAACTTTCTATTCCCATAGTAGCAATTGTGGATACAAATTGTAATCCGGAAGAAATTGATTATGTGATTCCGGGGAATGATGATGCGATAAGGGCGGTAAAACTAATTTCTTCAGTTATAGCTGATGCAGTTCTTGAAGGAAAGAAATCAACTATTGAAAAATAAACTGAAATGGTTCAAAGCATAATATATATAAACTAAACAAGGAGATATGGATGAATATTAATGCCCAGATGGTTAAGGAATTACGGAAAAAAACAAGTGCCGGAATGATGGATTGCAAGAATGCTTTAAAAGCAACTGAGGGAGACCCGGAAAAAGCAATTGAATATTTACGTAAAAAGGGAATAGAAGCAGCTTCTTCAAAATTTAATCGGCAAGCACTAAATGGAAAAGTAGAATCCTACATTCATTTGTATGGTAAAATAGGAGTTTTAGTCGAGATAAATTGTGAAACAGATTTTGTTGCCAATACTAAGGAGTTTAAAGAATTCGTGAAAGATATAGCTATGCAAATCGCAGCCTCAAATCCTAAATATATTTCCAGAGAAGATGTTCCAAACAGTATAATTAACAAAGAAAAAGAGATATTTTATGCGCAAGTAGAAAAAGCAGACAAACCTGCTCCGATTATTGAAAAAATTGTGGAAGGTAAATTAGAAAAATATTTCAAGGAAAACTGTTTAAAGGAACAGATATTCATTAAAGATAATAGCAAGAATATTAATCAATTATCGCTAGAGTTAATTGCTAAATTAGGTGAAAATATCGTAATTAAAAGATTTGCCAGATTTCAACTTGGCGAGGAAATCTAAAATTAGTATATAGTATACCGTATAGCAAAGAAGATAGAATTCAGGAGCCAGAAGCCAGAACAATCCATTTCTCGTGAAGAAAATAGTAATGTAATAATATGTAGGGGCACGATGCATCGTGCCCGCAGTAAACTAATTAGTGCGGTAAAGGGTAAATAATTATGAAAAAGCCTACATATAAGAGAATTCTCTTAAAACTAGGTGGGGAATCACTCTCAGGAGAAAAAGGTTATGGTATTGACATACAAAAGATCAATTTTATTTCTAAAGAAATTGCAGAAATAAGAGAATTTGGAGTACAAATAGCCATCGTAATGGGGGGGGGAAATATCTTTAGAGGTCAAGAGGGGAGTGAAAAAGGTATAAATCGAGTTTCGGCTGATTATATGGGCATGTTAGCGACTATAATTAATGCTTTAGCCCTTCAAGATTCTTTAGAAAAATTAGATATTGAAACAAGAGTACAAACTGCAATCGAAATGAAAGCAATTGCAGAACCCTATATCAGAAGGAGAGCAATTAGACATTTAGAAAAAAATAGAGTAGTAATTTTAGCTGCTGGAACAGGGAATCCTTACTTTACCACAGATACTGCTGCTGCCTTAAGGGCAATTGAGCTAAATGCAGAAGCAATTCTTAAAGCTACAAAAGTTGATGGTATATATGAATCCGACCCATTAAAAAATTCAAAAGCAATAAAATTTAATAGTTTAGGGTTTCTCGAGTTTTTAAATAAAGGCCTAAAGGTTATGGATGCAACCTCCATTTCTTTATGCATGGAAAATAATATTCCAGTGATCGTTTTTAATTTTAATACTATTGGAAATATTAGAAGAGTTGTATTTGGTGAAAAAATAGGGACAATAGTGAAGGGGGAATAGAAATGCTGCAGGATTTATTAGATGGAACAAAGATTAGAATGGAAAAAACAATTACAGCATTAAAAGATGAATTTGCTCATATAAGAACAGGAAGAGCTTCTTCAAACTTAGTAGATCGGATAAAAATATCCTATTATGGTACATTAACTCCTCTAAAACAAATAGCAAATATTTCTATTCCAGAATCAAATTTAATAGTTATTCAACCCTGGGATAAAAATTATCTTTCTGAAATTGAAAAAGCTATATGGAAATCTGATTTAGGATTAGTTCCATCTATTGATGGTAATATTATTCGACTTACCATACCACCACTAAACGAAGAAAGAAGAAAAGAGTTAGTAAAACTGGTAAAAAAAGAAGCAGAAAATGGAAAAATAAGCACAAGAAACATAAGAAGAGAAGTGAATGATTCAATAAAAAAAGAGGAGAAGGAAAGCAATATTTCAGAAGATGAAAGTAAAAAGTATCAAAATGAAGTTCAAATATTAACAGATGAACATATAAAAAGTATTGATAAATTATTAGAGCTTAAAGAAAAAGAAATTATGGAAGTATAAAAAATCGTTTTTAAATCATATAATAAAGAAAGGGGATCTTGAATGGCTTATAAAATTACTGATGAATGCATCAAATGCGGCATATGTACTGATGAATGTCCTGAAGAAGCAATTTCTGAAGGAGAAGAAACTTATGTAATTGATAAAAATAAGTGTACAGATTGCGGAGCTTGTGCCGATGCTTGTCCAAGTGAAGCAATAATAAAGGAATAAAAAAATATAACCCCCTTCACATTTTAAAATATGTTAATCTATTTTTAGTTAATATATTTTTAAGGGGGTTTTTTTATAGGTGATAATTATTAGTAATTGTAAAAATATTAAAAATGATTTATTTGATAAGAATGAATTACCTCAACACCTGGCTATAATAATGGATGGAAATGGCCGGTGGGCAGAAAAAAAGGGATTACCTCGAAGCGTAGGGCACAGAGAAGGGGCAAAAGCGGTCAAAAGAGTGATAGCAAACTGCATACATTTTAACATTCCAATATTAACGCTTTTTGCTTTTTCTACGGAAAATTGGAAACGTCCTAAAAACGAAGTAATGTATCTACTAAAATTATTTGAAAGAGTTTTGAGTAAAGAAAAGGCAAACCTAATTAAAGATAATATAAAAATAAATTTTATAGGAAGACTAAACGATCTACCTGACTCGCTTAATGAAAAGATGAATGAATTATTTGAATCTACCAAGAAGAACAATAAACTTATTTTAAATATCGCTATTAACTATGGCGGAAGAGCTGAAATTATTGATGCACTAAAAGCGATAACAATAAAAATAGTAGAAAAAAAGTTAAATATTGAAGAAATTAACGAAAACACTATCAGAGATAATTTATATACCCATAATCTTCCTGACCCCGATCTACTAATTAGAACAGCAGGCGAAATGAGGATTAGCAATTTTATGATCTGGCAGATAGCTTATACTGAACTTTGGGTAACTCCTGTTTTTTGGCCCGATTTTGATAAAAATAATTTAATAGAAGCAATAAAAAATTTCCAAAAAAGAGTGAGAAAATATGGAGGAAAAATACAATAATTTTTTAAAGAGAACTGCCACAATTATTATAGGGATTTTTTTATCTTTCTTGACCATATTTTGGAAAGGATTCCCCTTTTTCATAATTATTATAATAATAGCTTTGTTGGGGTTGAAAGAATTATATAGCATGGCCCACAAAGGTGGATATAGACCATCATATATATTAGGCAGCGTACTAACGTTTTACTTCATTATTATAACAGTTTATGATCTTTATTGCTTGAATTACTATATTGAAAATATAATTATTACTTTTTTTATTATACTAACTTTTATTTTTCAACTATTTAAAAAAGATTATTCTAAGGTATTAGCCGATACATCCATTACAATTTTTGGAGGCATTTATTTAGGATATTTATTATCCTTTGTGCTAAAAATAAAAGATTTACCCAATGGAAATTATTATCTTATTTCTCTATTAATTATTACCTGGGCTAATGATACTGGAGCTTATCTTGTTGGCACTAAATTTGGTAAAAATAAAATATTTCCTAAAATAAGCCCTAAAAAAACTATTGAAGGATCAATTGGAGGAATTATATTTAGTATCGCTAGCACATTTGCCTTAAAAAACTGGTTAGATTTAACTTTTAATGAATTGCTTTCTCTCGGTTTGATTATATCAATAATAGCACAATTGGGCGACTTATTTGAATCCGTATTAAAAAGAGGTTCAGGAATTAAAGATTCAGGGACTCTAATTCCCGGTCATGGAGGAATATTAGACAGTCTTGATAGTCTAATATTTACAGCTCCTATATTCTATTATTATATAACTTTGTTAATTTTAAATTAGTCAATAGTGAATAAACTTGGCGTGGAGCGTATAGCGTTTAGCGTATAGGAAAAATCACAAATGCTAAAAACTTAAAGCGTAAAACGAAAAACCATAATTCAAAACTTAAAATTTTTTTGTATATAGTATTGCTTTTGATGTATGGGTTGGGTTTGTATGATACAGTTAAATTAATAAATATTTTTGAAAGTACGAGATCTAATTATGAGAAAAAAAGTAGCTATATTAGGTTCAACAGGCTCGATAGGACAGCAAACCTTAGAAGTAATACGAAAATATTCAAATGAATTTGAAGTAGTAGGTCTAAGCGGTTGGGAAAATACGGCTTCACTTAAGGAGCAGATAAGTTTATTTAGGCCTAAAGTAGCAGTAGTTAAAAATGAATATACCGTCAGGAAATTAAAGAAGGATTTAGATAACTCGAGTGATATTAAATTATTATGGGGGACCGAAGGATTAGTAAAAATATCAACCTTAGAAGAAGCCGATATTATTGTGGTTGCTATAACCGGGATAGCATCTCTTATACCTACTTTTGAAGCAGTGAAAAAAGGAAAAAAAATAGCTTTAGCCAGCAAAGAAGCGATGGTAGCAGCTGGTGAATTATTAGTTAACGAAGCAAAGTTAAGAAATGCAAAAATATTACCTATAGATAGTGAGCATAGTGCAATTTTACAGTGTCTAAAGAATGAACAAAAAGACTGTATCGAAAAAATTATTTTAACTGCATCCGGAGGAGCACTTTATGATTTCACCGAAACTGCTTTAAAAAATGTTTCAATTGAAGACGCGCTAAATCATCCCACCTGGAAAATGGGGAAAAAGGTTACCATTGATTCAGCTACCTTAATGAATAAAGGATTAGAAGTAATTGAAGCAAAATGGTTTTTTAATATACCGGTAAATAAAATAGAAATCGTAATCCATCCTCAAAGCTATATACACTCAATGGTTCAATTTATAGATGGTACTATTCTGGCTCAAATAAGTGAACATGACATGAAGATCCCTATACAGTACGCACTATTTTATCCTAATAGGACTATTAATAACTTTTCACGATTAGAATTAACTAAAATAGGTCAACTAACTTTCAAAAAACCAAATTTTAACAAATTCCCTTGTATCAAACTTGCCTATCAAGCCTTAGAGATTGGAGGAACAATGCCAGCAGTATTAAATGGAGCAAACGAAATTGCAGTAAACGCTTTTTTAGATAGTCAAATAAGCTTTTCCGCAATTCCTTTAATTATTCAAAATACAATGAAAGAACATAAGCCAAAGTATAATCCCAACATTAGTGATATCTTGGATGCTGACTACTGGGCCAGGGAGAGAGCTTTAGGTTTTTGCATATTGGAGTAAAAATGTTAACTATAATTTCCTTTATATTTGTTTTTAGTATATTAATATTTTTTCATGAATTCGGTCATTTTATTGCAGCTAAATTATCTGGAGTAAGGGTATATAAATTTGCCTTTGGTTTCGGACCAAGAATATTAGGATTTACAAAAAACCAAACAGAATATCTAATCTGCTTGATCCCTCTCGGTGGTTATGTAAAAATGGCTGGGGAAACAGGGCAAGAAGATGCTAAAGAAACATCAGAAGAGGTGTCCGAAAAACAAAGATTTGATAAGAAAACATTAGGTATTAGAGCATTAATAGTGGCTTTAGGTCCTTTTATGAATATTGTAACCGCAGTTGTTATATTTAGTTTTATATTTTTTATAAATGGAATACCGGTAGTTACCAATGGTATATCGACGGTTATTGAAAATAGCCCGGCTGAACATGCGGGCATACTTTCCGGAGATAAAATTATTGCAATTGATTCGATAAAAAATGAAGATCCCGATAGAATTGCAAATATCATAAATAGAAGTTCAGGAGAAGAATTACAAATAACCTTAGATAGGGGAGGGGAAAATATTAATGTTTTTGTAATTCCTAAATACGATGATAATTATAAAAAAGGGTTAATCGGAATTACCTTTGAAATATCTACCAAAAAGATTAATATTTTTTCAGCTTTTTATAAGGGCTTAATTGCAACGGGAAGTATTATAAGACTAATATTTTCTAATACAATAGAAATGATTACTGGAAAAGTCCCTCTGGAGATAGCCGGACCTTTAGGTATAGCTCAAATGACCGGAGAAGCAGCAAAACTAGGCTTTTTAAACCTATTATATTTTACGGCAATTTTAAGTGTATTTTTAGGATTGTTTAATCTTCTCCCTATTCCTATTTTAGATGGAGGGCATCTATTGATTTTATTCATAGAAAAAATAAGGGGTAAAGCGCTGGAACCAGAAAAGACAAGCTTTATGTACTTAATCGGAATATCTCTCATGATAATTATTTTTATCATTGCAACTTATAAAGATATTTTAAGAGTTTTTTTTAAGTAAAAAAAGGAAAATTGTAGGCGGCGTATATGAGAAAAAAAACCAGGAGCGTGAAGGTAGGCAACTTGGAAATTGGAGGAAATGCTCCAATTTCAGTTCAATCAATGACTAATACTGATACGAAGAATATATCAGATACAGTATCCCAGATAAAAAGAATGGAAAAAGAAGGTTGTGAACTTGTAAGAGTGGCTGTTCCAGATTTAGAGTCATGTTATTCGTTGCCCTTGATAAAAAAAGAAATTACTATACCCTTAGTTGCTGATATTCACTATAATTATAAATTAGCCCTAAAATCTATTGAATTTGGTGTAGACGGATTACGGATAAACCCTGGAAATATCGGCAATAGTGAGAAAATTAAATTAGTTATAAAATCAGCAAAAAAAATGGATTTACCTATTAGGTTTGGTATAAACTCCGGTTCGTTAGATAAAAACATATTGAAGAAACATAAAAAAGTAACTCCTCAAGCTTTAATAGAAAGTGCTGTAAATGTTATCAAGATATTAGATGAACTCAACTATCATAACGTAATATTCTCCATTAAATCGACAGATATAATTAATACCATCGAAGCAAACAATATATTTTCATCAAAATATGATTATCCTTTACATTTAGGGATTACCGAGGCAGGTCCACCTTTTCAAGGTATTATTAAGTCATCTGTGGGAATTGGGGCACTATTATTTCAAGGAATAGGTGACACTATTAGAGTATCACTGACCGGAGACCCGGTAGAAGAAATAAAAGTAGGGTATGAAATATTAAAGGCATTACATCTAAGACAAAGAGGGATAAATTTAATTTCTTGTCCTACCTGTGGGAGATGCAAGGTAAATCTTATTAGTATTGTAAAAAAAATAGAAAAACAAATAAGTACTGTTAATAAACCACTTACTATTGCGGTAATGGGCTGCATGGTAAATGGTCCGGGTGAAGCAAAAGAAGCTGATATAGGAGTTGCATTTGATAAAGATAAGGGAGTATTATTTAAAAAAGGCAAGATAATTGCTAAATCTAGTGATAAAATAATAATAAAAAGATTATTAGAGGAAGTTAAAATCGAGTAAAATGCTTTATCTTCACGCGATACTTGATACGCAATGGGAAATTTAAGCTTGTTACTCAGAGTTTTTTATAGGCTGCCTTATTAATTATTGAGGGGTGAATTTTTTGATAGATAAAATCATTTTAGAAGTTAAAAAAACTGAATGCGCTGCAGATAAGATTATCAAAGATGCCAATGATAAAGCGGAAATAATTATTGACAATGCACACAAAGAATCAGACAAGCTAATTGAAAGAATCAAAGAAGAAGCTAAAAAAGAAGGAAAGGTAACTATTGAAAAAGAAGAAAATTTCGCCAGGATAGAAGCAGATAATATTATTAAAAAAAGTGAACGAGAAAAAGAAGAGCTAGGTAAAAAGTCTTTAAAAAATATTGATGAAGCAGTAAAAATGGTAATTAAAAAAGTAATGGAAGGTAAATAATGGCTGTTTGCAAAGTAAAAAAGGTAAGTATTTTTACTCATCTTGAATTAAAGGACGAGATTGTTGAAGAACTCCAAAAAACAGGCTGTGTCCAAATAATAGATGTTAAACCTAAATTAAAAAAGTCGAGTTTATTAGATTTTAATGTAATAAACAATACAGAAGGCATATCCGCATTGCCAGAAGTAAAATATTGCATAGATTATCTATCAAACTTCATAGATAAACCTGAAAAATCCGAGAAATCCAAAATCGCCACTCAAAACGTTTATGATTATAAAAAATTACCTTTATTATTTTCTCAATTTGATTATAAAAAGATTTATTGTAAGTGCAAAAAATTGGACGAAAAATTTAAAGAACTAAAAAATAGAGAAAATCATATTGTAAAGATACAAGAACACTTAGAAGAATGGAAAGAATTAAATCTAAAAGTAGAGGATTTAGAAGGAACAAAAAATACTAAAATCATCGTAGGAACTCTCCCTTTAAAAGACTTTGTTTCATGTTTGGAAGAGATAAAAAAGATGGGAAAAGAGATTGAAATAAATAAAATTGATGAAGAAAAAAAACGGTGCAAAATAGTGATTATTTCAATATCTGAATATTATGTTCCTATTAAAAAAGTACTGGAGAAGTATAATTTTGATTCTTTTCAAATTCCTTTAGAATTCGCTAAAACCCCAAAAAATATTTTGGAAGATATTTCCAAAGAATTAAACAGCATTAAAGAAAAAAGAGAAATAATTTCTAATGCAAGTAAAAAATTGTATAGAGAGAATTTATCGTTATATCTTACTTTTGATTACCTTTCTATTTTAAAAAGCAGAAAAGATATAGAAAAATATTTAAAGATGACTAAACAAGTGATAATTATTGAAGGATGGATTTTAGAAAAAGACATAAATAGAATGAAAGATAGGTTATTTAATAAAACGAACGAACTGGAGATAATCTTTAGCGACCCCGATGAAAAGGATGATATACCTGTTGCCTTAGACAATAATAAATTTGTTGAACCTTTTGAATCAGTTACAGAACTGTATGGAATCCCCAAATATAAGGAATTTGACCCCACTCCTTTATTTGCTCCTTTTTATTTCGTTTTCTTCGGAATATGTTTATCAGATGCCGGTTATGGTCTAATTATTACTGCTTTAGCCTATTATGCTTTATTAAAATTTAAACTTGAAGGAACAATAAAGAAATTCTTTGGATTGTTTTTCTTGGGTGGATTATCTACTTTTGTAATAGGGGCTCTTATGGGTAGTTGGATGGGGGATACGCTTAATTATCTTCCAAAAAATATTTTATTTATAAAAACTTTTTTAATCGATAAATTATCCTTGCTTGATCCTATAAAAAATCCTATGCCTTTATTGTTGATATCTCTATCTTTGGGAGTCATTCAAATTTACACCGGCTTTATTATTAAATTTATTAAAAACGTTAAGGAAAATAGAATTAAAACAGGCTTGATGGATCAAGGTTCATGGTTGTTATTGATTTCCGGAATACTTTTATTTGTAATAGCAAGTACGATTGGTTCTTTGGCAGGATTTAAAATTATAGCTAAATATATAATATGGGCGGGATTGTTATTTTTAGTCCTTACACAGGGAAGGTCAAATAAGAATATTGCCTTAAAAGCTGCTGGTGGAGTACTAAGTTTATACAATATTATAGGTTATTTTAGTGATATTCTTTCTTATTCACGACTATTTGCTTTGGGATTATCAACTGCAGTATTAGCAGTAGTAGTAAATACTTTTGTAATGTTATTTAAGGATATTCCGATTATCGGAATTATCATAGCAATTTTAGTTTTTATTATTGGGCATCTGTTCAATATGGTAATAAGCGGCATGGGTGCATTTATCCACTCAACTCGTTTACAGTACGTAGAATTTTTTACCAAGTTTTATGAAGGTGGAGGGACTCCCTTTAAACCTTTTAAGATCATCACTAAATATATTCAGATTCAAACTAATCGTTAACGAACAATAACGACTGATAAAGAATAATATTAATAGAAATAGGAGGGAAACATGATTACACAAGGAATAGTAATTGCATTCTTGGGTTCTGCAATAGCAATAGGTTTATCCTGTTCTGGTTCTGGTATGGGAGTAGGCATAGCCGGAGCTGCGGGAGTTGGAGTAATGATTGAAGAACCGGAAAAATTTGGTTTGGTATTATTTTTACAAGCTTTTCCAGGTACACAAGGTATATATGGCTTATTGGTCGGATTTTGGGTCTTAATGAAAACAGGTATTCTTGGAGGTTCACCAATTCCCCTGAGCTTAGATCAGGGATGTCAGATATTTTTTTCCTGCATACCGGTAGGGGTAGTGGGCTTTTTTTCCGGATGGTATCAAGGAAAAACTGCTGCAGCAGCCATAGGATTAATTGCAAGAAATCCAGGAGGAGTTGGTAAAGCAATAGTAATGGTTACTATGGTAGAAACTTATGCAGTATTTTCTTTATTGGCTTCTTTGTTACTTTTTAACGCAATAACTCTATAAAAGGACAAACATGATATGACTATTAAAGATATAAATGACAAGATTATATCTGATGCCAAAATTCAAGCAAGTAAAATTATTACTCAAGCTGAAGACAACGCAAATAATATAATAAAAAAAGGTGAAAAAGAAGCAGATAATGTTAAAAAAGTAATATTATACAAATACAACCAGGAAGCATCTCTAAAAAAGAGTAAAATATTAACTGAAGCGAATTTAGAAGCAAAAAAAAATATTTTATTAGAAAAACAAAAAATCATGGAAGATGTTTTTGATAAAACCTTGGAAAGCATTGCAAAATTGAATAGTAAAGACTATCTTAATTTTATAAAAAAATTGATATTGGATAATATCGAATCTGGTGATGAAACTATTTTTATTGATCATTTAGACCGGATAAAAATATCCAAAAGTTTTATCGAAGATATAAACAAAGAATTGAAATCGCAAGGTGAGAAGGGCGAATTAAAATTATCTACTGCTTATCTTCCGATAAAAGGTGGAGTAGTTGTCGGTTCCGGTAAAATAAGAAAAAATATTTCATTAGAATTTTTATTGAAAAAAATTCGGGAAGAATTAGAAATACAAATAAGCAAAGATTTGTTTAATTAATATTTTAATAATGATATTGATTATGTAGTTTAATGAGAGAAAGGTTTATTAATGTTCAAATATTTTACCGCAGATACTAATGATCAAGAAGAATACGCTTTTGCTAATGGAAGTGTAAAGTCATTAGAAAAGGGATTATTAAATAAGGACATTCTAGACAGAATGATAAAATCCGACGATATTGTTTCTGCATTAAAAATATTATCTGAAAGTGATTTAAATGATTATTCTTTTGATCTCAATAATCCTGCAGATTTTGAGAATTCATTAAATCAAGAACTATTACACACTTATGATATCATAAAAAGTATTTCCCAGGTTTCTACTTTTAATTTTCTTTACTTCACCTTCGCCTCCAAGTATGATTTTCACAATATCAAGATACTTATAAAATCTAAATACTTAAAAAAAGATATTTCCAATGAATTACTTTCACCCATTGGAACCATAGATATAGAAAAACTAAATTTAGCGGTTAAAGATGAAAAATATGAAAATATTCCCGATTCTTTCAAATTTCTAATCAAAAAAACCTTCTCGGAATATAATAAATTTAAAGACCCTGAGATGATAGATTTTATTTTAGATAAGGAAAGATACGTTATGATATTTAATAAAATCAGGGAAATAGAAATAATTGAAGCAGAAGAACTTTTTTTAAAAAGGTTTATTAATATAAATATAGATCTTAATAATATCATTAACTGCATCAGGGCAAAGATAAGAGGGGAGAAAAAAGCTTTTATCAAAGAGTTTTTAATCCCAGAAGGTGATTTTAAAATAGAAAAAATAATAGAAATATATGATTCTCCTTTGTCTTCCTGGTTTGAAAAATTAATCCACACTGATTATAAAAATATAGTAGAAGCAGGAGTAAATTACTTTCAAAAGAATAACTCTCTAATGGAATTGGAGAAGCTTAGGGATAATTTTATTCTAAATTTCTCAAAGATAGGAAAATACATTACCTTTGGAATTGAACCATTAGTAGGATTCGTTACCGCAAAAGAGAATGACATAAAAAATATTAGAATAATACTATCAGGTAAGTTAAACAAACTATCTCCTGATCAAATCAAAGAAAGAGTGCGCGATACTTATGTATAAAATTGCATTAATTGGGGATAGAGATACTATAATCGGTTTTAAATTACTGGGTATCTCTTTATTCCCCACAACCAAAAAGGATGAGGCTGTAGAAATATTAGATAAACTGGTAAAAGAAGAATATGCAGTAATATTTGTAACTGAAGATATAGCCTGTCAAATATTTGAAGAAATAGAAAGCTTGCAAAAAACATCTTTTGCCAGTATAACCATAATACCCAATAAATTAGAAAAAAAATATTTGGGACTGAGGATATTAAGAAGAAATATAGAAAAAGCCATAGGAACAGATATTTTATTTAGAAAAGAGGTAGAATAATGGAAACAGCGAAAATAACTAAAGTTGCCGGACCGGTAGTAGTAGCTAAGGGATTAAAAAATGCCAAGATGTATGATGTAGTAAAAGTTAGCAGTCAGAAATTAATTGGTGAAATAATTGAACTAAGTAAAGATTCAGCAACCATACAAGTTTATGAGGAGACTTCAGGAATTGGTCCCGGAGAATCTGTTTTTTCTACTGATATGCCCCTAAGCGTGGAATTAGGCCCAGGCCTCATTTCATCAATTTACGATGGTATTCAAAGACCTTTAGATATATTGAAATCAACTAGAGGAGATTTTATTACCAGAGGAGCAGAAGCGTTTGCTATTGATAGAAAAAAGAAATGGGATTTTGAACCAATTTCTAAAAAGGGAGATAAGGTAATATTCGGTGATATTATAGGCACTGTCCAGGAAAGTAGTATTGTTAAACATAAAATTATGGTTCCTTACGGAATTCAAGGTGAAATCAAAGAAATATATAAAGATAAATTTACGGTTACAGATACCATTGCCCTAATAAAAGACCAAGAAGGTTCAATTCACGAAATTAAAATGTTACAAAAATGGCCGGTAAGAAGACCAAGGCCTTATAAGAAAAAATTACCCCCTCTTGAACCGTTAATCACCGGACAAAGGATAATAGATATGTTCTTCCCCATTACTAAAGGGGGGACAGCGTGCATACCGGGTCCTTTTGGTAGTGGGAAGACCGTAGTCCAACATCAGATATCCAAATGGTGTAACGCAGAAATCATTCTCTTTATCGGATGTGGCGAAAGAGGCAATGAAATGACCGATGTTTTATTGGAATTTCCCGAATTAATCGACCCTTATTCCGGAAAACCGTTAATGGAAAGAACTATCTTAATTGCCAATACATCAAATATGCCGGTAGCAGCTCGTGAGGCTTCTGTATATACCGGTATAACTATCGCGGAATACTATCGGGATATGGGGTACAATGTTGCGCTTATTGCTGATTCGACTTCTCGTTGGGCCGAAGCAATGCGTGAAATATCAGGCAGATTAGAAGAGATGCCGGGAGAAGAAGGCTTTCCTGCATATTTAGGTACTCGAATTTCAAGTTTTTACGAAAGATCCGGAAGAATAAAATGTCTTGGTAGTGATGATAAGGAAGGAACATTAAGTATTGTCGGTGCGGTATCACCGCCAGGGGGAGATCTATCCGAGCCGGTTACTCAAAATACTTTACGTACTGTTCAAGTTTTCTGGAGTTTACAAGATAAATTGGCCTATAAAAGGCATTTTCCTGCAATAGATTGGCTAACCAGTTATTCTCTTTACCTGTCCGGACTAACAGATTATTACAATAAAAAAATTGGAGAGGAATATATGGAGTTACGAAATAAATCTATGGCGTTGCTCCAGGAAGAAGCGGAATTAGAGGAAATTGTAAGATTAGTAGGTGTTGATGCCTTGTCAACTCATGAAAAGCTAATATTAGAAACAGCAAGATCTATCAGGGAAGATTTTCTACTTCAAAATGCTTTTGATATTACTGATTCATATAGTTCCACAAAAAAGCAATTTCTTATTTTAAAATTAATTATGATGTTTCACGAAAATGCTGAGAAAGTAATTGAAAACGGAGTGACTATTGAAAAATTAAATGCATTACCAATAAAGGCAAAAATAATCAGGGCAAAATATATAGAAGAAAAGAACTTAAAAGCATTTAGTGAAATTGAAAAAGAAATAATATCCCAGGTTAGTTCAACAACCGATTAAAGGGAAGGAGATAATGTAGTAAAGATGATTAAAGAATATTTAACCATATCAGATGTGGCAGGACCTTTAATAGTAGTAGAAAAAACAATCGATGTAAAATATCAGGAATTAGTTGAAATAGAGCTATCTTCCGGAGAAATAAGAAGAGGGCAGGTGCTTGAAATTACTGAAGATAAGGCAGTTGTCCAGATATTTGAGGGAACCACAGGAATTGATGTTTCAAATACCAAGGTTCGTTTTCTAGGTAAGGTAATAGAATTGCCTATTTCCCTGGATGTTTTGGGAAGAATATTTGATGGTTCGGGAAGACCTATAGATGATGGTCCTCAAATTATGGCAGAAAAAAAAATAGATATAAATGGAAATCCTATTAATCCTTATGCACGAGATTATCCTAACAATTTTATCCAAACCGGTATTTCTTCCATCGATGTATTAAATACCCTGGTTAGAGGACAAAAGCTGCCCATCTTTTCTGGTTCAGGATTACCCCATGCAAAACTTGCTTCCCAAATCGCGCGGCAGGCAAAAGTATTGGGAAAAGAAGAGAAATTTGCCGTTGTATTTGCCGCCATGGGAATTACTTTTGAGGAAGCAAATTTTTTCATCAGTGATTTCAGAAGAACCGGAGCAATAGAGAAGAGTGTTATGTTTGTTAATTTGGCCAATAACCCGGCAGTAGAGAGAATAATAACTCCCCGAATGGCCTTAACTTGTGCGGAGTATTTAGCCTTCGAAAAAGATATGCATGTGCTGGTAATAATTACCGATATGACTAATTATTGTGAAGCTTTAAGAGAAGTTTCTGCAGCCAGAAAAGAAGTTCCCGGCAGACGTGGTTATCCCGGTTATTTATACACAGATTTAGCCAATCTCTACGAGAGAGCTGGGAGAATAAAAGGGAAAAAAGGATCAATTACTTTAATTCCTATTTTAACTATGCCAGAAGATGATAAAACTCATCCTATACCGGACTTGACCGGTTATATTACGGAAGGACAGATAATTTTATCCAGAGAATTGCACCATAAAGGAATTTATCCCCCTATTAATGTATTGCCTTCTTTGTCACGTCTAAAAGATAAAGGAATTGGGTTAAATAAAACGCGCGAAGACCATCCAAATGTTATGAATCAACTTTTTGCTTCCTATGCAAGAGGCAAGGAAGCTAAAGAATTGGCAGTAATTTTGGGAGAAGCTGCACTCACAGAAATAGACAAGAAACATGTTAAACTTTCCGACAATTTTGAGGAAGTTTTTGTTAAACAGGGTGAAGATGAAAATAGAACTATTGAAGATAGTTTAAATATAGGATGGAAACTATTAACCATTATACCGAAAGAAGAATTAAAAAGAATAAAAGATGAACTTATAGAAAAATATTTACCAACGGATATAACCATGGAGGATAAAGATATTAATGTTGTTAAAGGTTAATCCAAATCGAATGGAGTTATTGAGATTAAAAAGGAGACTACTTGTAGCCAAGCGAGGGTATAAACTATTAAAAGATAAGAGAGACGCATTAATCCAAGTATTTGTTCGCTTAGCAAAAGAGAGTGATACTCTCAGGGAGGAATTAGAGGAAAATCTTCTAAAATGTTATGCTCTTTTTTCTAATGCTTCTTCTTTGATGAGCAAGCTGACTTTAGAAGAAACCTTGATGTTCCCCAAGGCAAAAAGTGAAATTGAAGTATCTTTTAAAAATATAATGAGTGTAAATGTTCCTCAATATAAATTTAAATGTGAGGGAAAATATTATTCATATGGTCTGGTTGATACTGCCGCCGAACTGGACGGTGCTTTAAAAAATTTTTACGATATTTTACCTCTAATGCTAAAAGTAGCTGAATTAGACAAAGCAATAACTCTTTTGGCCAATGAAATTGAAAAAACCAGACGAAGGGTTAATGCATTAGAATATGTAATAATTCCAGATTTGGAAGAAACGATAACATTTATTACTATGAAATTAGACGAAGTGGCCAGATCGACCAATTCGGCAATTATGCGAATTAAAGATATTATAAGAGCATAAAAAATGAAGATAGGGATAATTTCTGATATTCATAGTAATTATGAAGCAATAAACAGTGTTTTAAAAAACATGAAAGAAGCTGATAAATTTCTCTGCCTAGGAGATATTGTCGGTTACGGCGCTGACCCCAATTGTTGTATCGAAAAAATAATAGATTTAAACTGCAAATGTATAGGCGGGAACCACGATTTTACAGTGGCAGGAAAATTAGATATAAATTATTTTAATTATACTGCGAGGGTTGCAATATTCTGGACTTCCCTTCAATTAAAAAAAGAAAACCTTAATTTCTTAGTAAATCTTGAAAAAAAGATTGAACTTGAAGAAAATGTCATAGCAGTTCATGGCAGTCCTCAAAATCCATTATTAGAATACATTTTAGATAAAGATACTGCGAGTTTAATCTTCAGTAAATTTAATTTTAAAATATGTTTTGTAGGGCATTCCCATTTAGCAGGATGTTTTTCTTTCAATGAAAATAATAATCAAATAGATTATATAAATTTAAGTAATGGTGGCTCTATTGAAATTATTAAGAATAAAAGGTATATTATTAATTGTGGGAGTGTTGGTCAACCTCGTGACGGTAATCCCCAGGCAAGTTATGGGATTTACGACTTGAAATATAATGCAGTTAATATTTATCGCGTTTCTTACCCGGTTAATTTAACACAAGATAAAATAATTAATGCGGGACTACCCCGGAGCTTAGCTGATAGACTTAGCTATGGTAGATAATATGTGCCCGTGGCTTAATTGGATAAAGCGACGGCCTCCGGAGCCGTAGATTGGAGGTTCAAGTCCTCTCGGGCACACCATTCCTATATTTAAAACTAACGACTATTCACTATTCACTAATGACTAATTTATCGGCCAATTGGTTAATTGCTATTCAAGTAAGGTTAGGAAATATTTTATGTTCTATTATGTAGTAAGAGCTGCGTGTTGGTTCATATTTAAAATATTTTGGAAAATAAATGTGGTAGGGATTGAAAATGTGCCAAAAGAAGGTGGTTTAATACTTGCCTCAAATCACGTTAGCTATTTGGATCCAATTGTTTTAGGAATAGCGATGAAGAGAAAAATATGTTTTATCACTAAGAAAGAAGCTTTTAATAATATTTTTGGCAGTATTATACTTACACATTTAAATGCTTTTCCTGTAGACCGAGGGAAAATTGACATTCGCTCTTTAAAAAAGTCATTAGATATTTTACAAGAAAAGAAAGTATTGGGCATATTCCCAGAGGGTACACGTTCGTTAAATGGCGAATTGCAAGAGTTAAAACTAGGGATAATAAAAATAGCTATGAAGACAGAGGTTCCCATTTTACCAGTGGGAATTATTGGTACTCATAAAATATATCCTCATGGAAATGTTTTTCCTACTTTGTTTAAATACAGTATAACTGTTTGCTGCGGACCTTTGCAGTACTTTGACAAAGAGAAGATAGGGGACAAAATATACCAAAAAGAGGCACTAAATATATTAAGTCAAAAGATGAAAGAACTAACAAATTGTCATACATAATATCATATATTTTAAATATGTAAAATATTAAAAAATAAAACAAAAGGGATATTAATATGAAAAAATATTTTATATTTATTTCAATAATGTTATTTGCTTTTTTATCCATTAACGCTGCTAACGCTGCTTCAGATACTAATTATATTACTATGTTAACTTTTGGTGAATATGGTAATAGACCTGGTGAATTTAATTATCCGGTTTGCCTGGCACTGGATAAAGATAATAATTTGTATATATCTGATTGGGAAAATGACCGTATACAAAAATTCAGCTCTGATGGAAGATTACTAAAGGTAATTCCAGAAGGAGAAGGGGAAGATGCGTTAAAACTTGATGGCCCGGTAGGCTTGGCTCTGGATAGCCAGGGGAATATAATCATAGTAGAACAATTTAACCATAGAATCCATAAAATATCACCGGAAGGTAAATCCTTACAGATGACCGGGAAAGAAGGTAATGGCCCGGGTGAATTTTCTAATCCAAGAGGTATTGCCATAGACAAAGATGATAATATTTATATTGTAGATACAGGAAATAGCAGGATACAAATATTTTCGCCTACTTTCGAGTATATTAAGCAATTTGGGAAAGAAGGTATGGGAGATGGTGAATTTTATTACCCAAGAGGAATTGCTTTCGATAAGGAAGGAAATATGGTTGTTGCCGACACTTTCCATGACCAGGTACAGATATTTAGTAAAGAAGGTATATTTTTAAGAAAATATGGAGAAAGTGGAAGCGGGGTTGGTCAGTTTAACGGCA
This sequence comes from Candidatus Sediminicultor quintus, assembly GCA_001773955.1. GTDB lineage: Bacteria > Atribacterota > Phoenicimicrobiia > Phoenicimicrobiales > Phoenicimicrobiaceae > Sediminicultor > Sediminicultor quintus. The sequence goes on along the minus strand of MEYH01000090.1, from coordinate 2,969 downwards.
CAAGATACATTGCTTTTGATTCAAAAAATAATATATATATCACTGATTATAAAAATGGAAAAGTAGTAAAATATGATAAAGATGATAATTTCGAATTAGAATTTGGTAATGAGTCGGATATGATTAATTTAAATTACCCGGAAGGAATTGTTATAGATGATAGGGATTATATTTATGTTGCCGATGCCGGAAATAATAGAATTGTAAAGTATTGCGTATCCCAAATAGTTATTCACAGTAATTTAGGCGGCAAATATAGCGAAGAAAAGAATTGGGAGAAAGCAATATTGGAATACGAGCAGGTTATTTCTATAGATCCTTTAAATATCAATGCTCGTGAAGGAATTGCTGCTGCTTTTTATGAAAATAAACAATGGAAAGAAGCTATCGAAGCTTATAACTATCTTCAAAAAGTCTACCCGGATGATCAAAAATTAAATCTAAAAATCATTGATGCCCAATTTAATTTAGCTGTAGATAATGAAAAAAAATCACTTTTTAAAGATGCATCCAGAGAATTTAAGGAAGTATTGAATTTAAGTCCCAATTACCCTTCAGCCAAAAAAAGATATTATTTATCTTATGCTAAATATTTATTTTATTCAACTTATTTTAGAGTAGCTTTTATTTCATTAATCATATTGATATTTTTTATAATATTTTTACCAAAAATAAGAAAAATGAAAAAAAGTAGTCGACATTCTAAAGGAGAAAGATTTTAGTCTTGAATAATTTAAAAACACTTAGTAAATTTATGTCCTAAAAGAGTAGGGGAGGTAGATTTATGACTGAGTTAAATTTAAGAAGACCTGCCGTTGCAGGTAGCTTTTACGCTGGCGATTCAAAATCTTTAAATATACAGATTGAAAATTGTTTTTTACATAGAATAGGACCCGGTAAAATACCTCTGGTAAATAACAAAAAAGAAAACAATATCATTGGATTAATTAGTCCACATGCAGGCTATATGTATTCGGGACCTGTTGCCGCTAACGGTTTTTATAAAATTGCTTTAGATGGCAAACCCGATACCATTATTATATTAGGGCCCAATCATCGCGGCTTTGGAGAAAATATTTCTATTATGGTGGAAGGAAGGTGGAAAACGCCCTTAGGAGAATTGGAAATTGATACAGAAATTGCAGAAAACATTTTAAAAAACTCTAAAACAATTAAAATGGATAAAAAAGCCCATCAGTTTGAACATTCTATAGAAGTCCAGTTACCCTTTATTCAATATATTTTCGGTAAAAGTATTAAATTTATACCAATTTGCATGATTCGTCAAGATATTAATACAGATATAGAAATTGCCCAATCGATTTGTTCTTCCGTAGTTGATAAAAACATTTTAATAATTGCCAGCTCAGACTTTACCCACTATGAACCACAAGAATATGCTGAAAACCTTGATAAACAGGCCATAAATGCCATTCTGGAATTCAATCCCAAGAAACTTTACGATATGATTTATCAGCAGAATTTAACTATGTGCGGCCCTGGTCCGATTACTGTAATGCTTATTGTTTGTGAAACATTAGGTGCAAAAAAAGCAGAATTACTAAAATATGCTACTTCGGGAGATGTTTCTGGAATGGTTGACCAGGTAGTTGGTTATGCTTCTATAATCATCCGAAAATGACATGCATTGATTATTATAATATCACTATTTTGTCATTGCGAGCTCCAATTTATCGGAGCGTGGCAATCTCGGTATTGAGATTGCTTCATCACTTATATGCTAAATATATTGAGGAATAATAACATGATAGAAAATTATAGTTTTGGACAAATATTAATTAATGGAAAAAAATATAATTCAGATCTTATTATTTATAAAGATTATATTTATGATAGTTGGTGGAGAAAAGAAGGTCATAATCTTTGTATTGACGATATAAAGGAAATAATAAATAAAAAACCAGATGTTTTAATTATTGGAACCGGCTATTTCGGATTAATGAAGGTATCAAAAGAATTGATAGAAAATATAAAATTGTCTGGTATCAAACAAGTAATGGTAAAAAAAACCGAAGATGCATGTACCGAATACAACAAACTTCATAAAAAGAATAACCTAATTGCTGCCTTTCATTTAACCTGCTAACTGTAAATAAAATAATATAAATAAAATAATATTAATATAACGAAAATCTTCCTATTACAATTAATAAATTAGAAAAAATGAGGGGAATCTAATTAAAATTTATTACTTTACATAAGATATATTATAGGACGTTGTAAAATTGAAAAAAAATATAAAATTCTCCAAACACCCTCTGCCAGTGTCATTCCTGCACCCTTATGTCATTCCCGCGAAAGCGGGAATCCATCTTTTTCTGTCATTGCGAGCACCGCTTTGGGTGCGTGGCAATTTCGTAAAATGTCATTGCGAACTTTCGAAGAAAGTGTGGCAATCTCATTATTCCTTTATATCTTTCATCTTTTTTGCATTTGTATTATTCCTTCCCACACTTATGGCTTGCATTATAACTGTTCGCTATTCCTATGCGCTAATTTGTATTTTCCTAATAACGACCAATTTATTCCCGCTATATTTATGTTATTCTTGTTCTCTTTATGTAATTCCCGCGAAAGCGGGAATCCATCTTTTTCTGTCATTGCGAGCACCGCTTTGGGTGCGTGGCAATCTCGTAAAATGTCATTGCGAACTTTCGAAGAAAGTGTGGCAATCTCATTATTCCTTTATATTTCAATATTTTACGTTTTTCCGACATAAATTCTATAAAAAAACTATATTTTTTATAAATATTTTCTATATTTACTATTAAAAGTATATTTACACAAAACGCTGTAACCCTTATAAATAAAGGGTTTGCGTGATTTTTGAAGATGCACCAGAACTGCGTATATAAGGAAATTTTGGGAGGTCGCTTATGATTATACGTGGAGGGGTAAAAGACCCCCCTTATATGCAAAATATGAGGGTTTATTTTTTTAGGATCAGA
>MEYH01000089.1:4418-19294 GCA_001773955.1 Candidatus Sediminicultor quintus | reverse complement strand
GATTGGTAGTCCTGGCTATTTTTTATAAATTCCTGAAGGGAATCACTCATATCCACCTTGGCTACATTGAAGGTAGTATCGTATTGAAAATCATGATAAGCCCATACCGGCCATTTAGGAGGCCAGAGTTCATCCTTTTTCATCATTTCTCTCATCGTTTCTACATTGGGAAGAGCCTGAGCGCCAAATTCATTAATGAATGGAGCCCCCGGGAGTGAACAAAATTCGTAATAATGAGTCCTATACCAACCAGGATAGGGATGATAGGCAAAGTCAGAGGCTATATCAATATAGCTGAATATCTGATGGAATCTTTGGTTTTTGCAGTTAAGTATAATAGTGGGTCAAGGGTATATCTATTAGTACGTGGTTCATTATGGCAGCACCAGACAGATATACTGGGATGATTATAAAATTGCTCTATCATATCCCCAATCTGACTAACCGCATAAAGTCTCCTGCAAAAGGAGGCTTTATATTTTAAAGAGATAAACCATGGAATAAGCCAATGGGAATAATATATAATATAAAAAACAATGGTTTGGGGATTTTTAAAGCATCGACCTAACCCTACTTTTCCTTATTAACACTTCTAAATTTCTTTGAAGTATATTATACTCATCTAACAGGTAAAGTTTTTTTAACTTTTCGATTGTATCAAGAGGAAGTTTATCTTTTAAAACCCCTTTAAGTATCATCAGAGTTTCTTTTTCTGAAAATTCTCCGCCTGGAACAATATATTCAGTATAATCTTTGTTAGCTGGGCAAACATCCTGGCATATCATGCAACCTATAAAACAATTATGCCATGCCGGGTTAACCCATCGTGGAAAATTGTCTGATTTTTCATTAAAGAAAGTCAAACATTTTTCCGCACTTATTAGAAATCTATCCTGATGGATTGCACCGGTTGGGCATTTATTTATACATGCTACACATTTATTACAGAACTCCATCATTCTGACTTCTTGCCAATTATCCTCTATACATGGAATATCAGAAAAAAAAGCCTTTAACCTAAAAAAACTTCCCCAACCGTCTATATACGCAATATTATTTCTTCCATATCTTGCCAATCCACTATGAACTGCCAGAAGTTTTACCGGAAGTTTCGCAGGATATATTTTGTAGCCGTATTTTCCTAAATAGAGGGATATGATATTTGAAGCATCCTTATCTGTATCCTGTAAATAGGTAGGCGGAATAATGACACCATATGCTTTGTCAGATAATTTGAATTTTACACTAACCTTAGGTTGTAATGCAGCAGTAATAATTATCGATTTAGCCTTGGGAAAATCGGTAGGTGGTTCAAAATTAAAAAATAAATTATAATGTGATGCTATTTCATCGTAAAAATCTCTACTTAAGATTTTTTGTTCAAGAAGATTTTCTAAGTCCCACTGTAAATCAGGTAAATGCTGAATAGAAACAATAGTACTCTTAAAATCAGTATTTGCTAAATGTTGATTTAATTCTTTAATTACTTTATCCATATTTATTACCTCCCAATATCTAATAGAAAAAGTATCTGGGGTCTTCACAACTTCCTTCTTGGTTTCCTGGACATACTTATCACCTACATTCACTTTTTTTATTATATCTCTATTTTGTGAACTTGTGAACCCTGAACCCCACTATCCTGCTCTAAGAAAAGTGTCCTAAAGGTGCCAGGCACCTTTAGGACACTTTTGAGTAGATATTCTGGTCGGGGCGAGAGGACTTGAACCTCCGACCCCCTGAACCCCATTCAGGTGCGCTGCCAAACTGCGCTACGCCCCGACATTTTACATTATACTAAATGATTTTATTTATAGCAATAAAGTTTTGTTATTTTTTATTGAATTATTAGATTGAATTACGAAGGAGAGGATGATACAGGGAAAGATGGATTCCCATTTTCATAAGAATGACATAAGAATGACATAAGAGGGAGGGGAAATGACAGAAGAGCCAGATGGGTTCGATGGATCGAACCCCTTGTAATAAAAGAATATGGTGTTGGTTAAAAAATTATAGTTTGAGGAATCTTTTTCCTTCGATTTCCCTTATCAAGTCTTTTAGTTCGAGGTTTAGTAGTACCTCGCTTACTTTACCGGCGGAAAGTTTGCTTACTCCTATAATTTCATCTATTTGGATAGGTTCTTTGGTAATTATTTGGTAAATTGTTTTTTCTTCTTCAGTTAGAGAAGTATTTTCTTTAACCATCTCGTTTTCAGCTGTTTTTTGAGGAAGCGCTATATGAATTTCTTCTAAGATATCCTGACAATTGTCTACTAATTTTGCTCCCTGTTTTATTAAATTGTGCGCACCGTTGGATAACGGAGAGTTTATATTACCGGGAATTGCAAATACTTCCCTACCCTGTTCGAGGGCGAAATCGGCAGTAATTAGAGCACCGCTCTTTTCAGCTGCCTCCACTACCACCGTTCCCAGACTTAATCCGCTGATAATACGATTCCTGCGGGGAAAATTCTGTCTTTCCGGCAGAGTAGAAAGAGGAAACTCGCTTATTATTGCTCCCGATTCTTGTATCTCTTGAGCCAGCCTTCTATTTTCGGGAGGATATATATGGTCAACACCGCAGCCCAATACTGCAATAGTGCGGCCATTTACTGAAAGTGCACCTTTATGGGCGGCTGTATCTATTCCCCGAGCCATTCCGCTGATTATGGTCAATCCGGCTAAAGCTAAATCTTTGCTTAATTTTTCGGCCACCATCTTTCCGTAGTAGGTGGCTTTTCTTGTGCCCACGATGGAGATAGAGTTTTTGTCTGACTCAACGATGGTTCCATGAAAATATAGAACCGGGGGAGGATAATGTATGGTTTTTAGGTTTTCGGGATATAGGATATCCTCTATGGTTAATACATTGACTTTATTTTTATGTATTAAGTCTAATTCCTGTTCGGGAATGATATTGTTTTTTTCTTCGAAGATCCTGGTGGCTATATTAGAGCTCAAATTCAGTACTTTGGATATTTCTCCTGATTTTGCCTGCCAGGCAGCATCGATAGAGCCAAAGTATTCAAGTAATTTATAAAATCTTTTTGGACCTATATCCGATATTTTATTCCAGGACAGCCAGTATTTTAATGAATTTTCTTTCAATTGATGTTCCTCCAATTTTTTAAGTCGCAAGATATGGGGTGTTAAAATGGTTTTTCGCCATTCGTTTTAGATGAGATTGCTTCGTCACTTCGTTCTTCGCAATGACATTTTTATCAATCCTGTCCGATATACGATATACGATATACGATATACTAATAAGGTCCTTTGCTGACTAGTAGATTGACTTCTTCACTGCTTGTATTTATATTTCCCGGTTCAGGGGTTTGGGCGATAACCACGTTCTCAGGGACAGAAAAATGATAGGTATAGGTGACTCTGCCTAAAGTCAAGCCGTTTTCTTCGATAAGAGCAGTGGCTTCTTTCAACTCTTTATTCCTGAGTTCGGGAATGTTTAAGGCAATAACCTTGCTCCCTTTGCTTACTACCACATAAATTTCTCTGTTCTTTTTTACTTTCGCCCCGCTGGCCGGATCCTGGGCGATGATTTTATTTTGAGAAATTCTTTCGTCAAATTCCTCATCGGATACATAAATCTTTAACCCGGCATCATACAATTTTTCCTGAGCAATATTTAATTCGTCACCGATTACCGAGGGGACTGCGGTATCGGAAACATCATACATGTTTAGGAATACCATAAAAGCACAGACTCCGCCGGCACCTACTGCAAAAATTATGAAAGCCGGGATGAGAAATAATTTAAAGATAAAATGAAAGATTTTCCCTATCCAATCCATTTATAACCCTACCCTTTTCTTATTATTTTTGCCATAAAGAATCCATCCAGATCTAAATCCAAATTAGAAAGCCCGGGGAGGATCTGAATAAATTTATTTTGGATGTGTTGACCTGAATCATAGACCGGCAATTTCCGCTCTTTTATAAATTTACTTAAATCTTCTAACTCGAAATTAGGATGTTTCTCCAAAAATCTGCTTACTGCTTCCTCGTTCTCTTCCGGTTCGGTACTGCAGGTAGAATAGACTAATCTCCCGCCGATTTTCAGGTAATTGGAAGTGATGTCCAATATCTTCTCCTGCAGTTTGGTCAACCTTTCAAATCTTTTTGCATCATAAGTTTGCCATCTTAAATCAGGTTTTCTCCTGACCACTCCCAAGCCGGTACAGGGAACATCTATTAAAACTTTATCTGCTGCCTTTAGGTATTTTTCAGCTAATATAGTGCCATTTTTCTGCTGGGTCTTTACTATATCAATTCCCAATCTCCGGCAGTTATTTTTTACCGTTATTAATCTTGATTGATTGCTGTCCATTGCCAGGATACTGCCTTTGTTTTCCATCAACTGGGCTAGATGCGTGGTCTTACCTCCCGGAGCACTGCAAACGTCGATTACCAATTCACCGGGTGAAGGGTCGAGCAAATGGGAAACCAGTATTGATGCTTCATCCTGAATCTGAAATAGCCCCTCCCGGTAAGCAGGAAATTTAGTGACGTTGGCAAGTCCTTTAATCTGCAGTGCTTCTTCGGTAAACAGCCCTTCTCTTACCGAAATATTCTTTTTTTCTAAAATCCCTTTTAAATCAGGGCGGGATAACTTCAGGGTATTAGTTCTAATTACTAAAGTGGGTATCCGGTTATTCGCCTTACACATTGCAACCGTATCGGTTAAGCCAAATCTTTTTAACCAACGCTCGACTATCTGCAACGGGTGTGAATAAATCGTAGAAATATACAGAGCGATATTTTTTTCCTTATCCGGCCAGCGAATATTCTCCCTGTTTCGAATAATATTTCTCAAAACCCCATTTACAAATTTAGCTATCCCGGGATTCCCGTATTTTTTTGCTAATTGGACCGATTCATTACATACCGCATAATCAGGAACTTTGTTTAAAAATAGCAGCTGATAAACACCCATTCTTAATATATTTCTAATCAATACCGCTGTTTCCGACAGGGGTTCAGCAGAAAATTGCGATAGAGCCCAGTCTAATTTATTCCGATTTCTCACCACTCCGTAGGTTATCTCGGTGATAAAGGCAGCATCTCTGGTGGAATTTTTCTTTTTATCCAATGATTTGCTTAACAGAATATTGATGTAGCCCTGTTTGGAATCAATTTTTACCAAAATAGTTAGTATGGTTTCTCTTATGGGATCAACTTCTATTTTTTTCATAGACCTGATTTATTTTATCTTCCCTTCTATCTCCTATTTCTCAGCACGATAAGCCGTAACAGTTGAAAGACTGCCACCGAGGCAGCAGCCACATAGGTTAATGCTGCCGCATTTAAAACTTTTTTCACGGCATTAATTTCTTCTGTATCCGAGACAATATTTGCCCCAACCAAAAGGTTTACCGCTCTTTTGCTGGCATTAAATTCGACCGGTAAAGTGACTAACTGAAATAGGACTGCTAAGGAAAAAGCGATAATGCCGATATCCATCAGGACGGGAAAACTGAAGATAAAACCGATTAAAAACAGGGGTACCGCCATACCGGAGCCGATATTGGTAATCGGTACCAGGTTACTGCGAAGGGAGAGTGGAAAATAATTTTTGGCATCCTGAAGGGCATGACCGATCTCGTGGGCTACAATTCCCTGGGCAGCCACTGATTTACCATAGTATATTTCTTTGGAGAGGGCTAATTTTTTCTTCCTGGGGTCATAGTGGTCAGAAAGGCGGCCTTCTATCGGTTCTATCTTAATATTGCTCAAATTGTTGCGTAATAACAGTTCCTCGGCTATTTCCTTCCCGCTTTGCCCGTTTTTGGCTAATATTTTTGAATATTTTAAATAGGTTGTTTTAACCTTGTATTGGGCATAGAGGGTTAAAATTATGGCCGGGATTAAAATAATCATAGTACTGTCGAAGAAAAACATAAAAAAACCTCCTAACTTAATACTTCTCCTACTTTGATTTTATAACCATTAACAAACTGGTTTGCGGTTAATTCTTTTGAGCCGGCAGGAATCAGCCTCAATATTTTTATCATTCCCTTATCCCCGGTAGAGATTAAAATACTATCTTTTTCAGTTTTAACCACTATTCCGGGTTTAAGAGAAACTGTATCCGCTCCATCCTGATAATCACACAGAAATCTTGCCCTGGTAATTTTCAGTTTTCTGCCCTGGTAATAGGTAAAGGCACCGGGGAAGGGAATAGTTCCTCTGATTAGATTATAAATCTTTTCTCCCTTATCACTCCAGTCTATTTTCCCATCCTCTTTATTCATCTTGCGGGCAGAAGTTACCAGTTTATTATCCTGGGAAATTTTTTCTATCTTCCCGCTTTTTATTTTTTCTAAAAGTTTGGGGAGGGTCCTGGCACTTAGAGCAGATAACCTGTAGTAAAGTTCACCACAGGTTTCATCCGGTAAAATATTTATCTTCTCCTGAAAGATGATTTCACCGGTATCTACTTTCTCCTTCATAAACATAAAAGTTATTCCGGTCTCTTTTTCACCGTTTATAATAGCCCGGTTAATAGGGGCAGCACCCCGATATTTAGGCAAGAGGGAGCCGTGGATATTTATACAGCCTATCTTGGGAATATTTAAAATATGGCTGGAAAGAATTTGGCCATAAGCAACTACCAGGATAATATCCGGGTTAAATTCCTCCATTCTCTTTATAGATTCCTCATCATTGATGTTCTCCGGCTGAAACACTTCCAGACCCTTGTCGAGGGCTATTTTTTTTATAGGGGTGGGTAATATTTTTCTACCGCGCCCCTGGGGACGGTCCGGCTGGGTAATTACTGCTATTTTGTTTTCCCTGTTGTCAGCCAGTTTCTCTAAAACCGGTCCGCCAAAATCTGCCGTTCCCATAAAAATAATTTTAAACATAATTACCACACGCCCCTATGATTTCCCCTCACCCTAACCATCTCCCTCCGAGGGGAGAGGAGACGATGATATAGTTACTCTGTCACCATTTTTTACTGTTTTTTCTTTTTAAATTTATTTAACGCTATCTGTCTTTCCATTCTTCCTATCCTGTCAATAAATAAAATCCCGTCTAAATGATCGATCTCATGCTGAAGCGCGCGGGCAGCTAAACCTTCTTTGGTAACTTCAGTCGGGTCTCCTTTTTCGTTAAGTGCTTTCACCGTTACTTTTGATGAACGCTTGACCAGGCTATAAATACCGGGGATGCTTAAACATCCCTCTTCTTCTTCAAGTTCTCCCTCGCTTTCAATAATCAGGGGATTTATCAATACTATTAATCCATCTTCCTCTCCATCAATAACAATAATTCTTTTTGACACCCCCACTTGCGGGGCAGCAAGGCCTACTCCGGAATCAGCATACATGGTTTCAGCCATATCTTTTATAAGATTTAATATTTCCGGGGCAATCTCCTTAACCGGTAGTGCTTTTCCCCTTAAAACAGGTTCGCCGTATTCTTTAATTTCTAATATTGCCATCTGTTTTCTCCTGAGATAAGATTGGTGATTACACCGTTAAAATCTGTGTAATGATTTTATACCTATATCATCCTTACCGGATCGACATCAATAGTCAATCTGTTTTTTTGGTCAAAATGCCTTGATAACATTTTATCATATTTTTTCTTAAATGCCTGATTAAATTTTTCTAAATCTTTTACTTTTACCAAAAATTGTACTTTGAAGTCCTTTCTTGATTTCCATAATACCATATCTACAGTTCCCAGCAATTTAAATTCTGCAGACTCCTTATCTTTACGGAGGGATTCTAAGTAACTGATTAGACATTCCGCCCTCTGCTTAACTGCTTCCTTCTCTTCTCCCAGGATGACAATTTTAATAATATGGGTAAAGGGCGGATAATCCAATTCCTTCCGTAATTCAATTTCTTTTTGGTAAAAATAATTATCATCCTGTTCTTTTAAGGCCGCTATACAGTGGTCTGCGGGGTTAAAGGTCTGAATAATCACTTCTTTGGGAAAGCTGATCTCCCTGAAAGAGGAAATAACTTCACTAAGCAGCTGAAAGGTCTTTTCCCCGGAACGATAATCCGGCAGATTTAGTAAAGTATCAGCGGAAATAATCCCTATTAAATCTACATTATTAAAATCCACTCCCTTTAACATCATCTGGGTACCTATCAATATATCGGTATTTCCCTGAATAAATTCTTTCAGGATTTGCCGATAATCATCATCTTTAATTGACGAATCCCGATCCAGGCGCCTTATTTCAGCCCGAGTGAACATCTTCTTGATTTCGCTCTCTAATTTTTGAGTTCCCATCCCCAGGGGGCGAATCTCTTTACTGCCGCATTTAGTGCAAACCTCCATTACTTTCGCCTTTTTTCCGCAGTTATGGCAAATTAGCCTCACCCTTTTTTGAATATCTAAATGATAAGAAAGCGAAGTATTGCAATCGGGGCATTTAGGTATATGGCCGCACTGGCTGCAAATCATAAAACTTGAGAAACCCCTCTTATTTAAAAAAAGTACGACCTGCCTTTTGTTCTTTAAACTTCTGGAAATGGCTTGTTGAAGTTCATAGCTTATTATCTTTTTTTTGGACTTTTCCTGGGTCATATCTATGATGGTTTTTTTTAATAAATTTTCTCTTTCCTCTCCGGTGTTCAGCTCCGCCTCCAAAAAAATATTTTTCTGGACCTTCCAGTAAGATTCTATCGACGGGGTTTCACTGCTCAGAAAGAGGGGGATGTTCTCCAGTTCTGCCCGTTTTAGAGCCACTTCCCGGGCATTATAGCGGGGAGACCTTTCTTCTTTGTACAAACTACTATGTTCCCGCTCCAGGATAATCAATCCTAATCTGTCAAAGGGCACGAATATGGCTGACCTCATCCCCAGGGCTATATTTACCTGTGAATTTCTTATTTTAATCCATTTCTGATATTTGGCCTTCTGGTCTATCTTTTCATCAAAGACTACCATATTATCCTTAAATTCTTTTTCCAACAGCCCGGCTAATTCCGATAAATGAGATTCGGTAGGAGCTAATACAATGACCTGCTTCCCCTCTTTTAGGGTCTTTCGGATACACTTTAAATAGATTTTCATCCTGCTGCTAAAATCGTTTCCCCGGATTAGAACTGTTTTAAACTTTTTGTTATTTATAATATTTTCTATCTCTTTTAAGGGGGGCTTTTCATTATCTAAAGCTTCATCATCTTCGGGCAGCCGGGTGGTTTTTTGGGGTGAAATATCTGTTAGATCAAATTTCTTCAGCCAGACCTTGCGGGTCTTGGGAATAGCATAATTTAAGATCTTTTCCCAGGAACAGAGATAATAATTAGACATCCATTTGGTTAATCTGATTACCTGGGGAGTAAGGAGGGGTTTTCTATCGGTTACTTGCACGATGTCTTTTAAGTTTTTCACATCCGATTCAGCTAAAAATCCCACGATACATCCTGTAGTCACCTTACCCCGGAAAGGTATGGTTACTCTCGCCCCGATCGATATCCGGTCTTTTAAATCCTGAGGAATAGAGTAGTGAAATATTTTATCAAAATTATATTCTAAGATTACTATTTCAACATATTTCTTTTCACCATGCATGTTAATAAACTCATTAATTCCATTTTTCACTTTATTTTTAAAATTTCATCTAAGATTTTTTCAGCCATATCAATTTTAGGCATAAGGGATAATTCCCGGTCGGTTCCCTGGCTGCTTATCAACCTGGCTCTATTTTTATCTGAGCCAAATCCGGCTTCTTTTACCGATATATCATTTGCGACAATTAAATCTAATCTTTTTCCCTTCAATTTTTTAAGGGCATTAGCTTCCATATTTTCTGTTTCCGCGGCGAATCCCACCAATATTTTATCTCCTTTTTTCTTTCCTAATTCATAGAGGATATCGGGAGTTCTTTCCAGCTCGATAAGCGGTTTTTCACCCTTCTCTTTTTTAATCTTTCCGGCAAATACTTCCTTGGGTCGAAAATCGGCCACTGCGGCGGCAGAAATTACTATATCCGCCTCCGAAAAATATTTGAAAACTTCTTTTTTCATCTCTTCCGCAGATTCAATTAAAATTGTGGTAATCCCCCTGGGGGCGGGTAAAGAAGTTGGTCCGGTTATCAGAATAACCCTTGCCCCTCTGGCCCGGGCAATCTTTGCTAAAGCGAACCCCATCTTACCGGAAGAATAATTAGAAATAAATCTTACTTTATCAATAGGTTCTCTGGTGCAGGAAGCAGTAACCAATACTGTCTTGCCCTGGTAATCATTTTTAAAGGTCAGGGCATACTCAATCCTGTCTACTATTTCTTCGATATTTGCTAATCTGCCTTCCCCTATCTCACCGCAAGCCAATCTGCCATATTCTGAATCGATAAACTCATACCCTAAGGCGCTTAATTTTTCTACATTCTGCCTATATAGGGGGTTAGATATCATATTTTTATTCATTGCCGGGGCAAAGATAACCTTCGCTTTGGAAGCCATCACGGTAGTGGTTAACATATCATTGGCAATACCGTGGGCAATTTTACCAACAACATTTGCCGTAGCCGGGGCAATCAATATCAGGTCAGCCCATTCGGCAAGAGAAATATGTTTTACTACTATCTTATCATTTATAGAAAACAGGTTATCTATTACCGGATTTCCGGAAAGAGCTGAAAAGGTTAAAGGCTGAATAAATTTGGCGGCAGATTTGGTCATAATTACAAAAACCTCTGCGCCTTTTTTCTTTAATAAACTCACTATCTCCGCAGCTTTATAAGCAGCAATGCTTCCGGTAACTCCCAGAAGTATTTTCTTACCTTTTAACACTTTCTTACCTCTTTATTTATAGTATCGCGTATTGTGTATTGTGTTAGATAGCATACAGCGTTTAGTAGGGGCACAATGAATTGTGCCCTTCCTGTTTCATTGTCTTTTTTTTACCTTGGACACGGTGCATCGTGTCCCTACATCTGTCATTCCTCTACCCACTTTCCTGAGTGTACACTTTGTATTTATGTTATATCTTAATCTAATAAGTCTTCAGGGTTTACAAATTCTTCATCCATATCAAATATCTCCTCAATTTCTGCAGGTCCTTCATCTTCATCAGATAATTCTTCAGATTCTTCAGACTCCTTAACTTCATCAGATATGTCTTCAGGTTTTGCAGGTTCTTCAACTTCATTGAATATCTGTTCAGCCTTCAAAGGCTTTTCTTTCTCTTTAAGGTACACTTTTCCTGCTTTTATCTCTTCTAAGGCAATTCTAATAGGCTGTTTATATTTGAATTTCCCTAAAGGCTTAGCCCCTTTGGTCAACTCTTTTGCTCTGTTTGCTACCATCATTGCCAATAAATATTTATTATTTATCATGTTTATTTCTCACCCTTCCTCTTGCTGAAAATATACTATTTTATAATTTTAAAACTAAAATTCATTTTTTATAATTTGCTATTTTGCATCTTTCGCCAATGATTATAGACTCTAATTTTTTTAGAGCAGTTTTTATGTTATCATTTACTACCAGATAATTATAGTTTTTTTTATACTCCATTTCAACACGGGCATCTTTTAATCTTTTTTCCAGGGCTTTTTCTCCCTCAGTATTTCTTTTTCGCAATCTATCCTCTAAATCCTTCCAGGTTGGAGGCGCTATAAAAATAAAAATACCATCAGGAAATTTCTTCTTTACCTGCATGGCACCCTGAACATCTAATTCCAGCAGGACATCTCTCCCCTTTTGAAGTTCTTCTACTAAAAATTTTATAGGCGTACCCTTGTAATCTCCATGAACAATAGCCCATTCTACAAATATATTTTCCTCTATCCTTTTTTTGAATTCATCCACTGTTACAAAATAATAATCCTGGCCTTCTATTTCATCCTTTCGGGGAGGGCGGGTATTCACCGACACAGAATACTTTAAATCAGGTAAAATATCAAACACCTTTTCCCTTAAAGTACCTTTACCTACACCAGATGGACCGGAAATAACAAACAGCAAGCCCCTTCTAAATCGAGTATCGAGTATCAAGTATCGAGTATCAAGTTCAGAGATAGAAGATGGCAAGTTCTTACCATTGTCAGTCATATTTAAAATTACCTACTTTGGAGTGTTTTCTTTTAGTTTAAAATTTTGTTCGCTATGTTCGGTGAATCTATGGGCAATGGTTTCCGGTTGGATAGAAGATAAAATTACATGATTACTATCCGTAATTATTATTGCTCTCGTTCTCCTCCCACAAGTAGCATCAACCAACTTTTTCTCTGCCCTTGCTTCCTCTCTTAACCTTTTCATCGGTGCGGAATCCGGACTTAAAATGGTTAGAATTCTGGTAGAATTCACAAAATTTCCAAAACCTATATTCACTAAATCATTCAGCATATTTTGTCCTCTATCATTCTATGTTTCTGGCCTGTTCCCTTACCTTTTCCAATTCACTTTTTAGCAAAACAACCAAAGAAGTTACTTCGATATCATTCGTCTTTGATCCGATAGTGTTTACCTCCCGATTTATCTCCTGGGTTAAAAAATCCATCTTTCTTCCCACGGATTCCTCAGAATTTAGCAAATTATCGAATTGGATAAGGTGGCTTTTTAATCTGGTAATTTCTTCGGTGATATCCGTCTTTTCGGCAAATATTGCCGCTTCTAATTCGATTCTTCCCTCATCAACATTCAGGCCATCGGTCAATTTTTTTATTTTGCTTAAAAATTTATCTTTATAATCGAACGGTGATGATTTCGAATATTTTTCAATTTTATCTATCAGCTTATGCATTTTCTTTACTCTTTTTCGGATATCGGCAGAAAGGACCTTACCTTCTCTTTCCTTCATTTTCAGCAAAGAATCTAAGGCAAGATTTGTGGCCTTTTCTACCAGAAGCCATGTCTTGGCACCCTCTTCTTCCTGTACTATTTTAAATATATCTTTGAACTTAAGCATAGAACCCAGGCCTATTTCATCTTTTAATTTATACTTCTCTTTTAGGATCTTTAGATTTTTATAACAGGAATCAGCTATATCTTCATTTAACATTATCTTCTCTTCGGTCAGGCTATAGTTTTCAACTTTTACTAAAATATTAACTTTTCCTCTTAAAACCCTATCTTTTATTAATTTTTCCATTTTTTGTTCAACTTCCAAAGATTGAAAGTTGTTTTTTATATTTATGTCACAGTACTTATTGTTTAAGCTTTTTATCTCTACCAGGCATTCTCCTTCTTCTGCTTTAACCCTTCCTACGCCATAACCAGTCATGCTTTTAATCAATTTCATTTCCCCTTATGCTTGTTATATTTTAAAAATTATATACTTCACACTAATTTTATGGTAATACTTACTGCTTGTCAAATATTTTCGTAATAATGTTATTTTCTTGATTATACCTCTATAATAGATTATATTAAAGTTAAATATATCAACAAGGAGATTAATATGTCCCTGGACAGCATCACCTTAACAGCAATGAGAGAAGAACTTCTGGATAAATTTAAAGAGGGAAAGATAATAAGCCTGATTCAGACTAAAAAATATAAAATCATCATTGAAATAAAACCCAATAAGCCCTTAACCTCAAATGACCTAAATAAAAAAAGCGAAACCTTTTATATCCATATTTCCCTTGACCCCTTGCTTCCTGAAATTTACTTTACCGAATTAGAAAACAGACAGAAGACTATCAGTTCTCCTTTTTTAACTCATCTTCAAAATCAACTAAAGGGAGGTAAAATATTAGATATCGAACATCCCAATTTTGACCGTATTTTACATTTTATTATCAAACCCTACCCGAAGTTCGGTAAATTGCAAAATAAAACACTGGTAGTGGAATTTATGGGCAAACACGGTAATATGATTCTTCTTAAAGAAGACAAAACTATAGAAACCGCTATAAAACTGATAGATTCCAATATCAACAGGTACCGGGAGATTATGCCCGGAAAGCTCTATATCCCCCCTCCCTCGCAAAACAAAATAGACCCTTTAAAGATTAACCATGAAGACTTCTTTAATATTTTTAATTCCCTGCCTGTAGAAAATAAAGATTTAGCCTTCCGGAAGCTGATACAGGACAGTTTTACAGGTATGAGCCCTCAGAACGCTAAAGAGGTAATTCTTCAGGCTAATTTATCTCTGGGAAAGAACCTAGTTGAGGCCTCCAAGGCAGATTTGGAAATGCTCTGGACTTCTTTTAGTAGAATGGTAACAAATATTAAAAATCATAATTTTCAGCCAGCCCTCTTTTTAGATCCCCTATCAAAAAAGATAAAATCCTGGTCTATAATCGATTCAGTTCAGTTTCCCAAATACTATAAGCGAACTTTTAATAATGCGAACTCCTGCCTGGAATTTTTATTTACCGAACTGGAAAAAGAACGGGAAATTCTATCTTTGCAAAATAAGTTAGACCAGATAATCAGAAAAAATATGTTGAAAATAAATAATAAGATAAACGATTGCCAAAAAAAACTGGAAGAAGTAAAAAATCGTGAAAACTATAAAATATGCGGTGAACTGATAAAAGCAAATCTTTCCAGTATTCAGAGAGGAGACGTGGAATTTACAGCCATAAACTATTATTCTCCCCGGCAGGAAAATATAACTATCCCGCTAAACGAAAAATTCACCCCTTTAGAAAATGCCCGGTTATATTTTAAAAAATACCGGAAAACAAAAGATAGTTTCCAAATAATTTTTGAAAGATTAAAGAGCCATGAGCATAATCTTGCCCAGCTAAACGAGCTTCGGAAATTATATGAACAAAAAATCAATTCTATTCCCGATCTGCTCATAATTTATAATAACCTAACCAAATTAGGATGGGCAAAGAAGGCTGTTTCTCCCCTTAAAAAGCCTAAAAAAGTAAAGAATAAACTGGCGTTGGCAGCTAAGTATATCTCTAAAGACGGCTGGGAAATCTATGT
>MEYH01000089.1:0-4405 GCA_001773955.1 Candidatus Sediminicultor quintus | reverse complement strand
TTGCAAAATGATTTTTTAACCTTTAAATTGGCTTCCGGTAATGATACCTGGCTTCATGCAAAAAACATTCAGGGATCTCACATTATCATTAAAAATAAAGGGGATAAACAATCTCTTCCGCTTGGTACCTTGATTCAGGCTGCAAATTTAGCCGCATATTTTAGTAAAGCTAAAAAAGATAATAAGGTATTGGTTGATTATACTTTTAAAAAATACCTGAAAAAACCTAAAAACGCTAAGCCGGGAATGGTTATTTATTCGCAAGAAAAGAGTCTTTGGATAAAAATAGATGCGGAAGAAATCAGGAGCATGGAGAAGGTTTCTCTAAAATAATTCTAATATTCTATTTTTTATCCCCTTTCAGGCAATCAATTAATTCCTGCATATCTTGGGGGAGTGGTGCAGAAAATTCCATATATTTTTTAGATGAAGGGTGCACAAAACCTAAAATATGAGAATGCAAAGCTTGCCTGCTGATATTTAATCCCTGCTTTCTTTGGCCGTATAGCTGGTCACCAACGATGGGATAACCGATAAAAGCCAGATGTACTCTTAGCTGATGAGTTCTGCCCGTAAGAAGAGTTGCTTCGACCAGGGTATAGCTGGAAAATCTTTTTAATACCTGGAATTGAGTTATTGCTTCCCTGCTTTTTCCTTCGGTAACTGCCATTTTTTTCCTGTTCTTCAGACTCCTGCCGATAGGTGCATCGATAATTCCGGAATCATCTTTCATATTACCGTGAACCAAGGCAAGATATTTTTTGGTTACCTGACGATCCTTTATCTGCCTTGACAGGTCAAGATGTGCGAAATCATTTTTTGCCGATACTATCAGGCCGGAAGTGTCTTTATCCAGGCGGTGTACAATGCCCGGCCTGATCACTCCGCCTATCCCGGATAACGAATCCCGGCAATGGTAAAGCAGGGCATTCACCAGAGTACCGGAGCAAATTTTCCCTGCAGGGTGAACAATCATATCGGCCGGTTTATTGACTACCACCAAATAATCATCTTCGTAGATTATATCTAAGGGAATGGCCTCTGCTTTAATCTCTAATTCTTTTTGTTCTGGCAGAGCTAAATCTATCACATCCCCATTTTTCAAAATATAACTTGGTTTAACCGGGGTGCTATTTACTCTGATTTTACCATGGGCGATTAAATTCCGAATCTGGGATCTGGAGGGGCATATTTCTTTCTGAGTTAAATAGAGGTCGATTCTGATTTTTTCTTCGCCTATGAATATTAAACTTTTTTCTTTTTCAATCATTTGTCAGGGAACGTTCCTTTGACAAGTTTTTTTACGTTAGCTTATCGTGGGCACGATGCATCGTGCCCACTACAAATTATTTAAATTATTGGTATTCCATTAGTAATATTATTTTCCCGTAGGGGCACAATGAATTGTGCCCTGCTTTTTTGTTGTAACATAACCATCATAAGTATATAACAAAATCAGCTTAAAACTCAAGTTATTTTAATATATATGTGACTATATGACAGGGGAAGGTTGTTTCTGCTCAGATATGATAGACAAGATAGATATTTGATAGATATTTTAAAAAAGAAGTATGTTTTTAGTATAACTAACCAAATCTTTTAAGGATATCGGTTTCCTCAAAAAACCTGCGGCGCCTTCATCAAGAAACATTTCTGCAACTTTATCTTCAATAAGTTTCCCGGTGAAAAACACTATTTTTGTTTTTGGAGAAATTTCTTTTATCTTTTTAAATACAGAAATACCGTCCATTCCAGGCATAATTATATCCAAATATATTAAATCATACTTTTTCTTTCTGCACCAATTAAGCGCATTTCCTCCGCTGTCTGCGACAGTTACGGAATAACCTTCTTTATCCAGAACCTTTTTAAACAATTTTCCTATCTCAACCTCATCATCTACGATTAAAAGCTCGGCCTGTTTTAATTTTCTTTTATTATTTTTAACTGCCTTTGCTGCTGCTTTCGGCAGAATCTCCGCCATATTTTCATTTTTCGTTATAGATAAAAGTATGGTAAATGTTGTCCCTTTACCTTTCACACTTTCCGCATTTATTTTTCCATGATGCGCTTTTATGATTCCGTAAGAAACAGCCAAACCCAGACCAGTACCCGGTATTCCCTTTTTTTGCTGCCAGCTTGTCCTAAAAAATGGGATAAACAATCTACCTAAATCCTCTTGGTTTATTATCCTGCCGGCATTATGGAACTGGATTTTTATAAATTCCCCTTTCTTTTCCACCTTTATTGCCAGCTCCCCGCCTTTAGACATTGCATTTTTTGCATTGATAATCAGGTTTAAAAAAACCTGCTGTATCTGACCTACATCTATTAAAGTTTTGGGGATATCTGAATAATTTCTTACCACGGTAATTGAATTATTTTCCAGATCCCTTTTAACTAATCCAAGCACTTCTTCAATTACCTCTATCAAATCTACCGACTCTTTTTTAAGTTCAATTCTTTTGCTAAAGGTAAGCATTTTTTTCACCACCTGAGCTCCCCTGTTTACGCTCTTAACAATCATATCCAAGGATTTATTTATTTCATTCTCATTCCTTATACCTTTCACATATTCTGCATTACCGCCTATAATACTCAGGAGATTATTAAATTCATGCGCAACTCCTGCCGCTAACTGGCCTGCTATCGCCATTCTTTCAGAATAGATAAGTCCCCTCTCCATCTGCTTGCGCTCGGTGATATCAGTCGTGTAACCTGCAAGATAACGAGGTTTTCCTTTGATAAGTATTGGGAATTTTATGGTGGTATAAAACCGTCCGTTTAATTCTTCTTCAACCGTTACTTGCTTTCCTTCATTTAAGACACGCAGGTCGTCGGCAATCATACTTTTTGCAAGGTCAGACGGAAATAGGTCATCCGTGGTTTTGCCAAGCAATTCATGCATCGGTTTCCCTAACATTTTCTCATAATTCCTGCTCAATCGAATTGCTTGGATTTTGTCATTTTTAAAAAACACATAAATCGGGCTGTTTTTCATGAACTGTTTGAATATTTCATCACTCTCCCGCAGCGCATCCTCGGCCTGCTTACGCTCGGTGATGTCACGGAAGATCATGGCGAAATAACCGGGCTGGTCACTGTAGGCGGTTATTTCGTACCAGCGATCTTGCTGGTCAAGGTACTGTTGGAAATTGGTGCTCTGAGCGGTAGCAGCTACTTGACCGAAGACGCTGAGCAAATCTAATTTTAAACCCTTAACCACCAGTGGAAGTATTTCGGTCACCTTTTTACCGATAATATTTTCTCTTGGAAGCCCGGTTAGGACCTCAAAGGATGGGTTGACCTCTAAAAAGATATAATCCACTGGTTTCCCGGTGTTATCCCGGACTATCTTACAATAAGCTAATCCATCAGGCAGGTTTTCTAGCAGTAAACGATATTTGTCTTTTTCTTGAATCATAATTAGCACCTCCCGTTAAGTCAATAATAAATAGGGACACATCCCATTTTTATTTAAATGGGATGTGTCCCTATTTATTTTAAAACTGGAACCCTTTCTCCTTGAAAAGCTTTAAGCAAGTATCCACCACCTGGGGGTCATAGAGGGTATCCTTGTTCTGGGTTATTTCCTCCAGGGCTTTATCTAAACCTAAAGCCGGCCGGTAAGGCCGGTGAGAAGCCATCGCCTCCACCACGTCTGCTACCGCTAATATTCTTGCCTCCAGGATAATATCTTTACCAGATAAACCAGCAGGATAGCCGGAACCATCCATCCTCTCGTGATGTTGAAGGACGAAGGTGGAAATCTCCCCCGGTAATTCCATTTCCTTTAATATATCATTAGCGATTTGAGGATGGGTTTGAATCAGGCTCAATTCTATCTCACTCAATCTACCGGGCTTACTGAGAATCTCAGTCGGAATGTTTATCTTGCCAATATCGTGAATAATCCCGGCCATATAGAGTCCTTCAATTTTATCTTTAGGAAGTCCTATTTCTCCAGCTATAGTGCAGGCAAGCTTAGTCACCCGTTCCTGGTGTCCAGCGGTGTAGGGGTCTCTTTTCTCTAAAACTAAAGCTATAGCCTTGATAATGCTCTTGATAGCCTTTTGCAACTTCTGGTTAGTTTTTTTAAATTCTTCTTCTATCTTTAAACGGGTAATTCCTTCTCCTATTAAAGTGGCAGCAGTTTTTAGCACCTCTTTATTTATCTCAGAAACCTCTTCTAATTGCTTGGAGGCAAGATTCAGACAGCCAATCACCCGCTTCTCGAAAATCAAGGGAAGTACTGCGAAGGCCAATAGCCCTTCCGATTTTTCAACCTGGCTAAAGGGAAGAGTAAATTCTGAGTAGTTGGCAAAGATCGGTTTCCCTTGCAGAACCAGGCGGGTATGGGGTGAATCTGCTTGATAATGTGCTACGCTTTTTATAAAGGCGGGGA
>MEYH01000088.1 GCA_001773955.1 Candidatus Sediminicultor quintus | reverse complement strand
TTTCGATGGTTGCAAGTTACAAGTTTCAAGTTTGAAAGAAAGAAGTAAGGGCGTATTGCATACGCCCTTTTAGCTTATTTAAGATACAGGTTCTTCAGCTGTCCACAGGCAGCAGAGATATCATCACCTTTTGATATTCTTATAGTAGTTGGAATTCCCCTGGCTGCCAGCTTACTTTTAAAGGATTTGACTTGAGAAATACCGGGTGCCTGCAGTACGGAATCGGGCGCAGGATTAAAGGTAATTAAATTTACTTTAGAATTAAATCCACCAATCAGTTTAGCTAATTTATCTGCATAATTTAGTGAATCATTTACTCCTTTAATTAAAATATATTCAAAAGTAATTTGCCTTTTAGTTTTTTCCGCATAATTCTTGCATGTTTCTATTAGATCGGGTAAGGGGTAGATATTATTTACCGGCATTAGATAAGACCTTAATTTATTTTCCGGAGCATGCAGAGAAACTGATAACTCTATTTGCCAACCTCTTTCTTGTAACCTTTTTATTGCCGGTATCACCCCACAGGTAGAAATGGTAATCCTTCTTGCTCCAATATTGAAAGCATCTTTAGAATTCAATATACAAATGGCTTTTGCCACATTACCATAATTATCCAAGGGTTCACCAATACCCATAAATACAATATTATTCAGAATAGATCCAATCCTTTTCTTTACAAATAAAACTTGGTTTAAAATCTCGCTAACTGTAAGGTCTCGGGTAAAACCTTTCTTACCGCTTTCACAAAACAAACAGTTATATTTACAACCAATTTGGGAAGATATACATTCAGTCACTCTTTTAATAGAAAATATAAGAACACTTTCTATTAAATTTCCATCTTCTAACTTAAATAAATATTTTTCGGTTTGGTCTTTTGATTTAACTAAATTTTCCAACCCTATCTTACTTATGTAAAAATATTTTTGAAGTAAATCTCTAAATGATGACGGAAGACTTAGCATATCCTTGAAGTCTTCCATGCCTTTTTTGTAAAGAAAATCAAATAATTGAACTGCTCTATATTTTTCCGCTCCTATATCTTTAACCTCTTCTTGAAGTTCATTTAAGGTAAAATTTTTAATATCTCTTTTCTGCATCCTATTAAACCATCTATTTTCTTTTATTTTTTAATTTCTATTTGATATTATCCCGGGTATAATTAAATAAACAGTTTTCATAAAATATTGCCCAGCCCTTTATAACTGGCTTTAATTTTTTCTACCAAAATGGCAGGAAGATCTAATCTTTCAATTTCAGTTCCTGATTTAAGTAATCTATTTTTCGCTCCCATAAATACCCCTCCCATAAAGGTTGCACTATAATGCCATTTTCCGTTCATGGTGGCAATAAGAGGATAGCTCCCGGAAGATAAGGCTGGGGCTGCATAAGGTTTAAAATCGGTCTTCCTCACTTCTAAGTTTGCTTTTACGGTCTGATCGGTAAGCATCTCTGAAAGACCTTCGTCATATTTTTTTAAGCTGTTGACAATTACCAAGCCCTGGCCATGAGGACCAAAGGCCCTGCCTTCTCGATTATATTCAGCAGTTTCAATTTTTTGTTTTGAATAATAGACTGCCCGGGCATGCATCACGCCTAATCCATACCCTCTTATCTGGTCTGCTGCCAATCCTTTAAAATCAAACTTTCCGCTGTTATTTTTATTACCGGCCAGAAAAACAACTTTGCACAATAAGTCTACCGGGTCTGAGATAATTGCAAATATCCCATTAAACGATTTTTCCCGGGCTTTTCGGGCATAATCAGAAATTATCTTAGAATTTCCTTTGAACTGCTTCATTCTCACATCTTCATGTTCTTCTTCCAAAGAAGGAACTCCTACAGTTGCACAAAATACAAACATGTCACAATCAAAAATATTCTCTTCTTTTAAATGGTAAACTTCAGGAAATTTCTGAGCAGTAAAAGGACAAAATATCTGATTTGCCTCTAATTCCCATCTTTTTATCGCGTTTATATTTTTATCATATATTCCGATAGATTCAACACAATTTCCTGCCAGTAACCTCAAACCAGTAAGGAGAAACCCTCCTACATCACCCAATCCTACAATATTAACTTTCCACCGGGAAGGAAATTTATAAGTTAACACATCTTGCCAGTCAGGATATTCGGTATTAAGTGAACTCACTTTTTTTTCTTTTATTCTTTCATTAAGCCATAAAGGTAAATCATAATCAATCTTCCTGGATTTTTGCAACAGGTTGATACCCTCGTCTTTTAAAAAAATTAGAGATGGATCGGTAATACTAAAATATCTTCTGGATTTTAAGGGGTTTATCCGGTTAAGTACATAAATTATTTCTTTGCTCTCTTTAGCTTCGTTTTCGGGTATTCTATTTAATTCAGTGTATTCCGATTGGGAAATTAGGATTTTACCTTTTAGCTTATAAAAGAACATCTTTAATTTTTCCCCCTCACCCTAATCCTCTCCCTCCAGGGGAGAGGAAATAATAATTATGTATTTTTATATTTATCCTGCCTCCAAAACACCCTCCACTAATAATCTTCTGACTCCTGAATTCTGGCTCCTGACTTCTTCTTTGCAAGATACGATTCGCGAGATAGGAGATACCTGCTTTGGGCACGATACATCGTGCCCCTGCTTTTTCCAAAACCCGCAACTTGCAACTCAAAACTCATTACTTATTACACATTACTCATCACTTATTACTGTTTTCTTCCCGCTTTACCTTCTTATGTCTGCTATTTCTTTGGTTCGTCGTAAAAGTTCAAGGCTATTTCCTAAATAATGAGAAGGACTAAGATTTAAATTATACTCCATATCTTCCCCCTGGTCAGGATATCGGGGATAAATAATTACTTCTCCTAAATGGTCAAGAGTCAATTTTCTTTGTTGAATTACCTGGTATTCGTTTTCCAGAGCTTCTAATATAGTTAAAGCATTTTCAACACAAACTTCGGAAAAATTATAAATGGTTTTTGCAGATACATTTTTAATAAAGGAAGGGTGAGTGTAGGGTAATATCTGATTGATAGATCGTACTAAGTTTCCCTGGGTCCTTATTTTTCTCCTTAATGCGTCTCCGCCAATAAAGGGAAACAATTCACTCTCATTAAACCATAATCTAAGATTGGGAATAAAATGGGCACAATCAACATCTCTATTTAATATGGTTGCTATCTCTTTTCCACTACCAGATAGTGCTCCCACAATTATTTTTTTAATTTTAATGTCATATTTTTTAAATAGGGGCTCAAGGGTCTTTATTCTATAACCCTTATGTAAATAGTCATCAATAAGAATTACGGGCATATCAAATGAACGAATTATTTTAACCTGGTTTTCTAAACTCATATAATGAGTGAAGGCATCAATTTCAAAATCTTTCATATCAGAAGCAAATATTTTTTCCGTATGGAGAGATTTAGTTACCGTGTTAGGTACTACCATCTTATGTAGTATCTTTCCAAAGGGTACACACATTGACTTTCCTAAAGCTCGAGGGATTAACGGCGTTGTCGAAACATCATTTATATTGCAAATTTTCTTCACAATAGTTTGATTGATTAAATCTATATTAAATGGTAAAACAACATTCCCGGGATAAAAAGTAGTAAACGATTTTAATAATCGTTTACGAGATATCATAACTGATTTTTTAATGTATAAATTTTGGCAGAATGGTTCTTTTATAATTGCCTCGGTATCCAGATTGACTATACAGGGTTTGCTCATATCCACTATAAATACCGGATTATCTTTATCGTTGAAAGGTAAGCGATAAAATCCCATGAGTTCCAAATTCTCGTTTAATGAAGTTAAGGGATAATCATTTAATATATTCCTAAATATTGTATAATTGTAATCTTTCTCTATACAAAAAGAAAGGGTTTCGGTAAGAATAACCTGCTCAAGGTTTTCAAGTCCTGATCTATTTTCCCTATCACTTATGGTAAAAATACCATCAATTACTATGGTGCGGCCAACTGCATTCTCCCGGATATACTCAGATATCAAGTTGTCCTTAAACTCCTGGAAAAGAATGTTTGAACGAACCCAATGAAAGGCTGAAAAACCCAATATCCTTCCATTATGGCGAATATCACGTAATAGTAGAATTCTCGGGTTTAATTTACGAGTAAACTCAAGTAATTTTTTAGATGCTTTGTTTTGATTATATTTAGAAAGTACTTTCGGGCAAAGTTCTTTTATTAAATCCGGGGTAATATCTTCAATTACCTGCACGTCGATAGAGATAGTTTGTATTACACGCTTGTATTGTGGTTCTCTTTGATATAAACTGTTTTCGTAAATATATTTCTGGGCTAAAGGGTCGATAAGTCTGAAAATGTCCCTATTTTCATCTATATTATTTCTTATCTGAGTTGAACTTATTTCTTCATAACCAGGTGTAAGGTTAAGTCTTATCGTCTTTCCCTTTATTTCTTTAATAGCTTCTTGAATCTCTTCTTCTTTCTCATCTACAATATGTGGGGTCTTTCTATCAAAAATAATATGAGAAAAAGTATGTATGGAATTTTTTCTCTTATTTTTTTGGTAAGCAGAGGCATTTAATATCACATCACTGCCTACTACAATGTAAACCTCGGAAAAGGGGAAATTTTCCCTTAAAGTCTTTAAATCATCTGGATTGGCAATATTAACCGGTAAATCTTCAGGATATAAATATACATTAAGTTCATCGGCAATAGAAATATTTATTATATTCTTTCTGAAGAGGTGTGGCTGAGTCCTTTTGGACCAGGAAAATTCATCAACTGCTAAATATATTTCAAATCCGAGTTCTTCTATTGCTTTTACAATCTCTTTGTGGCTTAAAGAAAATGGGTCAAAAGCTCCCGGAAAGAAAGCTATTTTACCTGGGGTTTCAAGATTTATGCTCCCTTTGAAAAAACTATAATCAGAGATAAATTTATACATATAATTAAGTCCGATACAATTTATTAAAAACATCAGACCTTCTTTAGTTGCGGGAGTTAACAGAGTAAGAATTTTTTTAGCAATAAGTTGGAATATATAGTTTTTTTCTTCCAAGCTAAGATGTTTTGAGCCAAATATTTCCTTGCCGATAACTCTAAATGCAGCCTGTTTAACCTTTAAATTATAGTGTACAAAACCATTTAAAAGGATACCTATCATCTTGCTAAGTCTGTTTTCGAACGATTTCTCTTTTTCTGAAAATCTTTCTCGGTATTTAGGATAATTAACGATGGCGATACCCACGGTCATGAGCATTAATGAGCTTAATTTAGGATCTGACTGTTTGATTTTTTCTATTAAATCATCAACAACTTCCTCTAACTCATTAGGTGTAAGATAGAGTATTAATTGACCCAGATAGTAAGGAATATATTTAGTAAATTGATAATCTTCCATTTCTAAAGCTCGTAGCAATTCAATGGCTATATCGTTCCTCTGTTGAAAAGATAAGGAAGGCATTAAATTTACCAGGGCATTACCAGCCAAATTTCTAATATCTTCTATGCCGCTAACTTTTAAAATATTACAAAAATGCAAAGCGGTATAGATTTCTTCCTGCTTGCTCTTTAAGGTATGTTCTAATAAAAGTTCTATCTGAATTTTTTTGATTATTCCACTGGTCGAAGTTTTAAGGTTGCTTAGAAATATATACTGTATCTTTTCTATATCTCTTCGATAAAATTCGATGTACTTCTTTACAATGTCTTCATCCAAACCCAATAATTCAACTATCTTCATATTTAAATAGTTTTCAGCAGGGAACACTGAGGCAGAAATATTACGAGCAAATAATTTTCTTAAATTATTTATAAATCTATATTTTTTATCAATTTGGGGTATTAAATCATAGACTACCTCTAAAGCAGTAAGTCTAAGATTGTGATTATCTTTCTGTAATGTCTTTATAATATAATCAAATAATACCTTTACAGATTTTTCCTCTGAACAGATCGATATATGTTTGGCAGTTTTTATCAAACACAGTTGAATTTCTTCTTCGGTATACTGTTCTTTTTTATAGTGATTTAAAATACTTTTTCTATAATTGCTTACCTGATGATTATTGCGGCAGTTAGAAAAAAGAGAAGAAATCATATCCTCAGTGCTATTAATAATTCGAGATTGATGAAGAGCAATCTTTTTATGGTCTGGCTGTAAAAAATATTTTAAATACCTTTCCAATAAATTAACACTGGTAATCGCGGGAGGTTTTAGGATAACATTCTGAGGAATCTCTTTGCGGTAATTTTCGTCAAAGCTGGCAATCAATAAACCGATAAGCTTTGCACTTCTCCTTCTTATTTCATCTTCCGGATGAGTTAATTGCTCGTATAAATATCTCAAGGTAATCATCTTCTGTTTTTGAGTTAAATAGGTGGAATATTCATTAAATATTTGTAGATATTCCCGTAGGTTGTTCCAATCTTTTTCGCTCCGGGCTAATTCTAAAAGCGAATTAAGAGAAGATTCATCTCGAAGCTCGTGCATTAAATCTATATTATGTTCTATGGAAAGAAATATTATATTTTGGATAACTTCTTGACCATGCATAAGAGGATAATACGGTTTACTATCTTTTTTACAAGAACTTATCTCTTTATTCTCTGCATCTACATTTACCCCTAAGTTTATCATATAATCTTCAAAGTCTTTTAATTTCTCATAAACCCGGCAATATCTTTTTCTTTTTTTCTTATCAATATTATCCAGTTTCCCTAAAATTACTTGAAAAGAATCTTTTAAACTAAAGATCCTCATCTCCTCTTTAAGACCGTTATTCATATTTTTAACCCGAAAATCAGAATAAATTAATATAAGTGATTCTAAGGGTAAATTTTCTAATTCTAAATCCCAAACAGAATGATTAACTGCAATATGTCCGACATAGGGGATATTATGTTTTTCAAACCACATATCAGTATAGTGATAATGTAAATAGGGAGTCCTTTCTACCTCGATATCCTTGCATCCATATTTTCCGATATCATGTCCTGCTGCTGCTCCGGAAATCCTCCCCAAATCAACAGGAAGACCCAGATTATATAACTGCCTGCCGATAAACAAAGCAATCCAATTTACCCCGCATATATGGTCAAGAGTATTGAACTTTAAAACTTCCTGGCTTAATTTCATCATCTCATAAATATACTCGTCGCTAAATGCTTTTAAAAATCTTTTATATTCAGCAGGATTCTCCAGTTTGTTTCTTTCTTCAGAAGTTAAAAAATTAAGGGGATATTTGCCGTGAAAAGCAGGATCACCGGACGACTTTTGAAACTTCGAAATTACTCTTAAAAATTCTAAATAAAGTAAGAAAGTTTTTCGGCAATTATCGGAAATATCTTTAACGGATAGAGCTGCCGCTTCAGGGAAAGATTTAGAGAGGGCGAACTGAAATACCTGATAAAGCCAATGAGTAGAATTATGTTTTTTGTCTATATCGACAAGGATATGCTGACATAAAAGATATACTGCCTGACAGCTATAATCTTTCTTTTTTACCATAGATGATAATTGTTTTAAAAATAGAGGATCTTCAACATATTTTCTAACAAACTCTTTATCTAAAGAGATACTACCTAAAATATCTGAAGTTAAAATCCTTTTAAATATTTTTTTATATATTTTTTTAGTGATAATTTTATCCACTTTAAAAAACCATCCGGTTAAAATTAATAAAATTTATAATAACTAGAAAACTGCGGCCAGACTTAGTCCCACCCTTTCAAATCACGAAATAATTCCCCCAACCAGGTCTCTTTTAAATGCATCAGGCTTTATTAACACCAGTGTTCTTTCTACTTCTTAATGCACCTCTATTTCTTTTCCTAATCTTTTAATTATAATCTCCAGGCAAGGAACCCACGATTAAACTAACTACTTCATCGGCACTGGTCTTTTTTGTAATTCTTTCTGCAACTTTTTGAGCTCTACGCATAATTATCAACCTTGTAGCAACTGCAAATACATCATGAAGCTGATGACTAATAATAATAATGGATACTCCCTGAGAACTTAAAGTTTTAACAAGATTTAACACTTTTTTCTGTTCAGGCACACCTAAAGCAGCTGTAGGTTCATCCATAATTAATAATTTTGCATTCCAATAAATAGAGCGCGAGATAGCAACCGCCTGTCTTTGTCCTCCAGAAAGGTTCCTGATTTTATTTTTTAAAGACGGGATCTCGATTTCCAAGCGTTTTAATACTTTTTTAGATTCGCTCTGCATATATTCATGGTCCAGCACATCTACCAAACCCAAAAATTTCCTTAATTTTTCTCGACCTAAAAAGATATTAGAATAAACATCCATATTTTCAGCCAAAGCTAAATCTTGATAAATAGTTTCTATCCCGATTCTTAATGCTTCCATCGTACTATTAATTTTTATCCTTTGGCCTTTAAAAAATATCTGACCCGCTTCAGCGTGATGCACGCCAGAAATTACTTTAATTAAAGTAGATTTACCTGCTCCATTATCACCTAAAATACCAATAACTTCTCCTGGATAAATTTGTAAACTTACATCATCAACTGCAGTTAAACCACCGAACCGTTTTGTAATATTTTTTACTTCTAATAAAGGTTCCATTACAACCTCCTTATTAAATCTCCCCTTCGTTTTGTATTAATTCAGGTGAAAATTGATCAATTAACACCGCAAAAATAAGTATACAACCAACGGCAATATGCAAATTATAAGTAGGAACGCTTAAATTGACCAAACCTGTTTCTAGGGCGCCGATAATTATGGCACCGATAACCGTGCCCATTACTGTGCCCTTACCGCCACTTAAACTAGCTCCACCAATAACTACTGCCACCACAGCATCTATTAAACGAGCACTACCTGCCGGAGCTCGACCAGTAATAAATTGTAATACATACATAACTCCAGCAAGAGAGGCAAAAAATGAAGATATCATATACACCTTAATTAAATGGACTTTTACATTAACTCCCGCTCTCTCCGCTGCATTTATATTTCCACCAATGGCATAAGTATGCTGCCCAAATTTAGTTTTAGCTAATATAAAGGCAAAAATACCAATAAAAATAAAAGTAATTACTGTTACATTAGGAATAATTGATACTAAATTTTTTAGTTCTTCTCTGATAAGGTTTTCTGGTTTACTTAAAAAATTAAATATTTTCCCCGGTAACCAGTAAAACAAATAACCATGTCCCAGTGACCCTAAAGAAGTAGGCAAATTATGAACAGGTACGTTATTACAGAGAATCTCTGCAAATCCATAAGCAATGCCATACATTCCAAAAGTTGCAATAAAGGAAGGTACTCTTAATTTTGCCACCAAAAAACCATTAATAAATCCAGGAATTAGTCCTGATAAAAGAGCCGTTAATATACCTATGGTTATGGCTAAAAGTTGGGAAAACCCTGCTGCCTCCAAACTAACCATTGTTTTTGCGCATACTACCGAGCTAAATCCAACCATAAACCCAACTGATAAGTCAATACCTCCAGTAATAATAACAAAGGTTTGTCCTGTAGCCAGTAAAAGAACAATTGTTGAGGCTACTAGAATATTTTGTATATTGTTTAAACTAAAATAATTTGTCCCCACTATACTAAAAAAAAGTATTTCTCCAACTAAAAATATAAAAATCCACTTTCTGAGAATACTAATCCCTACTTTTTTTGCTTTATGGTAATTTATCATTCCTTATACACCAACTCTGGAAAGAACTGATCGATTAAAACAGCAATAATTAAAATACACCCGGTAGCAATATATCGATAAAAAATGGGTAATCCCATCATCATCAAGCCATTATCTAAAGTTCCGATTAACAATACACCAATAACAGTACCCCAAATCGTCCCCTTGCCACCCGTAAGACTTGCTCCACCTATCACCACTGCAGCAATGGCAAAAAGTTCATAACTGGAAGTATATTGGGTATGAACACCCATATTCAATTTAAAAACTAATAATACACCAGCAGTGGCAGCAAAAAACGATGAAATAACATAAATTTTAATCAAATGTAAGGGAACATTAATACCTGCCCTTATAGCTGCATCCACTTTTCCGCCAATAGCATAGGTATGCTGACCAAATTTGGTACGGGATAAAATAAAAGCAAATATAACCAGAACAAAAGTTATCCATAAAATAGGTATAGGAATAATTTTTAATAAGCTTAATATGTCTTTCCTTTCAGTCAGCTCAGGTTTGATAAAAAAGGAAAAACCCTTTTTAGGAGAAAAATATGCAATATAGGCATTACCAATGTCTCTTACCTGTAAAGGTAAAAAACCAATAGGGAATCCTTCGGAAAGTCTCCAGGCTAAGCCGTTAGCGATTCCCCACATACCAAGAGTGGCAATAAAGGGCGGCACTCTTAATTTAGCCACTAAATATCCATTAATAATTCCAGGAATTAGTCCTAATAAAAGTCCGGCCAATGAACCAGTTAATATAGAAAAAAATGGTGAATAACCTGCTGCGTTTAAATCTCGCATAATAATAGATGAAGTTACACAGACAAAACCCATAACAAAACCAATGGAAAGATCAATTCCTCCACTAATAATCACAAAGGCCTCTCCACTTGCTAATAAAAGCAGAGAACTTATTCCCAGGATAATGTTATTAAAATTGTTCAGGCTAAAAAAATTCTTTCCCAAAAAACTAAATAGTATTAGCATTATTACAAGAAAAAGAAATGCCCAATTTTTACCTAAAAAACCTAACGTTTTACTTTCGCCAATTTTATTTAAATTAAATAAAGAATCATTATTTGATTCAGCCATAACCATACCTTTTTAGGATGAAAATATAAATTGATGACAGGGAGTAAAATAAATACCCCCTGTCATCAATTTCATGCTACAAAATATTCAAGCTCTTGATAAAACTTTACTTGTAAATATATTTCTGTGAGTCGGGATCATTTACATTTTCCTGAGTGAAAACAAAGAAACCGGGAATTACTTTCCTTGGAATTTCTGCTCCTTCAGTAAGATACTTGAAACCCCATTCTACACACAAAGATCCCATTTCTCCAGGCATTTGAGCTAAAATCAAATCCAGCTCTTTTCTTTTTAAAGCTTCAATTAAGGTTTCCGTTGCATCCCAGGTGGCAATTTTAACCCCGCCTTCCAATCCAGCACTAACCACAGCCTGATATGCTCCTTGAGCACTAAATACATTTACTCCAAATACACCATCTAGATCAGGATTTTTCTGTAAAGCAGCACTAACCTGAGCAACAGCCGTTTCCTGGACATCAAGGCAATACTCTACTCCTACTAACTCCATGTCGGGGAATATTTTTAATCCCGCTCGAAAACCTAATTCTCTATCCATTACACTGGATACATCTGGGTTAGTATTTTCTAAAAATACTTTCCCTTTTCCACCGAGCAAGAGTGCTAATTGTCCAGCAACTACCTGACCACCTAAGAAATTATCCGTTCCTATATAAGAAAGAGGGAAATTATAATTACTGGGTTTACTATAATCTCCATCACCAAGATAGGTATCGACAGTAATAACTGGAATACCACTATCATAAATTTCTTTCAGAACAGGGATTAAGGCTTCGGTAGAAGTAGGAGCAGTAAAGAGTAAATCAATATCCCCTCTCGCAACTAAAGCTTTCAATATCGGTACTTGATATTCAGGTCCCCATGCTTTAGGATATTCTCCAACAATTAATTCTACTCCTAATTCTGCTGCTTTGGCTTTGGCACCTTTCTCCATAGTAAAGTAGAAGGGATCAGCAATGCCAGGCATAAAGGCAAATTTCAATGCAGCTGCACATGTCATAGACACAAAAGATAAAACTAAACAGATTAACAGTATAGTAATAACAATCTTCTTCATTTTTTTCCTCCTTAATAAATTTACTTCCTTCAATACAGTTTCGAAAACATTTTTGAAAACAAGATAGTAAATTATTAACTATTTTCCCCCCTTCAATTTCACCTCCTTAAATTTTGTAATCTCCACTCGATGCCAAATTAGCTCGACCAACTTCTTCTTGTTTTGCCTGGATATAAGAAATGTTCTTAAAAAACTATTAATTTTTACGATTGTTAGATAATTTTAAATTTCTGAACTCTTTTTTTCTAACCAGTGGATCATTGCGTAAATTCCCGCGCCACTGGTTACTGCATCAGATGAGATGCTGGAAAATTTAATATTTACCACTTGCCCTCCAAATAAATAATTAGCTACTATTCCCCTAATAGGTTGAATTAAAGGCTCTCCTAAGACGGCCATTTCCCCTCCAATAAATACGGTCTGAGGTCCAATCATATGAATAGCATTAACAATAGCGGAACCTATCCAGGTTGCTACCTTTTTTACAATTGAATTAGCAATCTGATTATCTTGTTGAAGTAATTCAGCCATTTTTTCTAAACTTTTTACCGATAAGCCCTGAGAATTAGCCAAATGTAGTAAGACATCTGCTCCGGCAATATCTTCCAGATATTGAAATTTCCCTTGTTCATAACATAAAAAATGTCCGATTTCTCCTACAAAATCATAAGTTCCCTGATAAAGTTCATCATTAATAATAACTCCCGCCCCTATGCCTTCATTTATAAGTATACAGATAAAATTATGTATATTTCTTCCACTCCCCAGCCACTTCTCTGCTAAAGCGCAGACATTGGCATCATTTTCTATCCAGACAGGAATTCCGTATTCTTTTTGTACAATACTTCCCAAAGGAACATCTTCCCATCCTTTAAGTTTTGGCGGTTGTTTTACTACACCAGTTTGGGCATCCAAAGGTCCAGGTACACCAATACCAATCGCTCCAAGATCAATCTCTTTTTTTTTCGCATATTCCATTATTTTATTAATATTAATAAATAAACTATCAATAATTCCTTCCGGACCAAACCTGGTATAGTCTTCTCCAGTATTGGAAGTAATAATATTCATCCGTGTATCCATTAATAATGCTTCCACCCTTTGCCTGCTAAGATGTACTCCTATTGTATAAACGGCATCTGCCCTAATATGGAGAGGAATGGGAGATTTTCCGATATTACCAGTTGAAATTTGATTTGACTCTTCGACAATGCCAGAATCTTTTAACTTTTTAATGACAGCAGAAATAGTGGTCTTGGTTAAACCAGTTATACGAGATAACTCTACGCGGGAGATACCATCATCTTTTAATAGAAGGTGAAGCAGGGTAATAATATTTTTTACTCGTGTACCTACTGGTTTTGAAATTAACATAGCAGCTCCTTAATATTAGTTAGTAAATTGTACTTACTAAATATTTTATCTTAATTATTATTATTTGTCAATGTTATTTGTAAATTTTATTTATCAAACAAATTCAACTTCTTCGACATATAATCAATAAAAAATCTGATGACATATAATCTAAAATTTTTCCAACTCGCTTACATGATAATACTTTATATCCAATTTTTAACATTGCTTCCTCAGGATAAACCCCAAAATCTTAAAGTATAAAAAAACTCAATTATTTAAGATGCTCTTTTGATGCGTAGATCAGTAAAAACATCACTTATATCATCACTTGGAGAAGAAAATTCTGAAATAACCGCTTCTTCCTCGCCTGCTTGAAACCAATGTAATGTATTTTTGGCAATGGTATACTGATCACCAGGCAATAAGATAATCTCATGATAAACTGAATAATATTCTTCATCTCCTATTGGGGGATGAGTCTTCGGATTTTCGGTTTTTTCTCCTTCTATATAGAGATAGACCTTACCATATCTACAACGGAACGTTTCCTGTTTTCCATCAACACCATCATGATCAGGGTGGCGATGTTCAGGGCAAGTTTGACCAGGAAATAAAACCATTTCTTTCGCACAATACCTTGAGTTATTTACATATACTATTAGAACAAGACCGGTTCTTTCAAAATCATTCAGACCAAGATCAGCAATTTCCATATTTTCTTTCTCCTGCGAAGAAAGAACAATGCCTGCTTTTTGAAAATATTCAAGTGCCGTTGCCTTTATTTTTTCTTTTTCTTCTTCTCTCATTTTTCTCCCTTCTTTATTCTCATCATTTTTTAAATTAAAAAATAATCATACAACCTGGTCTTTAGGACCCTTCCAGATTTTATATTGATAATCATATTCCCAATTGTCTATCGAGATAGAAAGTGGCAAACGCTCCCACCCAGAAGTTACTCTCTTTATTACTTCAGGTAAAGGTCGAATCCCTTCAGTAGCATCAACCGCTTCTACACAACAGGCACCTATAGCAGTAGCCAAGGTAATGCACTTTTCTGGTTCTCCTCCCTCTAAAAGTTGAGCTAAAAATCCGGCAATAGTAGCATCTCCGGTCCCTGTAGTTCCTTTAACCTCCGTAGCAAAGCAAGGAGATAAAAGCTGACGATAATTCCACTGGCTGGGGCTAATTATTCTCGATAAATTACTTTTTTCTGTCTGGTGTGTCCTCAAATACAAACCCTGGTCACCTAACTTTATTGCCACTACCTTCGTCCCATAATCAATCAATTGCCCAGCTAATTGATTTAATAATACCATATCAAATCTCTCTCGCTTTTCATAAATTTTATTATACTTCTCTGGTCTTAGCATATATAACAGTTCATCAATACTGGGCATAAAAATATCCACCAGAGGTAAAACATTTTTAAAGAATTTAAACCAATCCACTCTGCCAGCAGGAGATTCAGGGTCAGGCATAGCCATATCCAAACTGGTTATTATTTTCATCTTTTTAATCCTTTGAAACATTTTTACCAATTCTTTTCCATCGTTCTCATAAAATTTTTGCATTAAGGGAGGATATCCAAAATGAAATATGCGGCTGCTTTTTATATTTTCATAAGGAATATCATTCGCAGTAAAGGTATGATTGGGTCCAGGGTAATGTAAAAAGATCCGATCAGTATCTGGCGGGTTTAAAACAATAGTATAAGAAGAAACCTCGTTTCCGCTAATAATCATATTTTCTGCTAAAGTTTTATCTTCTTTCTTTAAAATCTCTAAAATAACCTTCCCAAAGGCATCTGCTCCAACTTTTCCCAATAAGGCAGTGCTAATGCCTAACTTTTTAAGAGCTATTCCTGTATTAGCTACTGCTCCACCGGTGGATAATTTTAATCCTGACATTTCCAGAATATGTCCGGGAATAATAGTCTTAATACTCCCTATCCTCCAATCTGGAATAATATCTAAACAGATATGACCTGCAACAACTATATTCATAAAATCTCCTATTTTAAAAATAAAAGAATATTTTTATTAAATTAGATCCCTTTTTCAATTTCTTCCCTAACTTTTACTTCCTCATCCTGATGGCTGAATAGATGACACACACTTTTTAATATATGTTTTAATCCTCTTGGATATTCTCGCTGGAAAAATATTTTATCGAGGGGATACATTTCCCCTTTCTGGTCTTTTGCCTTAAAATCTAAAGCAGCATAAAATGTTCCTTTGATCTTATTATAAGGGGTGCCTTGTCTTTGAGCCAAAAGCATTGGTCCTATTAGTCTTTCATTTTTATCTAACTTACGATACAAATCTCTACCTACCCGGAAAATAGTATCTTCTAATGATTTATTTTGAAATCTAAAAAGTAGATCATCAATATGGTTTTGTAAATCTGGTAGAGCAAGGTCCTTAGGGTAGGCCTCATTCAAAGCTACTGCTGATTGTTTCATACCTTCTCTAACAATTTTATAAATTTCTGGCACCTCTAATGCTTCATATATAAAAGTCATTTTTGAATTATATTGATATCCCAAATAAGCTGCTGAAGAATGACCTAAATTGTGGATAAAGAGTTTTCTATCTACATAGGCCTTGATATTTTCAACAGCCCAAAGATCTCTAATCTGAGGAATAGGATTCTTAAACCCTTTTTTATCCACAATAAGAGTATTATAAGGCTCAGCAAATACCCACAACAAATCCTTTTTCTTATCCTCCTCTTTCATTAGAGGAACCATTTTCCCTATGCTCGATTCTATTAATCCAACCAGTCCCTCGAAAGGATATTCTAAGGGAAGTAAGCTTTTTAATTCCTTTCTTAAATAATCAGCTACATTCCTGAAATTCTCGGCAATAATAATATCTAAAGGATTTTTCCCTCTTTTTTCCTCTCTCAATTGAAGTCCTTGAGCAATTACCGAAACAATTTGGGGCAAGGTATATTTTCCTACTGCGGTAGCCAGGATATCCGTATCTACTATTTCCCGAATAACTGCCTCTTTATCATAACCATCTATAGCTCGAACATTATCTATCAAAATAATTTCGTCAGGAAATTCATTCCTTTTTATTACTAACTTATATGCTCTCTTTTTGTTGAGTTCCTTTACCAATTCTTTATTGATATCAATAAAAACAACTTCATATCCAGAACGGGAAAATAGCTGTCCAATAAATGATCTTCCAATATTCCCCGCCCCAAATTGAAGCAACTTTTTTTTATATATCATTTTTTTCACGGCTTGATATAAACTAATTTTGTATCCTACCTTATGAAAAATTAGGGTCTAAATTAAAATTATTTTATAAATATGTTCCTTTTTATCCTATTTAATCATTCGACAATATCTTTAAAAATCCTTCTTTTTAGAAAAAAAATAATAAACCTATTAGCGCTTAAATAAAAAGACTAGGTTTTTTCTCCTCGGGCAAAAATTAGTTGGAACAAATTATCCAAGATATGCGAAACATCTATAAATTTGAGGATAAAATTAAAATTTCCAATATACTACATTGAGCAATCCGCAAATTGCCTACTAAAAATTTACAAAGTATTTAAGGGTGAAGTTGATGAAAGTATGAGTAATGAAAGCAGGCCAGAAGGATTTTCCTCGATAGGCAATATATCCGAACCACAATCCCATCGGAATACACATTAGTATCTCTATCTCCGGCTTTCCAATATGAAGAAGCACAAAGGGAACCATTTGTATAAGGATGCTTGCTTCTTTAAATCTTTCCTTAAGTCCGAACAGTAGAAAACCGCGAAGTATATATTCCCAGACAAAAAGAAGCGGAACCATTTCAGTAAAGAAACTGTAGTAATCAAAAGGCTTAGTATAATACTGATCTACAGAAGAAAAAAGAGAACCGATATACAATACCGGGATAGCAATAAGAACCGTTATGGCTACGTAAAAACCCCATAACTTGTAATCTCCTATTCGGAGTCCAAAATCAAGAGGATTCTCCCTCAGGATAAATAAAATAGTGAAAACCGGGAGAATCAAATAATATACTGTATAGTTTACTACCAAAGATGACCCTATTGGTCGACAAATTGCCAGAACAAGAAAAAGCGTCGACATGCACAAGATAACTGCTTCTTTATAATTATTTTTAAAAAAATAATATATCTCGCCTAATTCTTGCTTAAAGAGATTAATCATAATTCCTCCTTGCCCGGATAAGCTAAGCCTATATTAATTTACTTATACGATAAACTTCTCAAAAATCCTTCTTTTTTCGTAAAATATTTTAAAATAAAAAGCCCTTCAGCTTGATTGCCAAAGGGCTTGGAATTAGTAAGCTCCCCCTATTGGAAACGTTTAGAACTTTTTGTACAAGTAATGAAACTAAAAAATATTTTACCACAATAATGTTATTATAATTAAAACCATTCAAAAAAGATAGAAATATTTATCGGATTATTGAGCAAGTAAAGCCGTTCCCTGACGAATTAAAACTAAATATTTTTTTCAGTAGAGTTGGGTTTAATTTTTAAGACAGTATCCGGCCTACATATTTTTTACAAAGATGATCCTCAGGGTTCAAGCTTCACAAATTTACCTATCTACTGCTTTTGGCAAATTATTAAGATTTTTGTATTATATTTTTTATCTTTAATAAGATGATAAAAATTCCTATAACCAAAATGAATTGTCCAACAGGTGAATTTAAATCTATGATATTCCCTAAAGCTATATATTTGGGAACTGGAAGCAATATCAAATCCTCACCCATTTCTTCAGCACTAAAATTTTTT
>MEYH01000087.1 GCA_001773955.1 Candidatus Sediminicultor quintus | reverse complement strand
TCATCAGTATAAAAATAGGTCTTTAAATCTTTAACCTGTAAGAGTAAATCATCCATTTACCCATTTCCTCCGTTATCCACTTATTTTTACAGAATTTGCTTTAATTTTGAATTTTCTATCTTACCCGGAATTCTTCCTCTTTCTAAAGACCATAATTTTATCTTCTTGTCTTTTAAAAGTTTATCTACTTCCTGGGTCCCAGCAAATACACCTTCCTCACAAAGAATTCCTCTCTATCTAATTAAACTAAGCAAAAGCGAAGACAACATAAAAAGCACCGCTATAATAGTAGTAAGTTTCATTAAAAATGCTTCTTTGCCTTTCTTCCCTCCATAATCAGCAGTTG
The DNA here is from genome assembly GCA_001773955.1 of Candidatus Sediminicultor quintus. Classification (GTDB taxonomy): domain Bacteria; phylum Atribacterota; class Phoenicimicrobiia; order Phoenicimicrobiales; family Phoenicimicrobiaceae; genus Sediminicultor; species Sediminicultor quintus. The sequence continues at coordinate 10,748 of MEYH01000087.1, read as the reverse complement.
TCCCTCCACCAAAAATACCTGAAGCTTTACTTGACTTTCTATGCTGAAGTATCACTGCTAAAATCAAAGCTATGCTTATTGTAATCTGAATTATCATCAATGCTATAGGCACTTTATACCTCCTCTCATAAAAATTAGATTAAATTAGCCGTTAGTGAATAGTCGTTAGTCGTTAGTTTTAAATACAGTTTTCAGTTATCGGTTTACAGTTTATTACAAGTGAGTATGATAATACAATCACTTCGCACTTTGGGTTTTCTATAAACTGGCAACTTGTAACTTGAAACTTAAAACCTATAATTTATTAATCATTAATGTATTTTGTTTACTAAATTATTTATTATATATATCTTGTTTTTTATCCGTTTTTCAATTTTTTCTTTTATAGCTATTCACTAACGACTATTCACTATTCACTAATTAGGGCTTACGGAAAAAGGAAATTTCTATACAATATATTTATTCTCTTAACGATTTCGGATTTTTATTTTAACACAATTATAGGTTAGGTTCAAGATATCTAAAGAAAGTATCGAGTATATAGTATCGAGTATCAAGTTAAGAAAGAGAAGAAAAGATACAAAAAAAGTAGTATTCTTCTTTTTATCTAACTACCCCGCTAAAGTTTACGCTTACTTTATAATATTTCAGCTGCTTTTACTATTTGAGAGAAACTTAAAGCATATAAACTTGCTCCTCCAACTAAAGCTCCGTCAATATCAGATTCATTCATGAACTCAGAAATATTCTTAGGATCTACACTCCCACCATACAAGATTCTTATTCCTTCAGCTATTTTACTTCCATATTCGGAGGAAAATAGTTCCCTAATAAATTTAATTATTATATTAGCATCCTGTGAGCTGCTGGACCTGCCTGTGCCGATAGCCCATATAGGTTCATAGGCTACAATTATTCTTCCTGCTAAGGTAGAATCGATTTTTGAAAATAAAGCCTTAATCTCCTGTTCTATTAGAGCCTTGGTTTCACCACTTTCTCTTTCCTTTAAATTTTCGCCTACACACACGATAGGTATAAGATTAACTGAAAGTGCGGCTTCGGTCTTCTTGGCAACCTCTTCAGAAGTCTCTTTAAAATATTGTCTTCTTTCGGAATGACCCAGTATAATATATTCACATCCCACATCTTTAAGCATCGGGGGAGATGTTTCTCCGGTAAATGCCCCTTTGGTTTCCCAATACATATTCTGAGCTCCCAGAAGGATGTTTGTACCATTAATTATCTCTTTTACCACCCAAAGAGAAGTAAAAGGTGGACAAACTACAATATCTACTCCTTTGATTCCGCGAACAAAATCTTTTAGTTCTTTAACTAAAGATACTGCTTCTACGATATTTTTATTCATCTTCCAGTTTCCAGCAATTACTGGAATACGCATTATTTTAACCCCCGCCTATTTCCAAATATATTTTACAAGATCTAAGATTCTGCATGAATAAGCCCACTCATTATCATACCAGGCTATAATTTTAGCTAAATTACCATCTATCACCAGCGTAGACAATCCATCAACAATAGAAGAAAAAGAGTTACCGTTAAAATCTATGGAAACTAAAGGTTCTTCAGTATAATCTAAAATTCCCTTTAAACTGCCCTGTGAGGCTTCCCTAAAAGACTGATTAATTTCTTCCGGACTTGTTTTCTTTCTTAGTATAACTACTAAATCCACAACTGAAACATTGGGTGTAGGAACACGAAAAGCCATGCCGGTTAATTTTCCTTTTAATTCTGGAATTACTAAACTCGTTGCCTCTGCTGCTCCAGTAGTAGTTGGGATCATGGATAACGCCGCTGCTCTGGCTCTTCTCAAGTCTTTATGTGGGAGGTCCATTAAACTCTGATCTGCAGTATAAGAGTGTATGGTAGTCATTACCCCTTTCTCGATTCCAAATATATCATATAGAACCTTTGCAACTGGCGCAAGGCAATTAGTTGTGCAGGAAGCATTAGATATGATGTGATGTTCTTCAGGTATATACTTATCTTCATTAACACCTATTACTATAGTTATGTCCTCTCCTTTAGCAGGTGCAGATATAACCACTTTTTTTGCTCCAGCAGTTATGTGTTTTGAAGCTCCTTCTCTATCTCTAAAAATCCCCGTAGATTCAATAACAACTTCTACCCCTAAATCTTTCCAGGGAAGTTTAGAGGGGTCTCTTTCACTCAATACTTTTAATCTTCTCTCTCCCACCAAAATATTATCATCTTCTAATTTTACTTCTGGTAATTTACCATGAACAGAATCATATTTTAATAGATGCGCTAATGTTTTAGCATCGGTTATATCATTTACTGCTACAAAATCTATTTCTTTTTCTTTTAACCCAGCTCTAAAAACATTCCTCCCGATTCTTCCGAATCCGTTAATTCCTACTTTTATGGTCATTTCTCTCCTCCTTATTTTTTGTTTTATGTTCTACATAATATATAATACAAGATATTATCTTATTCTGGATTCCGGCTCCTGACTCCTGAATTCCTTTTAACTAAATACTATTCACTATATACTAAACCTTTTACGCAGATTAGAAGATGGTATTTTCAATATCTCTCGGTATTTAGCCACTGTTCGCCGAGAAATATTTACCCCGCCTTTTTCGCTCAATAAACCTGCTAACTTCTGATCACTACATGGTTTTAAACAATTCTCATTGCTGACATATTCTTTTATTAACTTTTTTATCTTATCGGTAGAGATAGTGCCTCCGCTTTCCTTGTCCACTCCTTTAGAAAAGAAGAATTTCATCTTAAGAAGTCCCCGGGGAGTTTGCACCATCTTGTTATGAATCGCCCTTGACACAGTAGATTGGTGAATTTCTAACCTGTTTGCTAACTTCCTTAAGGTTAGGGGTTTTATATATAAAATTCCTTTATCTAAAAAACCTTTCTGATATTCTATTAAAGTTTCAGCAATGCGATAAATAGTTTTTTTCCTCTGCTCTATGCCTTTAATCAACCACTTAGCGGAATTTAATTTTTCTTCAACATATTTTTTAGCATCTTTGATCTCATGCTCAGAAATGCTTCCCTTTTTAATTAGTTTTCCTATGTTATAAGGGGAAATATTATTACCTGCCTCTAAAATCGTTTTATAGCGAGGATTTATCTCTATTTGGGGTAAATAACTATCATTAAAAATTACTCTGTATCCTCCTCTTTTTTTCCTGATTATTACCAAATCGGGAAGTATATATTTAACCTCCTTGAAGTTTCCCACTTTTCTACCGGGTTTAGGGTCAAAGGAGTTTTTAATTACATCAGCCAAAGATTGAACTTCAGATACCGATATTTTTAGATCTTTAGAAATTTTCTTAAATGATTTCCGGGCTAAATCCTGTAAATGGTATTTTATTATCTTCTCAATTTTTATATCACTAATGCCCAAATATTTTATCTGGATTAATAGACATTCTTGTAGATTTCTTGCTCCCACTCCAGGCGGGTCAAAACTTTGGATTAAAGGTAATATCTTTTTTATTTTATCTCTTTTTATGTTTAAATCAAGAGAAATATCATCTAAGCCAACCGTTAAATAGCCGTTATCGTCTATGCTGCCTATTAAATATTCCCCAATCTTATAATCAATATCACTGCTTACCGCTGTACCTAATTGAATTAGCAGATAATCTTGTAATGATTCTCTATAATAAATAAAATTTTCATCTCTATTTTCTTTCTCCGCTACGGATCTATCGGGCAAAGGTCGATAATCTTTTTCTTTGAGATAACTTAACCAATCATCAAAGTTATTCTCTTCTCTTCTTTGATTAGATTCTTCGATTGGAGTTAAAGCATTTTCCTCTTGATTTATTTTTTCTGTTATTGAACCTGCTTCTTGTTTAACTTCTAATAAGGGATTATCTACTAATTCTTCATCAATTAAATCTTTTAGTTCAACTAAATTTAATTGTAATATATTAATCGCTTGATATAATTGGGGAGTAAGAATTAATTTTTGTTTTTGTGTCAATGATAATTCAGGTTTCATCTCACCAACTCCACTATTATCTTGTATATGATACTGGCACATCTTATATATAATTTTTTCAAAATATAAAATATTTTCTATGCTTTATTAGAATATAAAACGAGCTTGGGTACTAAAACTTAAATTTCACTTCATCTAAACTATAACCAATAAAGTTTTTGGATCAAAGATATGGGTCTTTTCCATGTCTATTACTACTTCCATGCTTTGCTCGACTTCTATCTGGGTCCGTGAATCCATTTTTCCTATCACAGAATGCTTCCCACAAGCCAGGTAAATAAAAATCTCTGCTCCTAAAGGTTCAATTACATCTACTTTAGCTTTTATAGTATTGGAAGGTGCAGCATCAGATGCAAACTGTTTATTGTAAAGATCTTCAGGCCTTATGCCAAAAATTACTTCTTTCCCGGCATAATCTGCTATTTTAGAATAAAAAGCCTGGGAAGCTTTTACTTTAAAACTTTCTGCATCGATAAAATAGTCTCCATTTTCCTTTACAATTTTAGAATCTATAAAATTCATTGCCGGGGAACCGATAAAACCAGCCACAAACTTATTATTCGGTTTTCTATAAACTTCCAAAGGTGCACCTATTTGGTCTACACGGCCCTCATTCATGATAAATACTCTACTAGCCATAGTCATTGCTTCTACCTGATCATGAGTTACATAAATTATAGTAGCCTCTAATCTACGGTGAAGTTTGCTAATTTCTGCCCTCATGGCTACTCTTAACTTGGCATCCAAATTCGAAAGAGGTTCATCAAATAAAAACACTTTTGGTTTTCTTACTATGGCTCTCCCTACTGCCACTCGCTGCCTTTGTCCACCGGATAACTGCTTAGGTTTTCTCTTTAATAAGTTTTCTATCCCTAAAATCTCGGCTGCTTCCTGCACTCTTTGGTCTATCTCTTTCTTGGGAAATTTCCGCAATTTTAATCCAAAAGCCATATTATTGTAAACATCCATATGAGGATAAAGAGCGTAGTTTTGAAATACCATAGCAATATCTCTATCCTTGGGCTGAACATCATTTACCAGCTTATCGCCAATATAAATCTCTCCTGTGGTTGCTTCCTCTAAACCAGCAATTGCCCGCAAAGTTGTGGTCTTCCCACAACCAGACGGACCGACTAAGACCGCAAATTCCTTATCCATTATCTCTATATTTACATTATCTACTGCGGTCACCTCTTTAAATTTTTTAGTAAGATTCTTTAAGATTACGTTTGCCATTTTAATTCCTCCCTTTTTAATATAGTTATTTTATAAAGAAAGTATCGAGTATATAGTATCGAGTATCGAGTTAAGAAAGCGAAAGAAAAGATAGAAAAAAGTAGTATTCTTCTTTCTTCCTACTCAACTAAAGCTTACGCTAACAAAAGAAAGTATCGAGTTAAGAAAGCGAAAAAAGATATAAAAAATTGGTTTATAAATTTTCCGCAATCTGAGAAATTTTCTTTAACCGATGATAAATCCCCGATTTAGTAATTTTAAAATCTACTTCCTCGGCTAATTCCTGTAAACTAGCATAAGGTAGATTCTTACGTACTTCAGCTACCAACAATAATCTCGGTGAAAGATGCTGTAAACCTATTTTCTTTTCTATCACATCAATATCGCGTAACTGTTTAGCGGCAGAAAGAACTGTTTTATCTAAATTTGCCGTTTCGCAATTAACTAATCGATTTACAATATTTAAGACGTCTTTTCTGGCTCTTATATCCTGAAAATATAATAAAGCATTCTGAAGCCCGATTAATCTTAAAAATTCAAATATGCTATCCCCTCTCTTTAAATATGCTATCCACCTCTTCTTCCAAAAACTTATCCGAGAGTTTAAACCATAATAGTTAAAGAGAGTATGAATAAAATTTGCTTCCTCTTCATTATTTGTGGAAATTTCTAAGTGATACATCTTTTCCGGATCATTTACAAATCCATTTGCCAAAAAGGCTCCTCTTAAATACGAATCTTTAGAAAAATCTTTATTTAAATTTATTCTATTTCCCACGATATACTGTTTATTTGGTATGGGTTCATTTCCTCGGCTTAAATTCAGTTCTTTTAAAATTCTCTCGGTTTCTTTTGAAAAAGGAATTTTAACTTTATAATGTTTTTTTGTATTTGATAAATTTTCTTTTTTAACTGAGGGACAAATTTCAAAAACCCTCTTAATCAATTTATAAGCAGTCCGTGTGGTAGTAGGATTTTCTAAAATAATAACTAAATTTTTCTTCTGACCAAATTTAACTACATTTCCTTTTAATTTTATAAATGCCAGTAATTCACCCTTTTGTTCAGGTATATTCTTGGGAATTATCCTGGCTAATTCAGTTTTTACTCGGTAAGAAAATAACATCTCACTCTTTCTTTGGTATATTTTTTGAACTTTTTTCGTATTTAGTCAAATCTCATAAGTCACTTTTAATCTTTATTTCTTCTTTATCCATATCTCTGTGTTTCACAAATAACTTATATTCCTTACTCTCTAAATAATTTGCTAAACTATTTATTAAAACCACTGATCTATGTCTGCCCCCGGTACATCCGAAAGCAATAGATAAATAAGTCTTACCTTCTTTAATATAATGAGGGATTAAATAATTCAATAAATTGAAATAAATTTCTATAAAATGTTGGGTCACAGGAAATTCGTTTACATATTTTTTAATCTTCTCGTTGGTCCCCGGTAAATTTTTTAATTGATCTATATAGAAGGGGTTGGGAAGAAATCTAACATCAAAGACTATATCAACATCAATAGGAATGCCGTATTTATATCCAAAAGAAATTAGGGTTATCTGAATCTCTTGTTCTTTCCCTTTTATAAAATTCCTGATAATTTCATTACTTAATTGTTTGGGAGTTAAATCAGAAGTATCTATTATTAGGTTAGCTTGTGACCTTAATTCTTTTAACTGTTCTCTCTCTGCTTGTATATTTTCCAGAATGTTGTTTGAAATATTTAGAGGATGTTTTCTCCTGGTTCCACTAAATCGGTGCATCAACATCTCATCATTTGCTTCTAAGAATAATATCTCTCGATTAATCCCCAATTCTTTTAAATAATCAAGTGATTCGTATAAATCCTTAAAAAATATCCCTCCTCTTATATCTACTACTAAAGCAATCTTTGACAGTTTACCCTTTGATTTTAAACAAATTTCAGCAAATTTGAGAATCAGCTGGGAAGGGATATTGTCTACGCAAAAAAACTCGGAATCTTCAAAGCACTTAACCGCTATACTTTTTCCTGCACCCGACAGTCCGGTAATTATTACAAATCTGGTTGTATCCAATTTCTTCTAACCCCTCCTGTGTAATCGTTAGTGAATAGCACATAGCGTAAAACGAAAATCGCGAAACGTAAAGCCATAACTCAAAATTTAAAACTTGAATTGGTAGTATTATATATTGAATTCCATGGGCAGACACAAGGTCTGCCCCTACTAACGACTATTCACTATTCACTAACGACTATATCACATACTCTCCGGAGCTGAAATCCCTAAAATCTTAAAGGTATTAAATAATACTATCCTGGTGCAATCGATTAATAGTAAACGAGCTTTAGTCAATTCTTTGTCTTCAGTAATTACCCGGTGCACAGTATAATACTTATGGAACGAAGAAGCTAAATCATAAAGATAAGTAGTTAAAAGATGTGGTTTCCAGGTTAAAGCGCTCTTTCTAACCACTTCTTTTAAGGAAGATAGTTTTTTAATCAATTCAATCTCTTCCTCTTTATCCAATAAGTGAAGATTAACTTTTTTGTTTTTATCAATTTTTATTCTTTCTTGTTCGGCTTTTTTTATTATACTACATATCCTCGCATAAGCATACTGAATATAATATACCGGGTTTTCCATAGATTGAGATTTAGCAACATCAAGATCAAATTCGGTATGACTATCATAACTCCTCATCAAAAAGAAGTAACGAGCCACGTCTTTGCCTACTTCTCGCATTAAATCTCTTAGAGTAACGAATTCTCCTCCTCGAGTCGACATACCTACTTCTTTGCCATCTTTTATTAAAGTAACGAACTGCACAATTAACACATCCAAAAAGTCTTCGGAATAACCCAGGGCTTGTGTCACTGCTTTCATCCTTTGAATATAACCATGGTGGTCAGCACCCCAGATATCTATTACTTTGTCAAATCCCCGTTGATATTTATTTTGATGATAAACAATATCAGAAGCAAAATAAGTGGGGATATCATTTTCCCGAATTACTACTCTGTCTTTTTCATCACCAAAGGCAGTGGACTTTAACCAGAGTGCACCTTTTTCCTTATAAAGAAAACCTCTCTGTTGGAGTAATTCAATAACTTCTTGAAGTTTATTCTGCTCATAAAGTGATTTTTCACTAAACCAAACATCAAATTCTACTCCAAAATCTTTTAAATCCTTTTTAATTCCTGATAAAATATTTTTTAAAGTAAACACTTTAAAAAACTCTTGGGTTTCTTTATCGTCTCTACCTTTATACTTGTCTTGAAATTTCTCTATTACCTCTTTGGCTATATCAAAAATATATTCCCCTTTATAGCCATCAGCAGGAAATTCTTTCTTTTCCCCCAAAAAATTATTGTATCTTATTTGAACTGATTGACCTAATAGGTCTATTTGCTTTCCTTGATCATTGATATAATATTCTTTTTCCACCTCGTACCCTGCTGATTTTAATATACCGCTTAACGCATCTCCTACAGCTGCACATTTTCCATGACCCACATGCAGGGGACCGGTGGGATTAACGCTGACAAATTCTACTTGAACCCTCTTTCCTTTTCCTAAATTTACTTTACCATAATTCTCTCCCTGTTCTCTAATTTCATCCAAAACCTTATATAACCAATTCTCATTCAGCCAAAAATTTATAAAACCAGGCCCGGCGATTTTAACTTTATCTACGATTGTACCCTGGATATCTAAATGGCTTACAATAAGATTAGCAATATCTAAGGGTTTTAAATTCAATTCTCGGGATAATTGCATAGCAATATTAGCGGATAAATCTCCATGGGATTTATTTTTAGGGATGAGTATTATTATTTTGGGAATATCCTTAATCTGAAAATTATCTTGCCTTATAATTTTTTTTATAGAATCTAACAATATCTCATTAATTTGATCGGCTAAATCAATTTTCATTTAAAAATCCTCTAATAAATTAGTCGTTAGTGAATAGTCTTTAGTCGTTAGTTCAAAACTTAAAACTTTTTCCATCCAAAAAATTGCTTTTAAAGTAGCCGGATTTATCGGACTTATTTTCCTTTTAACGGAGTAAGTGCTCACAAAAAAGGTACGCCCGAGAAGAGTCGAACTTCCAACCAAGGGCTTAGGAAGCCCCTGCTCTATCCATTGAGCTACGGGCGCATAAGAAGCCTATTTCATTCGCGGATCCAAAGCATCGCGTAACCCATCACCCAAAAAATTAAAAGCCATCATGGTGACAGCTAAGGCCAATCCCGGGTATATCGCTAAATGAGGATAAGAACGAATAGCTTTATATCCTTCTGATATCATCATTCCCCAGCTCGGAGTAGGAGGATTTACTCCTAAACCGATGAAACTCAAAAATGCTTCAAAGGTAATATATCCGGGTATTGCCAGAGTTACTGTTACAATACAGGGACCTATTAAGTTAGGTAACACATGTATTAATATTATCTGTAAATTAAAGTTCCCTGTTGCCCGAGCGGCCTCTACAAATTCCTTTTCTCGTAAGGACAGGGCCATTCCCCGGGCTATTCTGGCCATTCCAAGCCAGGCAGTAACCCCTATGCCGATGAAGATAAAGAATAGTCCACCAAAAGCCCTATCAACAACATTCAAGTATCCAACAAAAGTCCCGGGAGTAGCTATGGCAAAAGTAGATTTAAAAAGCACCATCAATAAAATAATTAGTAATAAAGTAGGAAAGCCATACATAATATCCACAAAGCGCATCATAATATCATCCACTTTCCCCCCATAATATCCCGAAACAACTCCGTAAAACACTCCGATTATAAAAGCAGTAAGAGCCCCAACTATGCCCACGCTCAAGGATATCCTGGTACCATAAATAATCCTACTTAAGAGATCCCTGCCCATAAAATCTGCTCCCAGTAAATACTTGGCACCTGGTTTAGCATAATTATCTAAAAGACTGCCTTCAGCATAATGATAAGGAGCAATATAAGGGGCAAAAATAGCAAGAATAAGTAAAACAATAATTATTATTCCTCCCAGTACGGCCATTTTGTTTTTTAATAATCTTCGAAAAGCATCTTTCCATAAATTCACTTCAGGTCTTTCATCAATAATTATCTTATCCTTAACTTCATTGCCTCGTTCTTTTATTTTAACTTCCAAGATTATATATCCTCCTTATTTTGTAATTATCCTAAGTATATTTAATCCGGGGGTCAATCCAGGCATAGGTTAAATCTACTACCAAATTTGCCACAATGATAAGAACTGCATAAAGTAACATGATGCCTAATATAACTGGATAATCACGGTTAGTAACACTGGTAATAAAATATTTCCCACAACCGGGAATAGCAAAAATTTGCTCTACAATTAGTGAACCGGTAACTAAATAAGCAAACAAAGGACCAAGAACCGTTACTACCGGAATGAGTGCATTTTTCAGGGCATGATGAATGGTTACATTTTTCTCTGAAACTCCTTTTGACCTTGCTGTCCTGATATAGTCTTCTCTGATTACTTGTAACATA
>MEYH01000086.1:6869-7083 GCA_001773955.1 Candidatus Sediminicultor quintus | reverse complement strand
AAGCTATACCAAGAGCAAATACTAACACACTAACAACTATTAAAAATTTTATTCTTTTCATTTTCAATTCTCCTTTAATTTTTTTAAAAATTCTAAAACAAATTACGCTCAAAACTTAATTTACTAGCTAAACTACTTCTTGGATAATAATTTTTAGAAATTGCTCACCTCCTTCTTTTTCCTTAGAATAGCCCCTCACTAAATTATAATGAAT
>MEYH01000086.1:6530-6815 GCA_001773955.1 Candidatus Sediminicultor quintus | reverse complement strand
ATTACCATTTTGCTTACTTTTGGGGTTACAACCATAAAATAAGTCTTTCTAAATACTTCATCCATTTAATTGAATTTTAGATTATTATTGGTAAAAATATTTTATTTTATCCTTTTTATATACTTCTACAAAAATTTAAAAAATCCTTCTTTTATTTAAAAGAAATAAATATTTTATTTTATTTCTTATACTACTGAGGGTTCAATTATCAGTTCACCTCGTTCAAATCTACCTATATCTAATTTATCAATGGGAATAGAAGTCTGCCCCTTAAGTATTAACTCT
>MEYH01000086.1:0-6493 GCA_001773955.1 Candidatus Sediminicultor quintus | reverse complement strand
CATGACCGCTGAAACCTATTGCCATATAAAAGCCCTTTACCTGGGGATGCTCACCCACGATCGGCTGCGAATCAGGGCTCATGTTATATAGGCCTGACCATTGTCTTACCATACTCACTTCTTTTAATAGAGGGACAACCGCGGTCATCTTTTGGGCTATCTCCCGGGTAAACTGCCAACTTGAACCTATATCGTGACCTTTGGGTTCATCGGGGTCACCAAAGCCCATTATGATGCTCCCGTGAGGGGTCTGCTGGCAGTAAAAATTACGAGAAATGGACATCAACATCGGTCTGAATAGAGGGTCAACCGGTTCAGTGATTAAAATTTGATGCCTTTGGGAATATACCGGTATTTCTACTCCTGCCATTTTCCCTATTTCTCCCGAATAACCACCGGCAGCATTTATTACCACAGGAGTGAACACTTCTCCCTGATCTGTACTGACTGAAACTATCCTATTATCTTCGGTCTTAATTTCTTTTACCTCGGTAAAATTGTAGATCTTTACCCCTAACCTTTGAGCAGCCTCCGCATAAGCAAAATTGGTATTAAAGGGATTGGCATGACCATCACTAGGGCAGAAGGTTGCGCCTAATACACCTTCCGTATTTAAGGGGGGTACAATCTCTTTGGCCTCTTCCACGGTGATGAATCTGGCATCAATACCCAATGATTGTTCTAAGGCTACATTTTTCTTAAACTGGTTGACTTCTTTTTCAGTATAAGCCAGCATCAGATACCCGCCTTGATTCAGTTCGATATCATAATCCAGTTCTTGACCTAAATTCTCAAATATTTTTATACTCTCCCGAGCCAGGATACAGTTCATCTCAGTCCCAAACTGCTGTCTAATTCCTGCTCCGCACCTTCCGGTAGCACCACTGGCCAGAGAATTTTTTTCAAATAATAGTATATTTTTACATCCCATCCTGGCTAAATTATAAGCGATGCTGCAACCGATTATTCCGCCACCAATTATTACCACACTTGCTCTTTTAATCACCATCATCACCTGCCAGAGTTCCTAATTTTACCGGCTTGGTGGGGGGTCGAAAGGTTGGTACGGCTACCTCTTCTATCTTCTTATGACAAAACTTAGCGATTTCCCTTAGTATAATCCTGCGGCAAGTGCTGCCCTGACATCTTCCCATCCCCGCACGGGTAATCCTTTTAATTTCATCGAGAGTGGTATAGCCTTTTTCTAAAGCCTGTCTGATTTCCCCCCAGGTGATATCTTCACATCGGCAAATTATGATCTCATCTTTCATTATTTTTGTCCTCCACTTTTATACTTCTTACTTTCATAGCCATACTTTTAGGAACCTCCAGGGAAATTATGTTAGTCTTGTTCTTAATCTTTAAGACCTTTGCTACTTTCGCTTTACCCAGTTTACCGCCTGCTCTATCTAAAGCATAAACAACTTCTCCTTTTTCCGGTAGAGGGAGCATTTCATAAGGTAACTTGATTAAGGCTTTTCCCTCTGAATAATTCATATCTATTACAAATATGGCCAGACCGGGGCAGGAACTGATACAGATCCCGCAGCCGGTACATTTAGTAAAGTCGACCTGGGGTAAGTCGTTAATATCTTTAAAGGGTTTTATTGCTCCAAACTTGCAGGATATGGCACAAGGATCGCAGGGTATCTTCTGAAAGCATTCTATGATAACTACCGGGCCCCGGGCTAATCTTTTTTTACCCGGAATTATTTTTTCTAAATCATCATCGGTTGGTATGCCGGTTCTTTCTAACATAGTTAATCCCACCCCTCCTTTATCAAGGCTTTTTCTACACCTCTCCTTATCTCCTCACTTAAGGGGTTATCTCTCAATTCTTTTAATTCTTCTTTTAACTTTCTATCTTGTTCTTGATAATTATCACATTTATATCCCAAGCTTATCGCGGCATTCAAACCGGCAATTTGACCTTCCAACATGGCACTGCTGGCCTCTTCGATACCGGCTACATCTCCGGCGATATAGATTTTATCTTTAGTGGTTTTCATATTATCATCTCTTAAGGCCACATGGCCGCAAAGCTCAGGAACATATTTCATCTGACAGCCAGCCTGCCAGAGCAGGTCAGAGAGTGGAGATAAACCTACCGCCAGGCAGATAGTATCCACCTCAAGTTCTTTTTCTGTCCCCGGTATAAATTCAAAATTTTGATTGATTTCAGAAATTACCGCCTTCTCTACACAATCCGTACCGTACGCTTCTTTCAGAGTATGAGAAGTGTAGATGGGTACTCCCAAACGTCTAATCTTGGAGGCATGCACCAGATATCCGCCTATCCTGGGAAGGGCTTCCACTATGGCCTCTACCTTAATCCCGGCTTGCAGGAGCTGGTAGCTTACAATCAGACCGATATTGCCTGCCCCGACCATTAAAATATTATTACCCGGGACTACGCCATAAAGATTCATTAAGGTCTGCACCGCCCCGGCAGCATAAACTCCAGGCAAGTCGTTATTTACAAAAGGCAGTATATTCTCTGATGCACCGGTAGCTACAATAATTCTCTTGGCCTTTAATTTTTTTAATATATCACCATTAACTCCCTGGACAATGGTAATGACCTCATCTTCATAATAGCCGGTGACTGTAGCATTGGCGATTACTTCAAGATTGTCATATTCTTTGATATCTTGAATCATCTTTTTGGCAATCTCTATGCCTCTGATCCCGGCAAACTGTTTTTCGGAACCAAAAAATTTATGAGTCTGTTTAATTAACTGTCCGCCTAATTCTAAACCATCGTCAACGAGAGTTACTTTTGCCCCCAGGGAAGCAGCATAAATTGCTGCCGATAAGCCTGCCGGTCCCCCGCCAATAATGGCTATATCAGTCATTTTCAATTAAAATCACCTTTTCCTTTTTGGATTTCTACTTTCATTCCCTCTTCCAATTTAGTTACACAGGTTCGGATATTGGGGACGCCGTTTACTTTCATCAGGCAAGCTGAACATTTTCCTATGGCACAAAAAAATCCTCTGGGGCGTTTATATTTAATGCTTCTGCTTAATACTTTTATTCCAGCAGCTATCAAAGCAGAAGCAATAGGCTCGCCCTTATAGCCTTCTAATTCTTTCCCATCTAAGGTGAATTTTATCTTTTCCTTCTGATTAAATTCCAGAATAGGGTGTTTCTTTATCCTCATGCCTTCCTCCCGTTATTTTATTACCTACTTTCTCCTGTGGGCACGATGCATCGTGCCTCTACATTACCATTCCCCGATCAGGTCGAGGACAGGTTTGTTTACTTCTGGGATTGCAATCATTTTACTTCCTTAACATAAAGATGGCAGCCATTCGGCCAGTATTTCCCTTATCTCTTCGGTAGGAAAAGAAAAGTTCAGGATGATCTGCCGTACAAAGTTCGTTAACAAAAATATTCTTTCCCTCTATTCCTCCTTTAATCAATTGCCTATAGTTTGCTTTTCTTAAATCAAGGCTCCTCCCGCTCTTATTTTGCGAGGAAAGGGGTTCACCATTATATTTAATTTCATTTAACCAATAATCATCAATTTTATTTTCCTCTTTAATGTTATAACAACAAGGTCCAATGGAGGGAAAAATAGCAGCGACGCAGGAGCGGGGATTGGTCTTGAAGATTTTTTTCATCTTAAACAAAGTTTTTAAGGTTAATTCCAATTCTGTTCCCTTTCTTCCACTATGAATCAGGGCAATAGCTTTTTTAACAGGGTCCAAAATAAAAATAGGTACACAATCAGCATAACACATCAAAAGTGGTATTTCAGGGATGTTAGTAATTAAAGCATCGCTTTCCTTAATCGCATCAGAATCTGTAAAAGCTCCTTTGCCTTTATCTTCTTCTTTTAGGACAGTTATTTTGTCTTTATGTACCTGCTGGGCAGTGACCGCGGTTCGATAATCAATATTTAAAGCATCTAAAATTATTTTTCTGTTTTCTGCTACGCAGTTTTCTTCATCGTCTACATTATAGGATAAATTAAGGCTATTAAAAGGAGATTTACTTACTCCACCTAATCTCGTGCTAAAAGCATTTACTACTAAGTTGGTGTTGTCCAATTCTCTACAGTTGAAATATTTTACTGGTCCAAGTTCTTTTAATTCAAATTTAGGTAAAAATAAAGCACTATTCTCTATGTACGACATTTATCTAAAAAATCCTTCTTTTTTTTGAAAATAGTTGTATTTTTTTTCACAAACGACAAAAGACGTATATCGTATATCGTATATCGCATTTCGTATATCGCATAAAATACAATAATAAGTAATCAGTGATGAGTAACGAGTAAGCAACCAATTCAATCGGGAAATCGGTGAATTGGTTAATTGGTACATTGGTCAATTGTTTCCCTCATCTCCAGCAACAATTGGGAACATATTTTTTAGCCTTTTCTGATAGTTCTTGAATCTTTTCATCAGAATAGGGTTTTATTTTTTGAAAAGAAGGATCGAGGGTCTTCTCTAAGGGAGAGAAATTCTGTAAGACATATTTTTTTGCTCCTGAAATATATTTAGCAATTTCTATTATGTTTTCTTCTGTATGTAATACAGGTACTACAGTAGTTCGAAATTCATAATCTGTTTCAGAGTTCATAATTAATGTAATACTATCCTTTACTCTCTCTAATAATATTTTGTCTTTAATACCAGCTGCCTTAGAATAGCAATCAAAGTCTAATGATGATTTAATATCCATTGCAATATAATCTATTAATCTAAACTTTAAAAGATCTTCTAATAATTTTGGATTAGTACCGTTAGTATCCAGTTTAATTAGAAAGCCTTTATTCTTGATTTCTTTAAAATACGAAGGTAGATCGGGGTATAGGGTGGGCTCTCCTCCGCTCATACATATGCCATCGATAAAATCTTTTCTCTCCAAGAGATAACTGTCTATTTCTTTTTGGGGAATATTTTTAAAATTATCCGGACGCAATATTAAATCACAATTATAGCAGAAGGGACATCTAAAATTACATGAAGGGACATACAAAGTAGAAACAATTTTCCCCTCCCAATCAATCAGGGAGGTTCCAATCATTTGCTTTACGGTAATATTCAAATTGCTGCATCCTCTCTAATCTCCTCCAGACGAGGAGTTTTTCCTCTCCATATTTTGATCTCCTTGTCATTATTGCTCAGGACTACCATAGAAGGAGTGGAGGCAATATCATAATAACTTGCTTCCGCCAGGCCATCAAACGTATCTACATCAAAATATTGAACCTCCGTCTCTTTTTCCAATTGTTTTCCCAGCTTTTTAACTTCCGGGCAATGAGGACAGTTTTTTTTCCAGAATATTTTTATTTTCATTATACTTTTACTCTTTTCTAAATATATTTTATAGGTCTTCCTTTTCCCTGTAGAGGTTCGATGAATCGAACCCGCAATAAGAAAGGATCGGATAAATACGACCCCTACTTTAAGAAGCAATGCTTTATACAGAAAAATATTTTAAGTTTTAAACTAACGACTAACGACTATTCACTAACGACTATTTTATAGTTTCCGGAATGCCGGTCTTTCAGTTCACCAATCTTATTTTTATTCCAGTTAGTTATTTTGCTATAATATCCCACTATCCTGGTTACTCCATATACATCTTCACTCCCACATCCATTACAATTCTCCTGCAATCCTCTGCTAACTTCACTGCAGGTATTGCATATGGTAAACTCAGGTGAAATAGTAAGTTGGGAACACTGAGTATGTTCCCAAACCTTCTTAACCAAATTATAGATACTCTCTGGTGAAGGCCGACTTTCTCCTACAAAGGCATGAATGATCGCTCCGCTCTTTATTAAAGGATGGAACTTACTCTGTTTAATAATTCGAGTGATCAAATCTACCGGGGCTGAAGCAGCAAAATGAATACTATTAGTATAATAACTTTCATCACCATTGGAATTTCCTTTTATAACTTTTTTACTCTCTGGAAATTCCTGTAAATCGATTTTAGCTAACCTTCCTGCTGCGCTTTCAGCGGGAGATTCCTCTAAGGATAATTTCAAATTAAACTTCTCACTATACTCTCTGCATTTTAAACTCATAAAGGATACAATTTTTAACCCTAACCTTAAAATGTCTTCGCTTTCATGCAATTGTTTACCGGTAATATGCTGGACTGCTTCGTTCAATCCGATTAATCCTATTAAGTAAGTTCCTTCATCTAAATTTACATAAGGTCTGCCATCCTGAGCTATCTTGCTTATCTGCCATAAAGGTCCGCTGGGATTTTCCATCATCATCTCTAAAAACTTTTTCTTCTGTAAATGAGCACTAACCGCTAAACATAAAGCCTGATCAATCTTCTCTAAAAATAATTTTAAATTATCTTCATCGTTCAAATTAAAAGAAGATTCGGAAATATTGTTATTAGGGAAAGTTTTATAAGCGCATTGTGGAAGGTTGATAGTAACATTTTGTATTCCGGCAAATCTTAGCTTTTCCGGATACCGTATCATTTCTTGATTGGTTATTTCTGTTTTTAATCGGCA
>MEYH01000085.1:770-18128 GCA_001773955.1 Candidatus Sediminicultor quintus | reverse complement strand
AGGAGGAAAAATCAAATGGCAAAAGAAAAATTTGTAAGAACTAAACCCCATGTTAATGTGGGTACTATCGGTCATGTAGACCATGGCAAAACAACCTTAACCTCAGCAATCACTAAATATCTGGCTACTAAAGGCCTTGCCGAGGTGAAGGAGTTTGATGATATCGATCGTGCTCCCGAAGAAAAGGAGAGAGGTATTACTATCTCGGTCTTTCATGCCGAATACGAGACCGAAAAGAGACACTATGCCCATATCGATTGTCCGGGACATGCTGACTACATCAAGAATATGATTACCGGAGCGGCCCAGATGGATGGAGCTGTCCTGGTAGTATCTGCTGCCGATGGCCCCATGCCCCAGACTCGAGAGCATATTCTTCTGGCCCGCCAGGTAGGAGTCCCCCATATCGTGGTCTTCCTGAACAAGGTAGATATGGTGGATGATCCTGAGCTGATCGAACTGGTAGAGATGGAGATAAGAGATCTTTTAAGTGAATATGAATTCCCCGGAGATGATATTCCCATAATCAAGGGCTCGGCTCTAAAGGCAATGCAGGCTACCGAGGCAAATGATCCTGCCTACAAGGCCATTGCCGAATTATTAGATGCCATAGATAATTATATCCCTACTCCCAAACGAGATATGGATAAACCCTTCCTCTTATCAGTGGAAGACGTCTTTTCTATCACCGGTAGAGGAACTGTGGCTACCGGTAGATTAGAGAGAGGATTAGTCAAGGTAGGAGATCCGGCCGAGATAGTAGGACTTGCCCCCAAGGTGCGTAAGACCGTAGTCACCGGAGTAGAGATGTTCCGTAAGACGATGGATCAGGCCGAAGCCGGAGACAATATCGGTCTTCTCCTGCGAGGGATAGATAAAGAGGATGTAAAAAGAGGGCAGGTCGTAGCGGTCCCAGGTAGTATTACCCCTCATACCAAGTTTAATGGTGAAATCTACGTCTTAACCAAAGAAGAGGGAGGAAGGCATACTCCTATCTTTAGTGGTTATCGTCCCCAATTCTACTTCAGGACTACTGACGTAACCGGTACCATCACTCTCCCCGAAGGGGTAGAGATGGTTATGCCCGGGGATCGGGTAACTGTAGTCGGTGAACTGATCACTCCTATCGCTATGGAAAAACAGCTCCGCTTTGCTATCCGAGAAGGAGGGCGCACTATCAGTGCCGGAGTGGTAAGTGAAATAATAGAATAGTCGTTAGTGAATAGCCTTTAGTCGTTAGTAGGGGCAGACCTTGTGTCTGCCCGTAGGACTAATTTACGAGATACGATATACGATATACGACATACGATATACGAAACATCTTGACACCAAGTATAAAGTATGGTAGATTTAGGCTTGTATAATTTTATCTTTTATTAGGAGATATTTTTAATGAGACAAAGAATAGTTTTTGCTTGTAATGAGTGTAAAAATCGAAATTACGATAAATATAAAAATAAGACAAATACTCCAGAAAGAATAGAACTTAAGAAGTACTGTAAGTTTTGTAAAACTCATACTTTGCACAAAGAAATAAAATAATTTTAGCTTAAGAGTTTATTTAAAAATTATAAAGGTCCGTAGCTCCAACGGCAGAGCACTGGACTCCAAATCCGGGGGTTGCAGGTTCAAATCCTGCCGGGCCTGCCATTTTTTATTAAAATTATAGAAAAAAATTAAATATAGGAACAAAATGAACCTAAGAAATATTTTCACTAAAATAAACAATTTTATAAAAGAAGCTATAGCTGAATTAAGAAAAGTTATCTGGCCCACCAAAAAAGATCTTAAAAATAGCACAATTGTAGTTATTTCTACTATAATTATTGCCTCCATTTTCATTGGGTTAATTGATATAATTTTTACTAAAGTACTAACTTTATTTATGAAATAATACACAATAAATATTTGCTATTTTATGGTAAAAGGAAGAGAGTTAATTAGTTATAATGATGGCTTCAAATAAAAAAAATTGGTACGTAGTTCATACTTATTCAGGATACGAAAGTAAAGTAAAAATAAATTTGGAACAAAGAATTAAATCCATGGGAATGGAGAACCAGATTTTTCAAGTATTAATACCTACTGAAAAAGTCTTAGAGGTAAAATCTGGCAAAAGAAAATATGTGCAAAAAAAAGTATTTCCAGGATATGTAGTGATAGAAATGATACTGGATAATAATTCCTGGCAAGTAGTAAGGAACACTCCCGGAGTAACTCGCTTTGTGGGTTCAGGCGGGACACCAGTACCTTTAAAAGGAATAGAAATAGATAACATATTAAAACAGATGGGAAAGGGTGAGAAGATCCCCAAATTAGATATTGAAGTAGGAGAAAATATTAGAATTGTTGTTGGCCCATTTACCGGGTATACAGGAAAAGTTAAAGAAGTAGATAACGAAAAAAACAAGATGAAGGTTTTTCTGTCTATTTTCGGTCGCGAGACATCTGTTGAGTTAGTTTTTAATGACGTAGAGAAATATTAAATTAGTCGTTTAGTGAATAGTCAACTATTCACTAAACGACTAATGACAGGAGGAATTTAATGGCAAAGAAAATGGTTTCCGTAATAAAATTACAAATACCAGCTGCTAATGCTAATCCCGCACCACCGGTAGGTCCAGCTTTAGGTCAGCATGGTTTAAACATTATGGAATTTTGTAAGGCTTTTAATGAAAAAACAAGACAAGATGTTGGAACTATAATACCCGTGATTATAAATGTATATGAGGATAGGTCTTTTACTTTTGTCTGCAAAAAGCCTCCAGTTGCTTTTTTATTGAAAGAAGCAGCAGGAATAGAAAAAGGATCAGGAATACCCAATAAAGAAAAAGTTGCAAAGTTAACTCGAGCAAAAATTGAAGAGATTGCTAAACGTAAAATGCCTGATTTAAATGCTAATGATTTAGAAAGTGCTATGAAAATAGTTGAAGGTACTGCCAGAAGCATGGGAATAGAGATAGAGAATAGTAATTAATTGTAAACTTATGTGGAAGGATAAAATCCAATAATACCACAGGGAGGAAAAAGATGAGTAAAAAAAGAGGCAAAAAGTATTTAGAGGCTATCAAAGACTATAAGGAAGACAAGTTTTGCGAACCGAAAGAAGCTTTAGATTTAGTTAAAAAGCTTCATTGGGCAAATTTTCAAGAATCTATTGATATTGCGATTAAATTAGGTATCGATACTCGTCGTTCTGAGGAACAGGTAAGGGGGGCGGTAGATTTACCTCATGGTACGGGCAAAAAAGTGAAAGTCGTTGTCTTTGCCGAAGGAGAGAAAGCAAAGGAGGCAGAAGAAGCCGGGGCTGATTTTGTAGGTGCAGAAGAGTTAGCTGAAAAGATACAAAAGGGATGGACCGATTTTGATGCCGCTATAGCGACCCCAGATATGATGAAAATAGTAGGAAAATTAGGTAAAATATTGGGACCCCGAGGTCTAATGCCTAACCCTAAAGTTGGTACCGTTACTTTTGATGTAAAAAATACCGTAAAAGCAGTGAAAGCGGGGAAAGTAGAGTATCGGGCGGATAAATTTGGCATAGTCCACGCACCCTTAGGGAAAATAAATTTTGACCAAGAGAAGTTATTAGAAAATTTTACTACCTTTGTCGGTGCTATTATTAAAGCTAAACCTTCAGCTGCCAAAGGAAGATACATACACAGCATTGCTATTTCATCTACTATGGGACCAGGGGTTCACCTAGATCCCCAAAAAATAGATGCTTGGATAGAAAAACAAAAAAAATAGAATTAGTAAAAATGTAAAAATAAAATATGCTTATGTATTTAGATGTACCTTAGACAGTAGGAGTTGTAAAAAAACAACGTAATCGATATTAAAATATCTTCCTGCCCAGGTGAAAACAAAGTGAATAAAATTACTAGTTTCACCTTCCTTGTAGATTGGTCTAAGGGAAGGTTTTTTTATTGTGCAAAATATCTAATAGAGTTAGAAAGGAGGATAAATTTTGGTTTTAAGTAAAGATTCTAAAAAAGAGATACTTAAGGATTTGATAGAAAAATTGAAAGAATCCAAAGGAGTAGTTTTAACCGACTATCAAGGAATGAATGTATCCCAGATTAGCAGCCTTAGAAATGAATTAAAAGAGAAGAGGGTAGAGTTTAAAATAGTCAAAAATACTTTATTAGAAAAAGCCAGCGAAGAGCTGAATGTAGAGGACCTGACCAAAGATCTAATCGGTTGTACCGCAATGGCTTTTTGCAGTGATGATGGAATTGCCCCGGCTAGATTACTAAAAGAGTATTTTATAAAAAATAAAATTGACTTAAAGATCAAATCTGGTCTGATAGACGGCAGGGTTTTTAGTCCGGAGAAAATTATTGAGATAGCTTCTCTGCCTTCAAAAGATGTCCTTATTGCCCAAATGATTAACGGAGTAAAATCTCCACTTTATTCTTTAGTATTTATCTTACAAGGACCGCTAAGAGGGTTGATTTATACTTTGGAAGCAGTAAAAAAGCAAAAGGAAAAAGCGAAAGCATCATAAAGTATTATGCCAAAAAATAGTATGTAATATTTCATGACAGCCAGATAGAATAGAATAAAAGCTTTTTTCGATATACGATATACGATATACAAAATTGGGAGGAGGTGAAATAAATGGTAGAAAAAAAAGAAGCCGCTACTAAAAAAGATAATAAAATTACTGAGGAAAAACAGTCTAAACTTGAAATGAGTGCATCAGTGGAAATATTGGAAAAGATAGAGAAGATGAGCGTATTGGAATTAGTTGATTTAGTTAAAGCTTTAGAGGAAAAATTCGGAGTAACTGCTGCTATGCCGGTTGCCATGTCTGTTAATGCTGGTGGTGCAGCTGCATCAGAAGAAGTCAAAGAAGAAGAGAAGACCGATTTTGAAGTAGTACTAAAAGAAGTTGGGCCAAATAAGATTAAAGTAATAAAAGAAATAAGAACAATTACTGCCTTAGGCTTAAAAGAATCTAAAGACTTAGTGGATGGTGCACCTAACACAGTAAAAGAACATGCGGACAAGAAAGAGGCGGAAGGGATAAAAGAAAAATTAGAAGCGGTTGGAGCAGTTGTAGAAATAAAATAGAAGATAGTTTTTTGCAATATCGAAGATACTCTTTAAAATTTTTTAAAGAGTATCTTCTTGCATTTTTAATTACTAAATGATAAAATGATAACTTACGGAAATAAATAGCGTAGAGTGTACAGCGTTTAGCGTGTAAGATAAATCAATAAACTAAAAAATGCAAAGCGAAAAAGCATAAATATTATTTAAGAATTCAGGAGCCAGTAGTCAGAAGAATATAAAACAACTTAACAAAGAATATATTTGCATAATTTTAAATAATTCTGAATACTGGATTCTGACTCCTGGCTTCTATCTTATATACGAGATAAGAAAAACAAAGCTTAATAGATAAAACAATATATTTAAATTTTAAATTTTGAGCTATGGCTTTACGTTTTACGTTTTACGTTTTTCATTATATACTATATACTAACGAATAATTTAATATTTTAATCATTATATAAAGGTTGGTGTTTTGCGGTGCACAATAAATATAATCAAGTGAAAGATTATTCCAAAATACCTGAATTATGTCCAATCCCCAATTTATTGGATATACAAAAAAAATCTTTTGAAGATTTTTTACAAAGGTTTGTTTCGCCTGATGAAAGAAAAAAGCAAGGGTTGCAGGAAGTTTTTATAGACATTTTTCCCATTCAAGACTTTACCGGTAATCTAATTTTAGATTTTATTAGTTATTCACTAGGGGAATGTAAAGATTCTGCTTACGGATGTTGGGAGAAAGGTGGAACTTATTCTTCTCCTTTAGAAGTTAAGATAAATTTAATCAGCAAGAAGACAGGTGAAATTAAAGAGCAAGATGTCTTTATGGGTGAGTTACCGCTTATGACCGAAAACGGAGGCTTCGTTATTAACGGAGCAGAAAGAGTGATAGTAAATCAATTAATAAGATCTCCCGGTATTTATTTTGATGAAGAAAAAAGTGAAAATAGCAAATCATTGTATAAATTTAAAATTATTCCTAATCGTGGATCCTGGTTAGAATTTGGATTTGATTCTTCCGACATGATTTATGTCCGAATTGACAAGAAAAGGAAAATTCCAGCAACTACCCTATTAAGGGCATTAGGATATGAAAACAATGAAGAAATTATGGAACTTTTTGATTATGAAGAGATTATAAAAGCAACTTTAGAAAAAGATAATACATCCAATGAAAAAGAAGCCCTGATAGAAATGTTTAGAAGATTAAGACCCAGCGAACCTCCGACCGAAAGAAACACTCGTCAATTAGTTTATAGATTACTTTTTGATCCTAAAAGATATGATTTAGCAAAAGTCGGAAGATATAAATTAAATAGGAAATTAAACTTTGAAGATCGGATATTAGGTAAAATCGCAGCCGAAGACATTGTTGATCCTGGCAACAATAAAATAATTGTAAAAGCAGAAGAAAAAATCAATCAGAAAACACTTTCTGCAATAATTAACTCAGGAATTGACAAGATAAAAGTATTGAATTATGAAAACGAAACAATAACTGTTTTTAATGAGAAATACGAAGCTTTAATACCAATTGTTGATAAATTGAGTGAAGGAATTAATGAAGGGATTATAGATGCGATTGCTGCTGAAGAAATAATAAATCCAAAAACAGGTGAAGTAATTTGTAGTACAGGTGATAAATTAACCAATGCCTTATTATATAAAATAAAAAAATGTAAAGAAAAGATAAAAATAAAAAAAGGCCCTTCGTTAACAAGAGAGGATATTGTCGCTTCTTTAAGGTATTTAGTCAATTTATATAGAGGAATTGGCTATATAGATGACATTGATCATTTAGGGAATAGAAGAATAAAGACAGTTGGTGAGTTACTTCAGGATCAATTCCACATTGGATTAAACAGGATGGAAAGAGTGATTCGGGAGAGGATGACTATCCAACCTGATGTTTCTGCTATTACTCCTCAAGCCTTGATAAATGCACGGCCATTATTAGCCACCATTAGACAGTTTTTTGGGAGTAGTCAGCTTTCTCAGTTTATGGATCAGACTAATCCTTTGTCTGAAATTACTCATAAAAGAAGGCTCTCTGCCTTAGGCCCAGGAGGCTTAACCAGAGAAAGAGCCGGCTTTGAAGTGAGAGATGTTCACCATACTCATTATGGCAGAATTTGTCCCATTGAGACTCCTGAGGGACCTAATATTGGATTAATAGGATCTCTTTGTATTTATGCAAGGGTGAATGAATTAGGATTTATTGAAACGCCTTATTTTAGAGTAATAGAGGGTAAAATAACTGATGAGATCGTTTACCTCTCCGCTGATAAAGAAGATAAATATAAAATTGCTCAAATAAATATAAAAATAGATAAAGATAACAAAATTTCACAAAACGATGTACCTTGCCGGTTTAGAGGAGATATTATTGAGTGTCTGCCAGATGAAATAGATTTTATTGATGTATCTCCTAAACAGATTGCCAGTATTTCAGCTAGTTTAATACCCTTTTTAGATCACGATGATGCGAACAGAGCCTTAATGGGTACTAATATGCAGAGACAGTCTGTACCTTTAATAAAACCCGAAGTTCCTTTAGTGGGAACGGGAATGGAAAGTAAAGTTGCTGTCGACTCAGGTGCAGTTATTATTTCCCAAGATGATGGCTTGGTGAAAGAAGTAAGTGCGGACAAAATAATTATTAAAAATACTGAGAATATCCTAAAAGAATATATATTAAAAAAATTCGTTCGTTCTAATCAGGGAACTTGTATTAATCAGATACCTTTAGTAGAAGAAGGAATGATTGTCAAGAAGGGAGATGTGCTTGCTGATGGTCCCTTAACTTCTGAAGGACTTCTTTCTTTGGGTAGGAATGTTTTAATAGCTTACATGCCTTGGGAAGGTTATAATTTTGAGGATGCTATTTTAATTAGTGAAAAATTAGTTAGAGAAGATACTCTCACCTCTATTCATATTTCTGAACAGGAGTGTGAAGCACGGGATACTAAATTAGGACCTGAAGAAATAACTTGTGATATCCCTAATATCGGGGAAGGCAGCCTATCTAACTTAGATGAAAAAGGAATAGTTCGAATTGGAGCAGAGGTGGAATCAGGCGATATTTTAGTAGGAAAAATAACTCCTAAGGGGGAAACTGATTTAGGGCCAGAGGAAAGATTGTTGAGAGCAATTTTTGGAGAAAAAGCTAGAGAAATAAGAGATACTTCTCTGCGAATTCCTCATGGTGAAAAAGGTAAGGTGATAGGAGTAAAAGTATTTTCCAGGGAAAATAATGACGACCTTCCCCCGGGAGTAAATCAATTAGTAAAAGTATTTATTGCCCAAAAAAGAAAGATTTCAGAAGGGGATAAGATTTCGGGAAGACATGGAAATAAAGGAGTTATTGCCAAAATTTTGCCTGAGGCTGATATGCCCTTTATGTCAGATGGCACACCAATAGAAATAGTATTGAATCCTTTAGGAGTTCCCTCTCGGATGAACGTGGGGCAAGTTTTAGAAGTACATTTAGGCTGGGTTGCTAAAACTTTAGGTCTTAGAGTTATAACTCCTATTTTTAATGGCGCAAAAGAAGAGGAAATTCTCGAAGCTTTAAAAGAAGCAGGTCTACCCAAAGACGGCAAAACAATTCTTTATGATGGTAGAACAGGCAGGCCATTTGACCAAAAAGTGACTGTAGGTTACAGCTATATTTTAAAATTAGCTCATTTGGTAGCTGATAAAATCCATGCCCGTTCTACCGGTCCGTACTCTTTGGTTACCCAACAACCTTTAGGAGGTAAAGCACAGTTTGGAGGCCAAAGATTTGGTGAAATGGAAGTTTGGGCTTTAGAAGGATACGGTGCGGCTTACAATCTCCAGGAACTTTTAACTATAAAATCAGATGATGTGTTGGGAAGAATTAAAACCTATGAAGCTATTGTTAAGGGTGAATGTATCCCTGCCCCCGGCATGCCAGAATCATTTAAAGTTTTAATCAAAGAATTACGCAGTTTAAGTTTAGATGTAAGAGTTTTAGATTCTCAAGATAAAGAAGTAGATCTTAAAGAAGATATCGATTCAAAAGATGAAATTAATGAAAATTTAATGAAAGAAATAACTTAAGTTAGTAGATAGTATACTGTATTGCGTCAACATTAAACTAAAAACTTAGAGCGAAAAGCGGAAAACCATAATTCAAAATTCAAAACTTTTTCTTTAATTTTAAGTTTTAAGTTTTGGTTTTACGTTTTTAGCTTTACACTTTACGCTCTGATACTATTCACTAACGACTATAATAGGGGGTAATTATATTGACAATTTTGAGGAGTTTTAACTCGATCAAAATCGGACTAACTTCGCCAGAGCAAGTAAAAAAATGGTCTAATGGTGAAGTTAAAAAACCTGAAACTATCAATTATAGAACTTTAAAACCAGAGAAAGATGGTTTATTTTGTGAAAGAATATTCGGACCAGTTAAAGATTGGGAGTGTAGCTGTGGAAAATACAAAAGGATAAGATATAAAGGTGTTATTTGTGATAGATGTGGAGTCGAAGTTACTAAATCTATCACTAGAAGGGAGAGAATGGGGCATATTAAATTAGCTTCCCCTGTTTCCCATGTTTGGTATTTTAAGGCTATACCCAGCCCTTTATCTCTACTTTTAGATATATCTCCTCGTAACTTAGAAAAGATATTATACTATGCTCCAGACCGAAGAAGAGAACAGTTATTTGAAGTTATTGAGAAAGGCGGGACAGATTTAGAAAAAGGAGATATAATTTTAGAATCAGAATGCCATATTCATAAAAAGTATAATGAAAAATTTAATACTGAGCCGGTTTATAGTATTAATAAAGTAAAAATATTTTCTCATAAAATAGGTGAGGTAATTTCAGAGAAAGAGGATCAAGATCTGCAGAAAAAATTTGGTAAAATTTTCTATCAAAAGGAATTATTATTCCCTGTAAGTAAAGAGGAAGAATTCGAAGGTGAAAAAGAAAAAGAAGAGTTTGAAGAAGGGATTAAAGAAGTTAAAGAAGTTAAAGAAGAAGAGGTAGAAAATAAAGAGACCCAATATCGAATTATTAAAATTGATGGCTTAATTTCTGAGACCAACTTAAAAAGACTAGTAGAAGAAAAAAACTTATCCTCTCGGGCAAAATTAACCACTCAAAACATTGAAGAGTCTTGTTACATAGTGATACACCCCGGCAATACTTCTCACAAAAGAGGAGAAATAATTTTAGAAATAGAAAAAATTCTTCTAAGTAATTATGATCCCGAATTTAAAGCTGGGATAGGTGCAGAAGCAATTAAAGAGTTGTTGAAAGAGGTAACCTTAGATAAGTTAACTCTGGAACTTCGCGAAGAATTAAAAAAAACTAGTGGCCAAAAAACGAAAAAGATTATTAAAAGATTGCAGGTAGTTGAAGCATTTCGTAAATCTAATTGCAAACCTGAATGGATGATATTAGAAATAATTCCAGTTATTCCTCCAGATTTAAGACCTATGGTGCAATTGGAGGGAGGGCGTTTTGCCACTTCAGATTTGAACGACCTGTATAGGAGAGTTATAAATCGGAATAATAGATTAAAAAGATTATTGGAATTAGGGGCACCGGAAATTATTATTAAAAATGAAAAGCGAATGTTACAGGAAGCGGTTGATGCTTTGATAGACAACGGCAGGAGAGGGCGAGCAGTGCTTGGCTCCGGGAATAGACCCCTTAAATCGTTAAGTGATATGTTAAAAGGTAAGAAAGGTAGATTTAGGCAGAACCTTTTAGGTAAAAGAGTGGATTATTCAGGAAGATCGGTAATTGTAGTAGGTCCTAATTTAAAATTTTACCAATGCGGATTACCCAAAAAGATGGCTCTGGAGCTATTCAAGCCATATGTAATGAGAGAATTGGTAGCTCAGGATTTGGCTCATAATATCAAAACTGCCAAAAAAATAGTAGAGAAAGGTAAGCCAGAAGTCTGGAGTATATTGAAGGATATTGTAGAAGATCGTCCTATCTTACTAAATCGGGCACCAACATTACATCGTTTAGGTATTCAGGCTTTTAAACCAGTTTTGGTGGAAGGAAATGCAATACAAATTCATCCTTTAGTTTGCGCAGCTTTTAATGCAGATTTTGACGGCGATCAGATGGCCGTTCATGTTCCTCTTTCGCCGGAAGCTCAAGCTGAAGCAGAAGTTTTAATGCTATCTTCGAATAATATACTCTCTCCAGCGAATGGTTTGCCCATAGCTTTACCTAGCCAGGATATAATTTTAGGTTGTTATTATCTAACTATGCGGGAAAGCGGACAAAAAGGCGAGGGAAGAATATTTGGTAATTATAATGAGGTAATAAGGGTATATGAAGATGGTTTTATTGGCCTACATGCTAAAATTAAGTGTAGAATAGATAACACCTTAAAAGGCACAACAGCTGGAAGAATTATTTTTAACGAAATTTTCCCTGATGATATGGATTTTATCAACTTAACTATAAACAAAAAATCCTTAGAAAAAATAATATCTTTTATTTTTCGAAAATATGGAAAAGAAATAACTGTTGATATTTTAGATAAGATTAAAAAATTAGGTTTTAATTTTGCTACTTCTTCCGGGATTTCTATAGGGATAGCAGATTTAGAAATACCTTCCCAGAAAAATGAGATATTAGAAGTGGCCGAAAAAGAAGTTGATAAAATTCAAGAACAATATAATTACGGATTAATTATGGATGATGAGAGAGAACAGAAAATTGTTAACGCTTGGACCAAAGCAGCTGATGACGTGGTTGATGCTATTTTAAAGAATTTAAGCAAATCTCATCCGTTATATATTATGGCCGATTCCGGAGCTCGAGGCAGTAAACGACAGATTGGCCAGTTAGCTGGGATGAGGGGTTTAATGGCTGATCCTTCGGGAAAAATTATTGAATTTCCTATTAGATCTAATTTTAGAGACGGTTTGTCAGTATTAGAGTATTTTATTTCTACCCATGGAGCTCGAAAAGGATTAGCGGACACTGCTCTTAGAACTTCAAAATCAGGATATTTAACCAGAAGATTGGTTGATGTAGCACAAGATGCAATTATAAGAGAAGAAGACTGTGGCACATCTGACGGAATAATTATCAGAGCCTTTCAAGAAGAAGGTAATGTAATTGAGACTTTAGAAGAAAGGTTGGTAGGGCGGATAACTCAAGAAGAGGTAATAGATTCCAAGACCGGTGAAGTATTAGTTGGATTAGGGGAAGAAATTGACGAAAAAGGCGCTAAAAAGATTTCGGAAACGGGGATAGAAGAGGTTAAAGTTAGATCGGTTTTAACCTGCAGAGCAGAACATGGAATATGTGTTAAATGTTATGGTAAAGATATGGCTAGTGGTAAATTAGTAAATATCGGAGAAGCCGTAGGAGTTATTGCAGCTCAATCCATTGGAGAACCAGGGACACAATTAACTTTAAGGACTTTTCATACAGGAGGAGTTAAAATAACTGGTGAAGATATTACCTTGGGACTTCCACGAGTAGAACAACTTTTTGAGGTGAGAAAGCCAAAAAAACAGGCAGTAATCAGTGAAATAAATGGAATAGTAGAGGAAATTATTACTGAGAACAATTATAAGAAGCAGGTAGTAGTTAATCCTGAAACATCAAAAGAAAATAAAGACGCCATCGAAGAAAAGAAAAAAATCTATAATATTCCCACTGATTTAAGGCTAATAGTAGAAAAAGGACAAAAGATTAAAGCTGGAGAAAGACTGACTGTCGGATTTATTGATCCCCATGATATTTTAAAGATTCAGGGAATTAAGGCAGTTCAAGAATATTTATTAAAAGAAATACAAGCAGTATATAGATCACAGGGAGTTAGAATCAGCGATAAACATATCGAGACAATCATTCGTCAAATTGCCCGTTTAAATATGATTTATGTGAGATCAGCTCGTGATTCCGAGCTGCTATCCGGGGAATTAGTATATGTATCAGATTTTGAAAAGGCTAATAAAAAGGTAGTAGAAAAAAATGAAGAAATTAGCAAGAAGAACAGAAAATTATTAGAAAATAAAAAAACTATCTTTTCATTGGTAAATGTTAAAACAGGTGAGGTAATAGTTAAAGAAGGAGAAGTGATTACTAATAAAGTTATACCTAAAATTGAAACCAGCGATTTTACTACGTTGATAGTTGAAGGACAAGAAAATAAACAATTTACTATTGTTAAAGGAGAAAATTCCTTTATAGAAAGAATAACTGGTAATATTTTGGTTGGTGAGATTAAAGATAATATTCAAGAAGACAAAACTGAAACAGACAATCTAAGTGATTCTAAGATAAAATTTAATAAGGTCATTAGCAAAGAAATGGGAGTAGAAATTGCTAATAGTGATATTATAATAATAAGTTGTGCTACGCCAGATATTTACGAAAAGATAAAAGACAGGATTATTGCCGCAGATATTATTAACCCAGAAGATTCTCAAGTTTTAGTGAGTGCGAACAAGCAGCTTACTTCTAGAGAAGTGGATAAGATCATAAAAACCAAAGTAGATAGAATAAAGGTATGGAAAGAAATTAAGGAGATATCCGTAAGGGACGGGCTGATCAAATCAATTAAAGATGAAATTATTGGCCAACCCATTGGCGAAGATATTAAAGATCCAGTAAGCGGAAATATTATCGCAGCTAAGGATCAAATAATAAGCAAGAATTTAATTAAAAAAATATTATTATATAAATTAAGTGAGCTACCATTGGAAGACGGAAGATATTTTTCTTTAGAAGGCAGAACTTTAGAATTCCTTTACGACAATGCAGTAGGTAAAATTGCTGCTTTAGATATTTTGGATCCGGAAACAGGCGAAGTTATAATTAGTGGAGGTAAAAAGATAACCAGGGACCATGCTACAGAAATTTGCATTAGACATTTGGATTTAATAAAAGTAAGAGCAAACAATAAGACCGCATGTATCAATATAATTGAAAATGTGGGATTTATTAGAAGGAAGAAGTTTGTAGCAGTAGGAATGCCCATAATCCAAGGTATTACTCAAGCCTCCCTTTCTGCAGATAGTTTTCTGTCTGCTGCATCATTTCAGAGAACTACACATGTTTTAACTAATGCTTCTATCAAGGGAAAGGTAGACAAACTTTATGGTTTAAAGGAAAATGTTATTATTGGTAACATCATACCCGCAGGGACAGGTTTAAATAAATACGCAAGAATAGAAGTTGATTACTCACATGAGGAAGAAGAAAAAGTCGAAGAAATATTTAAAGAGGCAGAAGGAGAGCAGAGAGAAAAGAAGATAGATATATTTAGAGAAGAAGATGAAGATAGTATAGAGGAAATGTCAGACCATACAACCGATCAAGAACAGGAGTTTAATTAGTCGTTAGTGAATAGCATAATTAGTATATAGTATATCGTATTGAGTATATAGTAAAGAGATAGTAAGATAGAAATTAGAAGTCAGAAACTAGAAAATAACCATAAGTTAGTGTAAACTTTAGAAGGGTCGTTAGGCAAAGCAGGTTATACTTACATCCTTTATCTACTTTCCCAAATTCATTTTCTTTCTTTTTCTTAACACGATACTCGATACTGGATACGATTTTTACATTAATTTAGCTTGACATCAAATACCGATACTGTTAGAATATAAAAGTATTTTTATTTATAGGATGCTGATAAATTTTGACAAAGGAAGGTGAAATATGCCTACCATAAACCAATTAGTAAGAAAAGGCAGAAATAAGGTCTTAAAAAAATCTGATACGCCATCTTTGCAGGGCAGCCCCCTAAAAAGAGGGGTATGCACCAGAGTTTGGACTATAACTCCCAAGAAACCTAATTCCGCCTTAAGAAAAGTCACCCGAGTAAGGTTAACTAATAATATGGAGGTTACTGCATATATTCCCGGAATAGGGCATAATCTTCAAGAACATTCTATTGTGCTCTTAAGAGGTGGAAGGGTGAAAGATTTACCAGGAGTTAGATATCATATTGTCAGAGGAGTTATGGATGCTACTGGAGTAGAAAATAGAATGCAAGGGCGTTCAAGATATGGATCTAAAAGACAGAAGAAAACAAGCAAGTAATGAATAAGGGACTAGTCGTTAGTGAATAGTATTTAGTTAATCGGTTATCCGGTTTGTCAGTTAAATTAATTCTTCAATATTTAGTTTTTGGTTTATAGTTTTAGACAAAAAAAATCGGATACTGGGTTCTATTTCTTAACGATATACGATATACTAAATACTAATTTAAAAAGATAGAGGTGGTAAATAATGTCCAGGAGAAGAAGGGCAGTAAAGAGAATAAATATACCAGATTCTGTATATCACGATAAAAATGTAGCAACTTTTATAAACAAGCTAATGTATGATGGTAAAAAAAGCATAGCGGAAGCAATTTTTTATCGGGCTTTAGATATAGCTGCTAAAAAAACAAAAAAGGAACCCTTGGAAGTATTTAATCAAGCTTTACAGAATGTTATACCAGTATTAGAGGTAAAATCAAGAAGGGTTGGAGGGGCCAGCTATCAGATCCCAGTTGAAGTGAGTCCGGATAGAAGAATAACTTTAGGGATGAGATGGATAATTAATTTTGCCAGGCAAAAAACAGGTAAGCCGATGCATGAAAAATTATCCTTAGAGTTGGCAGATGCAGCAAATGGTGTCGGAGCAGCTGTTAAAAAGAAAGAAGATACTCATAAGATGGCAGAAGCAAATAAAGCATTTGCTCATTACCGGTGGTAAATAGCATAGCGTATATCGTATATTGTAAAGAAAATGGAAGCTAGAATTCAGAAACCAAGATTCAGAATATTAAATAGCAAATAGAGTTTAAATTTCTTACGATATACGATATACGATATACGATATACGAATTAAGGTTAGGTTTTTAAATTATGTCTACGAATTTATCTTTAGATAAAATAAGAAATATTGGTATAATGGCCCATATTGACGCAGGTAAGACTACCGTTTCAGAGAGAATACTTTACTATACGGGAAAAGTTCATAAGATGGGCGAGGTCCATGAGGGGTCAGCAACCATGGATTGGATGCCTCAAGAAAAAGAGAGAGGCATTACTATTACTTCTGCAGCAACCACTCTTTATTGGAAAGATAATCGTGTTAATCTTATTGATACACCAGGACACGTAGATTTTACTATGGAGGTTGAACGTTGTTTAAGGGTACTTGATGGTGCTGTTGCAGTCTTCTGTGCAGTAGGAGGGGTTGAACCCCAGACAGAAACCGTTTGGCATCAGGCAGAAAAATATGGTGTTCCTCGTATTGCCTTTATTAATAAAATGGATAGGGCAGGAGCAGATTTCTATCATGTTACTAAAGAGATCCAAGAGAAACTGGTGGCTAATCCAATCATTGTTCAACTACCCTGGGGGATTGAAGAAGATTTTATAGGCATTATCGACTTAATAAAAATGAAGGCGTATTCTTATACTATGGATAATTTAGGAGTAAATTATAAAGAAGTACCTATACCAAAAGATATGTTAGAATCAGCCAATGAGTATCGTCATAAAATGATAGAAAGCTTAGCTGAAGTTGATGAAAGAATTATGGAAAAATATCTTGAAGGTGGAGAAATTGCCTCCCATGAAATAAAGTCTGCCATTCGCAGACTAACTATTAAAAATGAGATAGTTCCGGTTTTTTGTGGCTCAGCTTTAAAAAATAAAGGTATTCAGTTACTTTTAGATGCGATAGTTAATTATCTGCCTTCTCCTTTGGATGTTCCGCCGATTAAGGGCATAAATCCTCAGAACGAGAAGGGGATATATAGGTTAGCAGAAGATAAAGAACCATTGGCTTCTTTGGTTTTTAAAATTATGACTGATCCTTATATCGGAAAATTAAGTTTTGTCAGAGTTTATTCCGGTATATTAAAATCAGGTTCTTATGTTTATAATTCAACTAAAGAGATTAGGGAAAGAATAAATAGATTAGTACTGATTCATGCTGATCACAAGAAGGATGTTACAGAGATACCTGCAGGAAATATAGGGGCAATAATAGGTTTAAAAAAATCTACTACTGGTGATACTTTATGTGATATAAAAGATTCTATAATTTTAGAATCAATAAAATTTCCTGAACCGGTGATATCTATCGCTATAGAGCCAAAAAGTAAAGCAGAGCAAGATAAAATGGCTTTAGCTTTGGATAAATTGTCAGAAGAAGACCCGACTTTTATAAGAACGCATAATGTTGAAACCGGTCAAACCATCATCTCGGGCATGGGCGAACTGCATTTAGAAATAATTGTAGATCGTTTACTTCGGGAATTTAGAGTAGAAGGAA
>MEYH01000085.1:0-755 GCA_001773955.1 Candidatus Sediminicultor quintus | reverse complement strand
AAGTGGCATATAAAGAAACAATCGAGAGAACTGCTAAGGCTAGAGGGAGATTTATCAGACAATCGGGAGGCAGGGGACAATATGGAGATGTAACTTTGGAGGTAGAACCTTACAAAGAAGATAATTTTAAATTTATTAATCGAATAGTTGGCGGAGCAATACCCAAAG
Organism: Candidatus Sediminicultor quintus; assembly: GCA_001773955.1. Classification (GTDB taxonomy): domain Bacteria; phylum Atribacterota; class Phoenicimicrobiia; order Phoenicimicrobiales; family Phoenicimicrobiaceae; genus Sediminicultor; species Sediminicultor quintus. The sequence continues at coordinate 587 of MEYH01000085.1, read as the reverse complement.
AATATATCCCCGCAGTAGAAGGGGGCATAAAAGAAGCTATGTTAAGTGGAGTATTGGCTAATTACCCGGTTACCAATATAAAAGTAACTTTATTAGACGGTTCTTATCATCCAGTAGATTCATCGGAGATTGCTTTCAAGATTGCAGCCTCTATGGCCTTTAAAGAATGTATGAAAAACGCCAAACCAATACTTTTAGAACCGATGATGGAAGTAGAAATAGTAGCCCCAGAAGAGTATTTAGGCAATCTGATAAGTGATATAAGTTCACGGAGGGCGAAAGTAGAGGGTATAGAAACAAAGGCTAAATTAAAAATTATTACTGCTTATGTACCTTTAGTAGAAATGTTTGGTTATGCTACCAGTTTAAGGTCAATTTCACAAGGTAGAGCAACTTCTACTATGCAGTTTTTATATTACGAAAAAATTCCAGATAATATTGCCAAGGAAATATTAATTTAAGTTTAAAATAATAAAAATATTACAGAATATTTAAGGAGGAAAAATCAAATGGCAAAAGAAAAATTTGTAAGAACTAAACCCCATGTTAATGTGGGTACTATCGGTCATGTAGACCATGGCAAAACA
>MEYH01000084.1:707-6928 GCA_001773955.1 Candidatus Sediminicultor quintus | reverse complement strand
TTAGTATTGCCTTCTTTGCTATTCCCTGCAGGGAGGTTTGCATCAGTCATCCTCTCTTTTCATCGGGTAGACTTACCTTGACCTCAGGCAGACCCTCTTTAGAATCTCGCCATCTGCGATTCTTTGGTATAAGCTTTCCGTTACCGAAAACGAAGTCGTCATCTGCATTCATCTTTATTACCAGGCTGTATAGTTCACTTTTAGCTTATCTGTTTCCCGGTGTAGGCTCCTGCCTGCAGCAGACAGGTCATCTCATGGTTACCCATTTCAATGCAACACTCGGTAGAGGTGGTTAGGCTAGATTACCCAACAAGGACTTTCCCCCTGTAAGAAATATAAAACTTCTTGGCGCTCTTACCGCTAAAAATTAACGAATTATTGAGCTATTACAATTGTCCCTATTTTATATTTATATTTTAATTTCAGTGAATTCGCATAAATTATAGAAATTCAAGCAGTTGATTAAATCTCTCAAATATATCTTGTTTTAAATCATCTATATATTCATCAGGTCCATTTTCTTTCTCAATCATCAAGCAGCCTTGACTGGTTTTTCTTTCAAAATATTTCTTGATATTTTTAGAAATATCTATAAAATAACCTTTTTTCTTATATTCAACAACTTCCTCCAAGATAATATCTAAATTAGGCTTATTAGGTATTCTGCCTGTTCTCTGCCCCGTGGTTGAAAATGGTATAAGTCAAGATAGAGTTGAAGGTTAGAAACTATAGTATAACCTTTTATTTTTTGGGTATTAAAAAATACACTATTTTTGTAAAAAGGATGAATCAGGTGAATATTTCCTCCTCTAACCAACTCTTTTAAATCTAATTTTTGCCTGATATCTAAAATATCCTTCTTCCAGTCCTTCAAATTCATATAAATAAAAATCTCTTCGGTCCTTACAAAAGAAGTAATGAGGTTAGCTCCGGTATGAAGAGTCAAGGCATATTGATTTTCCTTTAAGACCTTTCTAAATTTATTTAATATATTTTTATTCGCACTGTAATAGGTATCCATTATATTTTGATCAAAACTATATTCTTCTAACCAATTAGAAATAAGTTTTTTCTTATTAGCAAGAATGGTATAGCTGTTCGGTCCTTTCTTGACTCTTTCGATATACCCCTTTTTCTCCATCGCTTTTAATACTTCCTGAGACATGCCCAAGCTTATACCTTCATGCCCGGTAAAGTCACGCACTACCCATTTCCTCTCTGGGTTCTGAAGCATTTTCCTCAGCACAAGAGAAGCCTTATCCGCAAAAATATTTTTCATTCTATCATTCTTTCCCATAATGTTCACCTACTTATTAATGTTCACTATTTAATGAACATTATATATTAAGTGAACATTAATTGCAAGTATACTCAAATCCTAAAACATTTCAGGGTCAAATCCTTTGAAAAAACATACTAGAATTAGAACTAAAATTCAAAATATTGTGTCGTTATTTATTCCAAGGAATTGATCGGTAATCTTGAATGTCTAAAAACCAATGCGGCCAAAAACCTTCTTTTAAAATCACGCGACTTTTGGTTATTTCTATCTCTCCCTTTTTAAAGATAGGACCACCAATGACAAAAGTGTGAAATTCACCATTTTCGCCGCAAGGACAAATATTTCTCTTTTTAAGCTCTTCTAAAAGTGGTTGATCTACTTCTCGACCAATAAAATCTTTGTCAAACAAATCTGCCTTAGCACTAACTACCACTGCTTTGAAACCTAAAGAGATAAATTCTTCAATAATTTTCTCTGGCGGTATTTGCCACAAAGGTTCTATCATCTTTATTTTTAAATCTCGACAAACTCTTCTCACCCAATTTTTATGCTCGGTTAAATAAATATCTCCAAAAACCATACCTTTGGCTCCTTTGGTTTTCAAGTAGAGTACTGCCTCTTTAAATTCCTTTTCATAAAGTTCCATATTGATGCTCACTTCTTTTTGAAACAAAGGAACACCAATCAGGTCTGCTTGTAAATTAATCAATTCTTTCTGAATACCATGGAAACAACACCTTTGGTTTTCTTTTGAAATTAAATTTAAAAGAAATCCTATCTGGCAGCCTTTACCCATTGCTTTATAACCAGCCAAACAGCTATCTTTACCTCCACTCCAGGAGACAATCACTTCTTTCCTATTTTGCGGGTTATTGGACTTGACCAAGACAATCTCCTCTTTTATTTTTTTTTAGAATTATGGGATATAGGGGACGGTTCTCTGTATCAAGCCCTGACAATCTGATTCACCGTCAATCCTGTTAATCTGGAAAGCTGTCTTAGGGAACAACCCTTCAATTCTTTGAGATATCTTAAAACATCGGTTTGGGTTTTTGGTTTAACATTGTGTAGAGTTGCTAATTCTAGATGATACTTATTTGAGACTAACTGTCTGATGGTTTTATCAGACATGGTGTTTCTTTTTTCAGTGATATCCAGGCATTGATCATCATTGGGTTTTTGGTGGAAACTTTCAAATGCTTGGATGGCTTTCTCTTTTACCGGGTTAAATAATTTTAGGGCAAAGGAAATATTGGCTATCTTTGGTTTATTCATATATTCGGAATAACTGCTCCAGGGATAGGAGGAAATATCATCAGATAGTCCTGCCTTGAGGGGATTCTGGTGGATGTAGCGTAAGACCGTAAGGAAATAGGCATCATCTTCAACAGGCTCGCTTTTATAGCGGTCCTGGAAGAGATGTCCTTTTCTATCGTATTGCCAGTTGTAGTAATAGACATAACTGGTACCTATTCTCTTCATGGAAGCAGCCAGGGATTCTTTTCCTTCCTTAAGCAGGAGATGGATGTGATTGCTCATTAAGGAGTAAGCATAGATTTCATAGTTACTTTGCCTGTGGTATTTGGCAAGAATGACAAGGAATCTTTCGTAATCATCATCATAAGAGAAAATATTCTGCTGATTGATACCTCGAATCATGATGTGGTAGATTCCGGTGCTGCTTTTGATTCTGGCTACCCTGGGCATAAGGAACACCTCTGTGAAATGGATAAGAATATCTTATAATATCAGACAGAAAATGTCAAACAGAGAACCGTCCCCTGTATCTGTTTTTCATCTTTATTTAAATAATTCATCATTCTCAATCTACTCCCTTGATCTTTAACCAATTCTTTGATTGATAAAATGTTTTTATTTAGTCTTTTTGTCTATATGTCAAATGTTGACAGGCTGACCCTATTGTTTTCCTTTTATCACGAGACAACCAACAGGAGGTCTGGCATTATAGTCAATAAAATCACATTTCTTAATAACTCTTAGATATGCACCTACAATATATTCTCCAATATCAGTTTTTATTACCTTACTTCCTTACTTAGTTATTTTTATAATAAACCCCTTTAATTTTCTTTTTGTGAAGTTGTGAAGCCTGAACCCAAATATTTTTCCGGTAAACCCAATCGGCATATCGATAGTTCATTCGATCAAGAGAGTAAAGGGTGGCCTGGCTATTATGATAATTTAGATATTGCCTTTGAGGAATATTATTTACTCATCGCCCCAGCGGTATTTTTTATTTTGGCGCAGCTTGTCGATTTTACAATTCAAACAAAGACCGTTATGACAACATATGGTATGACCGCAATCGGGGCAGTTCCACTTTTTCTCTTCTTTTCTTAGAAAGTCTTCGATGCCATTTTTTTCAATGGCTCTTAAGTTATCTATCATACTCAAATGGTATTTTGTGCGGTAACGTTTATCAAGAGCTTTGAGGCGTTTACAGGGATAGTCCTTACACTCATAACAGAACCGGACGAGTCCTTTTCCAAGCACTTCGCACCGGTCACCCATATGAAGACAGTTCTTGCCGCGAGGCAGACATCCCTCACAATAAACTCTTTTAAATCCCCGCTTGTTCAAATCATTTTTCATCGCCAGATAACTGATACATACCTCGCAATTCATTCCGCAGGGAGCAATAAGCTTTTCCTCCATCTTTTACCGCCACCTTACTTTAATAGAGCTAAACTGTTTACTAAACTAATCTGAGACACAATTTATCAAACGTCCTCGGTATTTTTATCCCTACATTTTGGTCTGAATTAATTCAGTAAATAATAATATTTTTTCAGCATCAGAGGGGTAAAATAAAAAGGGTTTTACATCTTCAGCTAATTCTTTAAAATTAATTTTTTCACATTTTAATAACAATTGTTCTTTAATTTCTTTAGTATTTATATTCTCTTCCAGCTTCATCTTTTCTTTTAAAAAATAAAAATTCGGATTGGTTTTAGAAAAAAGAAAAATAGCATCGTAAAAATCTCTCCCCATAACTCTCGGGCGATTTAAAATAGCCAATATTTTCTGAGCTAATAATACATCTGGAGGAACAACATTAATTCTCAAAAAAATATCAAATTTATTTAAAATCACCCTTTCCACTTTATAATTAACCTTTTGTGGTTCACTATCAATCTGAATAATTAACTTTTCCTGAGGATGACTGGTAATATTATAGTAAGAAAATATTCCAGGAAATTTTATAAAACTGCGAAAAGCCCTTCTATATCTATTTTGCAATTCAACAGAATAACCATATAATTCCAATTTTCGTAATATTTTTTGAGATAGATCTTCAAAATCTTCTTGGCTTAAACCTTGATTATCGAAATCCAGATCTTCAGAAAACCGTCGATTTCCGTGAATAACGTGGATGGCTGTTCCACCCATAAAGATCAATCGGTTTCCATATTCAGAGCTATAAATAATATCTAAAATAACATACTGCAGGTATTCTCTTAATAAATTTCTTTTATAAATTCTTAGATTTTCAGGATAAAACGATTCTATCTGATTTAAATTAAGCATTTTTCAAGTAACTCCAAAAAGCATTTATTCTTCTATTTAACTTCTTTTGATTAAATTTTTCTAAATAATTGATCATCTTTTTTTTATCCATCTGCTCGAAAAACATTTCTCTATTGATTCGCAAGCTATTAAAATCTGGTTCGGTTTCTAGATGCGGATGCAGATAAAAATAATCCAGGAAGGCCTTCTCTATTTCAGCCATTTTTAAATATTGTTCTTTGTAATTCATTAGATAATAACCAAAAAATAGTGGGGGTTTTATACTTCGAAAAATAAATTCCCCGATAGAGGTCTTAAAATGATTGGTCTTTCGGGTAGAAATTGAGGTAATTCCATAGATACTCTCCGGAATTAAGTGATAATAAGATAAGGCGCTCTCTAAAGAGATATAAGAGGGTAAATAAATACGATTGGCAATCTTAAATAATATTTCTTCACTAAGCTGAAAATCAGAAAAGATATAATAACCACGAATTACTTTCTTAATATAACCCTTATCCTGCCACTCATTTAATCTTGTCCGATAAAAATTAGGTTCAATGATTTTAATTTCATTTAAAGAAAAAATGGGGAAATTCTTTAATTCATTTTTTAATTCTAAATATTTCATTTTATTTCTCTAAAATACTATTTATAGTACTATTAAGAAATATTATACAATTTAAACGATTTAAAAGCAAAAAATATTTTCCTATTCCGATATAAACGGCATCTTTTCTACTTTTTAACCAGTTCCACACGCCAATTCTGTGCCATTCCGGTAGCTGTGGTGCTGGACGCGATTGGTATAGAATCACCATAACCTTCTGGAAAACAAAGGGACGGTTCTCTGTTTTATACTTTAAAGATCTTGTTTACCGTAAATCCGGTCAATCTGGACGCCTGTCTTAAAGAGCAGCCATCCAGTGCTTTTAGATATTTTAAAACCTTGTCTCGAATAATTGCAGAAGCATTTTGCAGGGTGACTAATTCTTCATGATATTTAGTTAATGCTAAATGCCTTATCTCTTTAATGGTTGGCCATCAAGCAGTAGGCATAGATTTCATATTCACTTTTTTTATGGTGCTTGGCGAGAATAGCCATAAATTTTTCATCGTCTTCATCAAGGGAGAAGATATTCTGCTGATTGATGCCTCTTATTATGACGTGATAGATTTTGCTTTTACTTTTTATTCTGGCTACCCTTGGCATATCAATTCCCCCGCTGATAGCTTATGATACCTATGGGGTATTGTCAAACAAAGAACCGTCCCCTTGTTTTGAAATGTCAATTAGATCTCGTTCTTTTTGGCTTAACTGATTATATTTTTTCATGTCCTTGATGGTAGCATATTCCTTTCTGCCACCTCAAGCGTTGCACTTCATTATTGAACTGGTGACTCCTATATG
>MEYH01000084.1:236-674 GCA_001773955.1 Candidatus Sediminicultor quintus | reverse complement strand
AATTTTTGATTCTGAAATAATATCCTGTGCAAAATGATCAAGATCTGGAAATATTTTATAATTTTTTATACAAAGTGAGTTTAAATTTTGTAAAAGATTTTTTTTATACTTTGCCGGTATAACATAGCGAAATAAGTATTTTCCTTCTTCTAAGATATCTTCTATACGATTCCCATTTTTGGGGAATGGATGAATAGTAAAAGTACTACTTTGAACAACCATTCTAATAAAATTCAAAATCGGGTAAAATGCCATAGGATATTTTGGAATACCTGTTAATTCCAACTTTTTTGCAAATTCTAATTTATTTTCTTCTTTACGATTAACTTCTTTTGCTAGATATTGTAAAAATGGATTATTTAGAGTTGGCATCCCCCAAAAATCACTACCAGCTTTATTTAATGCTAAAGGATATAATGTCCATATTTCTCCATCATC
>MEYH01000084.1:0-145 GCA_001773955.1 Candidatus Sediminicultor quintus | reverse complement strand
AAAATTAACCATTCTAAATCATCTTCCTTTCCGGGAATATTTGAATAAAGTGATGGAGCTACAAGCTTAAATTGCTCAATTACAGTGTATTCATAGTCTGGCCTCATTTTTTGATAAAATTCGTCTCCATAAATATCTCTAAAAA
>MEYH01000083.1:40240-50359 GCA_001773955.1 Candidatus Sediminicultor quintus | reverse complement strand
GGCATCAATCAAGGTAATATGATGATTTGTAATATCATTATCTTTATTGCCACTATAATCTTCTTTACTTTTCTTTTTAATTTTCTTTATTATAGGAGGAGCCATCGGTTCTCCTATATTCAAACGTCCATGTATAAAATTAATAGACCCTGCTTTTCCTTCTTCTAAAATTCCTATCTCTCTTCCCTCTTCACTAATTGCCTTTTCCGGGCAAAACAACCTGCAAGCCCCACAGCCATGACACAGCCCGGGGAAAACCAAAACTTTATTCTTGGTAACTGCGATAGCATTAAAAACACAAACTTCCGCACATTTACCGCAATAATTGCATTTTTTATGGTCAATTTTAGGCACAGGAATCTCCACTGATTCCGAACTCGTGATAACAGGTTTTAAAAAAAGGTGGGCATTAGGCTCTTCTACATCACAATCTAAAAATTTCACATTTTTTCCTTTGTCTTTAGCTAAAGCCAAAGCAAGGTTAACAGCAATCGTTGTTTTGCCAGTCCCACCTTTCCCACTCGCTACTGAAATTATCATTTAGCTTAATCCTTCCATTTTATTCTATTGTTTTACCATCATAGCGCCACACTTAGGGCATTTAATGCTGCTGCAAGGAACACCTACTTGATGAGGAACTATAGCACCACAAGAAGGACAAACACAATTGCCCCCTATTCCTATTCCTCCACCTCCTCGGCGTCCCTGTCCGGCACCTCTTCCCCGGCCAGTTCCCGGTACTGCTCCTGTTGGTCCAGTACCATCTCCTCTTGGCATCTTTTTCACCTCCTTATTAATATCATCTCTGCTTCTAATGAAGATGAGTATCTTCTTCGGAGTGATCACATTCTTCTTTTTCTAAGCCATAACCTTTCCCCGCGCCAGGTTTGCAAAACGATTCTCCGGCTTCTAATTTTCCCTGCACAAATTTTTCTATTACCTCTTCAATCTTTCCAGTTACGCCTATTACCGGAGTAATATTTTTTTCAGCAAATAACATTTGTGCTCTATTTCCCATACCTCCGCAGATTATATATTTTACTCCACGTTCTGCAAGAAAATTTGGCAAGAATGCAGGTTGGTGACCAGGATTATTTATTTCCTCTATTTTTAAAACCTTTCCTTCTTCAATTTCAGCTATAGTAAAGGAAGGGCATCTTCCAAAATGAGCTGAGACAAAACCTGCATCGGTTGAAATGGCTATTTTCATATTTTTTTCCTCCAATTCTTTTTTTTATTTTTTCATTCCTGAATGGGCTGAAGCATTAGCCTGGGAAATTGCCTTAAGTTCACCTGATTTAAATTTTTCAATAGCTTCTTGAACCGTACCGGTTACTCCGGTTATCACTTTTATACCTGCTGCCTGTAAAGTCTGAAAGGCATTAGGACCACAACTTCCAGTTAGTACTGTCTCTACTCCTTTATCAGCCATTATTTGACCTGATAGTATTCCTACTCCTCCCATACCCTGGGCACCAGTATTTTCTACCGCTTCAAATTTATTGGTTTCAGTATCAAATAATATAAAATAATGACATCTGCCAAACCGAGGGTCAACTTTATCCTCTAATTTTGCCCCCATAGAAGTAATTGCTATTTTCATTCTTTCACTCTCCTATCTTTTTATTTTTTTACGTTCTTCATGAGATTAGGGGCGTATTCAATACGCCCCTACCTGCTTTATTTCTTTTTAGTTTCTTCTAATTCGGTGATACGTTTATTAATAGCCTCAAGTTCTTCTTTTAAAGCTTTTGCTTCTTCGGCTAACATCTCCATCTCTTGTTTAGGCTCTGCTGCTGGTTGGTAAAATCCGCCACCATAGGGCATAGGAGAAGCTATGGGATAGGGGTATGCAGGCCAAAATCCTCTGCCATAACCTCTTCCCAATCCTCTACTAAATCCTCTGCCATAACCGAAACCTAAACCTAATCTCCCTACATAAGGATTCATAAATCCCGCTACCGAATAACCTGCACAATATCCAGCTCCTCTTCCGGTCATAGGACCTAATCCTCTTGGTCCAGTTCCATCTCCTCTTGGCATATCTTTCATCTCCTTTCTATTTTTGTTTTTTAAAATACTATTTATTATAATGGTAATCATTTTCAATAAAATATACTAAAAAAATTTATCTATTTTTCTTTATCTGAACATTCATCACACAATCCATAAAATTGAATAGTGTGATTTTTAATTTCAAAATTATATTTTTTAGAAAGTTCTTTTTCTGTTTTTTTAATTAGCTCTAACTCTTCATCTACAAAATCTGTATAATCGATTATCCTACCGCAATTAGTACATATCAGATGATGGTGGTGGTATGGTTCATTGGCCCCACGAGCCAACTCATATCTGGCTCGTCCATCGCCAAAATCAAATTTAAAAATTAATCCCATATTAACCAATAAATCTAAGGTTCGATAAACAGTGGTAAGGCCGATAGCCGGATAAATATTATGTACTTTTAAATAGATATCTTCTGCGCTGAGATGTTCTTTAGATTCATCCAAGACCTGTAAAATGATTTGTCGCGGGATAGTAATTCTATAACCACAGCCTCTAAATTCACCGTGCCACCATTTTGCCGGCCCTCTACACCATCTTCCAGGCATAATATTAGTCCTTCCTTATTGATAATGATTTCCATTAATATAATATACTAAATAAATTCTTATGTCAAATATTTTTTACAAACTAAAAGCGAAAAGCGAAAAAGTAAAAATTATAATTCAAAATTCAAAACCTTTAAAATCTTCCCATTTGCCAATCTGCCGATCTACCAATTATATTAGTATTGCTTAGCGGTAACCAGCATTTCGTATTCTGTATATATTTTTAGATTTTTGGGGATTCGTCCGACCTGAGCTTTGCGGGCTTGATAAATCAAGCCCCTACAACTCATTACAGATTATACCTTATCACCGTATTTATTTACTACATACTATATACTCGATACTATATACTGTTTTTCAATATACAAATCGAGTAATGGTCGCTAAAATAACGGCTAAAAGAAAAGTAAAGAATACAGTAAATAACGTTCGCTTACTTCCAATTTCTTTCCATAGAACCGCAATAGTCGCTACACAAGGAACATAAAAAATTACAAAGATAGTAAAAGTCATAATTTGAGTCGTGGACATTACCGCGGCGACATTAGAAGTTCCTATAGCCTGAATCAACATTAACATAGAAAGTTCTTTACGAAGAACACCGAATATCAGAGTAGTGCCCACCACTACAGGGAGGCCGAGTAGAGAGGTTAGAGGAGAAAAAAATTTGTTTACAACCATATCCATCTTATAGTATTGTAATAAACTTAAGATTGTACTACCCACAATAAGTAAAGGCCAGGCCACAAATATAAATTCTTTCATTCTGAGCCAGGTCTTGGCTAAAGCAACTTTTATAGAAGGAATATGATAAGCCGGAATTTCTAATATCATTCCCGGGGTTACCTCTGGCAACAAGCGAGATAATATCTTTCCTGATATGATAATTACAATAATATTTAAAATATAAACTGCCAAAGCTGCTTGAGGACTAATATAAAAAGCCACTAATGCAAATATTATAGTCATCCGCGCGGCACAGGGAATCATGGTAGCCAACACAGAGGCAATAAAACGGTCTCTTTCCGATTCTAAAATTCTGGTAGCCATTATAGCCGGAACAGTACAACCATAACCTAATATAAAAGGTATAATCGCTTTACCATGTAAACCAATTTTATGTAAAAACGCGTCTAAGAGAAAGGCTATGCGAGGCAAATAACCTAAATCTTCTAAAATAGCCAGGCCAAATAAAAAGGGGAATAAATATGGCAAGACAATAGCTATCCCGCCGGCAAGCCCCTGGATGATGCCGCTAATTACAGAAAATAACAAGGTATCTGTATTTATACTCTTTCCAACTAAAGGAATTAACCTGTAAAAATAATCCAGTAATGGTTCTTCTGCTATTTTTCCCATACCAAAAATTAAATTAAAAAATAAGTAAAAAATTAGGCCTAAAGAAATATACCCTAAAATTGGATGCATTAAGACATTATCCAGATAATTTATTAAACTTACCTGGGGCTTAGTAAGTGAAACTACAGATTCATATGTATTCATCGATAAATGATGCCGTTCAGAGGAAATAACTACATCGGAAGGTCTGCCGTGAACTTCTTTAAGCAAATTTTGAAAGTAATTAATCTCTTTAAAAATTTTTTTATCTCTATTTTTAAAATCTTCCATAAAATAACGATCATTCTCTAAATATTTAATAGCCAAAAATCGTTCAGGTACATTAAATTCTTTACTAATCTGTTTCTCCTTAATTTGTGCCGATAATTTTTCTATAACTTCCTCTACATCTTTACTAAAGTTCAGAGTTTTACCTATTTTCTTTTTTTCTCCCCTCTTATAGGCTGTTGAAAAAAGCTCTTTTATTCCCTTCCCTTTTACCGCAATTGCCGATACTACTGGAACACCCAAAATTTTAGACAATTTTTCAATATCAATTTTAATTCCTTTACGAACAGCTTCATCAATCATATTAAGACATATTACCATTGGTACTTTAAGTTCCAAAAGTTGAAGAGTGAGCTCTAAACTTCTACTAAGCAAAGATGCATCGATAACATTTATAACTATATCAACATTACCATTTAACAAGTATTTTCTGGCTTCGAGCTCAGCCAGGTCAAATGAGGTTAAAGAATAGGTCCCTGGCAAATCAACTAATTCAATTGCCTGGCCAAAGAGATTGAATTTTGTTAGGGTATATTGTACTGTCTTCCCGGGGAAATTAGAAGTTACTGCCTTATATCCCGCAACACTATTAAAGATAGTACTCTTACCTGAATTAGGTTGTCCCATAAGAGCAATTTTCATTATTCTGCCTCCACCATAACTCTTCCGGCCACTCCTCTGCCCAAAGCAACCTGGTTCCCATGGACACTTATTAAAATAGGTCCTCGCATAATAGCACTCCTTTTTACCATTATTATGTCTCCGGGATGGATACCTAAACAACCTAAGCGCTGCCTTATCCCCCATCCCCCGGAAATACTCACAACTTTTGCTTTTTTATTTTCACCTATTGCATCCAAAGTAATGGTCATATCTTTTTATTCTCTCTCCCCCAATATTTTTCTTTATAATTTTTCTTTTTATTACTGCTTCTTTCCAACAAGCTTTTTTTCAAATATTCTTGAAAATTTTCTTTCCACTTGGAGCTTTCTGGTAACAAACTAATAAAGTCTACAAATCCAAGCAAAGAAGTTATGGTTTCTGGTGAAACATCATGCTCTAACTTGCAGGCATCGGTTTGAGCATTTTCTTCACTAACCCCAATAATTTTCAAAAATTCTACCAATAAACTGTGGCGTCTTTTAATCTCTTGAGCTAATTTTTTGCCTTTTTCCGTAAATACAATCCCCCCGTATTTTTCATATAATATATAACTATTTTCTGATAATTTTTTAATCATCCCGGATACGCTGGGACGGCTTACCTCTAATCTTTCTGCAATATCTTTCGCTTTAACATATCCTTTTTTGTGCTGTAAATTCCATATAGTTTCCAGATAATCTTCCATGTTTCGGGTAGTCATTTATTTTTACTCCCCTTTTTAACCATTTTTAATCTTATTTAAAACTATTTTTAATTCATAAGACTTCCTATCTTTATTAGGTAAGCCTAACTATTTGTAATAATATCATCACTTCATGAAAATTGCAATGAAAAGTTAGGAAGTAATTCGCCTATTCACCAATTGACCAATTCCCCGATTTACCAATTAATTAGTTGTTAGTATATCGTATCGCATAAGGTTGAAATAAAAAGACGTAGGCCTGCCTGTCTATTAAGCATTATGTTTCTCCATAAAATAAAAATCAGGAGGTTAAAAGCCTCCTGATTTAATAAATTTATTTTAAGTAATATTTATCCGTATTAAAATATCTTTAGCCGCCGGCAATGGAATGGATTACCTGGACATCGTCTCCATTCATAATCAAAGTATCTTTATATTTTTCCTTGGAAATATATTTACCATTAACCTTCACCATGATTAAAGGAAAAGTATATTTACACTTCTCCAGCAGAAGATCAACAGTTATATTTTCTTCCCATTCTTTATCTCTTCCATTTACTTTAATCATGACTGATATTTTTTCACCAGTTCTACCACTTCTGGAAAATCTATCTTTAATTTTTTAATATTTTCTAAAGTGGGCACGCCATTAGAATCCCATCCTCTTCGCTTATAGACCGCATCACAAAGTTTCTGATACTGTTCTTCTCGATAATCTCGCAGAGCTTTCACCTTCTCCTCGGTTGTTTTGTTCTTGATATCAAAATGAATGATCTCTTGAAGTTGTTGGTTATAAAGTTCTTCTCGAGATTCATATTCTTCCACGGTCACTGGTCCCATAGCCCGATAGGGAATTATATCATGTTTACGAGTACCAAAACCCATCTTCAGATTAAATAACCTCTGGAGGTTATGCACCCTTTCTGATTGTAAAATTAATTCTTCAGGACTAATATGCTTACCGGTAACTCCTTCAAAAAGCCAGCAATAATTTTCCACATGTTCGGGAACTTTTGCTGCTTCCATTCCATGATATTTTTTTTTGTTATCTTCTGGCTCAATATCATTCCAGGGTAATTTACAGAGACCGACAATAGAAAACCAGGTTCGGAATAAGGGAAAATAATGCAGTGCTTCAGCCTTGTCTTCAAAAGTAGGAATCTGGTTATTTACCTGATCCATAAAGATAAGCCAGGATTCATCATGTTGAGGTCCTTTGTTGGCAATTCCATATCCTCCCTGCTGGGCTAAAGATTCTTTGGTTACATATTCGGAAAATTCCATCCCTTTACATTCCATACCGATATCCTGTAAAAATTTTGCATCTGCACCATATTTTTCCACTAATATTTTCTTTATCTGTCGAATTCCTAAGCCGGCAATTTTACCAAATCCTTTCCCTTCTGCCATCTGGTGAATTAATTCTAAGGCTGCTTTTTTATTTCCAAAATTAAGTTCTAAACCCTCGGTAATTTCTTTGTTTAGAATATTATTTTCGTAACACTCCATAAGAAAAGCCATAGTGGTACTGACTCCGATAGTATCTATCCCGTAATTATCACAATAAAAATTGGCTTCCAAGATAAAATCAGGATCGAAACAGCCGCAATTTCCTCCAAATCCGGCAGTAGTTTCATACTCCGGTCCATCCACCAGAACTTTTTCTCCTTTTAAAGGTCCGGTGATTAATTCAAACTCATCTACTGCATGAGAACAACGCATGGCACAGCCCATCCAGCAGGAATCGCCTGCCTGATTCTGGGTCATACGTCGATGCCATACCTTATTTCCAATTTTAAAAGCATCGGGATGTGAACCAAATTTAAAATTATGGACGGGTAAGCAATGATAATTCTGCATATGGTCTAATAAATTAACCGTTCCTATCTCTCGCATCCCGTTTTGAACATGATCTAATCCCAATATTTCTTTAGTTAATCTTCGCCCGGCCTCTGTAATAAGCTCGGGATAAGCTGCATTATTAGAGCCCGCATTTACCCCGGCATATTTAATAACAATTGCCAAAATTTTCTTATCTCTAAAAACGCTGCCTGTTCCTCCGCGCCCCGCTTGTTTAATCCGAACTTTCCTGCGGCGCACATCATACCAGGTGACATTTAGAATTCCTAAATTGGTATTTTCTGCACCTCTTCCGGAAGAAACGATACTAAGATTTCTTTTATCTTTTTCATCATCAGCATATCTTTCAGTCAGTTTTTCGATCAGTAAATAGGTATCTGAATTTAATCCCTGAACTTCTTCAATGATAACTTTTCCTTTATTTCCATCAATAAAAATAACCACATCTTCTTTGGCTTTGCCTTGAATCTCCAAAAGATCCCAACCAGAAAATTTCAAAAAAGGAGCGAGATAACCTCCCACATTATTATCATTAACTGTCCCGGTCTCCGGTGAAAGAGTGACTACGTGCGTTTTGCCCGTTCCGGAATATTGAGTAACCCCGCAAATAGGTCCGGTGCAAAAAATTATTTCGTTTTCAGGGTCATTCCATTTTGTCTTTGAGGAAACAGCATCCCACAAATACCATATACCGTAACCACGTCCTCCGGTAAAGGTTTCCTTTACCTCTCGGTCAATGGATTTTTCTTCAATCTTATTTTCTGAAAGGTTAATGTATAAACGCCTATCAGTATAACCTTTCTCTACTTTTCCCGGCTCGAATTCAAAAGATATTAATAATTTTTGATTTTCTTTGTTTCCTTCAACCATTGACTAATTTTCCTCCATTAATCTGTTTAATTAATAACAACAAAATATATTTTAAAAAAATTGTTTTCGTTAAATTTTACCATATAACGCTAAATGAAGCCACCTTGTCTTTTTTTAAAACTAAGACAAGATAGCTTCATTTTGAATCATTCATTACAAAACTAAATATACTTTAAACTTTTTCTGCTTTCTTCGCCTTAAGTTCAGACAAAGGGAAGGAAATTCCAGCTGATTTTGCGGATATTGCGGAAAATAGATAAAGTAGAGCTCCCACTAATATTATTCCTAAAGGCAATACTAAACCTACTGACATACCACTTCCTGCTGCTAGATAAGCTAACACTGCCGCCCCTGCTGCAGTGAGAGCATAAGGTATCTGAGTTTTAACATGATCCATATGGTCAGAACCAGAGAACATCGAAGACATAATAGTGGTATCAGAAAGTGGAGAGCAATGGTCGCCCATAACTGAACCAGTAAGTACTGCTGATACTCCCAAAGGCAAAGGAACACCTAAAGCAAGGGCTAAGGGAACAGCTATGGGTATAGCAATAGCCATGGTCCCCCAGGAAGTACCGGTAGAAAAGGAAATTATATTACAGATTAAAAACATAACCATCGGTAGTAAAACTGGAGAGATAGCTCCTTTGGCCGCATTTACCACATATGGAGCAGTTCCGATACTGTCACAAACACTACCGATTGACCAGGCAGAAAGTAGGATCAAGTTAGCCAGAACCATCATCTTGGCTCCATCTATAAAGGCATCCATCATATCGGCCAAAGTTCCAATTCCCTGAGCTTTATACATTATTATAGCTGTGATTACAGCAAACATAGCTCCCCATAAAAGGGCAGTCATAGCATCGGCATCAGAAATTGCCGCAGTAAATGATTCGGCGGAAGTACCTCCCCCGGTCCACCACATGCCGAACATGCTAACTGCTACCAGGACTATAATAGGAACAACCATATTAACCGTCTTTTGGGGTATGTCTTCTAATACTTTTAATTTACTTCCACCAGAAAGCGGGGTTGCTCCGTCTGCAAAGACTTTACCAGTAGTCCTTGTTCGGTATTCAGCCTTTAACATAGGACCATAATCCCTTCCGGATAAGGCAATGGCTAGAACCAATATTAGAGCAAATATACTATAAAAACTATAAGGTATAGAATGTAAAAAGATAGAATAAGGAGTCATAGTTACTGAAGCACCTTCTATGGCATCACCAATAAGCCCTACCTCATAACCAACCCAGGTAGAAATCAGAGCTATAGAAGCTACTGGCGCAGCGGTGGAATCTACAATGTAAGAGAATTTTTCTCGAGAAATCCCCAATTTATCGGTTACTGGCATAAAGGCATTACCTACTATTGCAGTATTAGCATAATCATCAAAGAAAACTATCAATCCAAATAGCCAGGCGGTAAATTGCCCGCCGCGAGCGCTTTTTACTTTATCAGTGATACTTTTAACAAAGGCTTGAGCACCGCCAGAAAGATAGATTAAACCGATAAGTCCACCGATTGCGAAGTCAAATAGTAAGATGGTAGCATTCCAACTATCCGCTGCATTCTCTACAATATAGCCTAAGGTTTTAGTAACACCACCTATGGGATTCCAACCTGTCAGGATGGTAGCACCTACCCATATACCGATAAATAGAGAAGCTAAAACTTGTTTAGTCAAAAAACAAAGAACAATAGCTACCAACGGTGGTAATAAAGATAAGAAGCCGTAATTTTTTGCTGCTTCTTCTTCAGCCGCCAAAGCCATTCCGGATAATATAAAGAACATAAATATCA
>MEYH01000083.1:33354-40069 GCA_001773955.1 Candidatus Sediminicultor quintus | reverse complement strand
TTCTAAATTTGGCTTGCCAATCTCTTGAAGTTCATATTTTACTCTGATC
This sequence comes from Candidatus Sediminicultor quintus, assembly GCA_001773955.1. Classification (GTDB taxonomy): domain Bacteria; phylum Atribacterota; class Phoenicimicrobiia; order Phoenicimicrobiales; family Phoenicimicrobiaceae; genus Sediminicultor; species Sediminicultor quintus. The sequence goes on along the minus strand of MEYH01000083.1, from coordinate 40,020 downwards.
GATTTCTGGTTAATCTTGATAATTCGGGATAAATCAATAGGAGTACCAATAATTACTATATCACAATCAACAGCATTTATAGTATCTTCCAGTTCCCGAATCTGTTTTTTGCCATATCCCATTGCCGGTAACAGTGTCCCTATCTCGGGATATTTTGTATAGGTATCTTTGATGGTGCCAATGGCATAAGGACGGGGATCTACAATCTCTTTTGCCCCATATTTTTGAGCAGCCACCACCCCCGCACCATATTCCATTCCACCATGGGTTAGAGTAGGACCATCTTCTACTACTAAAACTTTTTTACCTCTAATAAGTTCGGAATTATCTACAGTAAGAGGAGAAGCAGCTTCGATTAAAATAGCTTCGGGTGCAAGCAGGTGAATATTTTCTCTTAGGAGATTAATCTTATCTAAATCAGCAGTATCTATTTTGTTCATCACTACCACATCTGCCATCCTGAGGTTAGCCTCTCCAGGATAATAAGTCATCTCATGGCCAGCTCGATGAGGGTCTGTGACTACAATATGTAAATCCGGCTTATAAAAAGGCAGATCGTTATTCCCTCCATCCCAGACAATTATATCCACATCTTTTTCTGCTCTGGTTAATATTTCTTGATAATCTACCCCGGCATAAAGGATGTTACCTCTGTCCAGATGGGGTTCATATTCTTCTCTTTCTTCAATAGTACAATTATAACGATCTAAATCCGCGTAATTTTCGTATCTTTGCCAAATCTGTTCTCTCAGATCTCCATAAGGCATAGGGTGTCTAATTACCGCAATTTTATATCCTTTCTCTTTTAATATATCCGTTACTTTGCGAGTGGTCTGACTCTTGCCACAGCCAGTTCTCACCGCACATATGGATACTACAGGAAGGTTGGATTTTAGCATAGTGCTCTTTGGCCCCATTAATCTAAAGTCAGCCCCGTGAGCCAACACGATTGATGCCTTATCCATAACATACTGATGGGGAAGATCACTGTAAGCTAAAATTACCTGGTCGATCTGTTTCCCTCTTATTAGATCAGGTAATTCTTCTTCTGGATATATGGTAATACCTTCAGGATACAAAGGGCCGGAAAGTTCAGCAGGATACTTTCTACCTGCGATATCCGGAATTTGAGTAGCGGTAAAGGCGGCTACCTCGTAATTTGAATTATCTCTAAAATATACATTGAAATTATGGAAGTCTCTTCCAGCAGCCCCCATTATAATAACTTCAATTTTATTCACAAAAAAATTCCTCCTATAATATTATTCTATTCGACATAACTTTTAAAAATCCTCTTTTTTTATCTATTTTTTTTTAATTTTTTATAAATCTTACGCATTGCCCTCTCTAACACGTCTAAGGTCTCATCTAACTGTTCATCGGTAATCTCGAGTGAGACTAACATCCTAAGAAGGTTTTTATTGATTCCGGCAGTGGTAATAAATACTCCGTTCTTTTAATTTTTTTAAAAACTCATCTCCATACATTCTAAAAAATTTACCAACCCATTAGTATTTTATTACATCTTCTTAGGAACCTCAAGTATATTTATTTTCCTCCTTTTTAATTCTTCAAAGTATTTTTCATAAATTTTTCCTTCTATAGCATCCTCAGGGGCTACTATCCCTTTCTTGATTATCTCCCCTTTTCCTAACATCACCGCAGCGATGGCTTCAGGAAAAGCGGTAACTCTCCCCATGGCAGAAATACCATACTCGGTATCTGCCTCTTCCCACATATAATAATCGATCCTCATCTTCTGTCCATCTTTTATCCCGGTAACGGTATTCCACATCACACAGACATCAGTTTCGCCTTTCAAAGGTTGAAGCTTGGGAGTTATAACAAAAGATAAAAACTCACGAGGAGATATCTTCATATTTTTAAAATTTACCGGAGTAGATTCAAGCATCCCACTTTCTTTTAACATCTTTACCCCCTCCCAATGACCTGACCAACGGATAGTCTTTTCTGTACATTCTTTAAGTTGTGGTCTGGTATAAATAAAACTGGGCATTCCAGGAGTAATGGCACAAGCTAATTTCTCATCTTTCCCTAATTGATTAAATCTAAATTCTTCAAGATCATCCATGGCATTTGCTTCTACAATTTTACCGTCCTTAACTACATCTACTTTAACCATATATTCTCTTAAAACATGCTCGAAGGTCCAGGTAATCATATATTTTAAAGGATGTTTGTAGGCAAACTCTTTAGCCGGTATCCCTCCACATCTGGCTATAGCTGAGTCTGCTTGATCCATTTTTCTAATACCTTCACCTAAGGTAATATTAGTTAACCCTGGAGCAAAACCCATTCCATCAATAAAGGTTACTCCATTCTTTACCGCTTTTTGGTGAAGTGATTCTCCATATTCGTTTAAAGTCATTCCACTGGGAATTTCTAAACCTTCAACTTCATATTTATCCGGTTTCCTATGATATTCTTCTAAAATATCTACTGTATTGAGCCCTGTATCAATAGCCATATCCACAACTTTGTAACTGCATTTTCTATTGGGTAGAGCAATCGCCCCCACATCATATTTCTCCATTAATTTCATAGTCTCTTGGCGATTATTAACATCGATAGTATGAAGCACTATCTTATCACTGTTTATCCATTTTTTAGTCTTTTCCAGTGTATTCTCTCTGCTGTCGGCAATTCCTATAATTCCTACTTCTCCAACCTTGCTATTTTTGGCTAAATCCCAGGCAACAGCAGAGCCAATTTTTCCCGAACCTCCAAAAACTAAAACCTTCATATTCTTTTCCTCCTTCTTTGGTTAGTCAGTTATTAAATTAGTCGATAGTGAATAGTCGTTAGTCGTTAGTTTAAAACTCAAAACTTTTTTCATATAAAGTATTGCTTTTAATGTAGGGGTCGGATTTATCCGACCCGTTTTTATTGCGGATTCGATGAGTCAAATCCCTACAGAAAAAGGAAATTTCTATACAATCCAATTAATTGATTAGTTTTTAAAATGATGTTTGCTAATAAAAATATCTACTAAATAAAATAGGCAATTAATGATAGAGCCTTCATTAATTGCCTGGCTTTTATTCTCTCAAACTTAAATGAAGCACTCTATCTTAGGGCAGCGCTCCATCCAAATCCGAGAAAAGATTTGATGACAGTCTTATAGTTATTCGCTATAAGCCCAGCAGAAAAGATTTTATGCCATCTTTTCGCTTCGGCGGAAATACCTTTCAAGATGAATTTTAATTCTTCATCTTTACTTATTATTATCCGCGCCTCTACCTTGCATTGTTTTAAATACAAGTAAATTTTTATTTGCAAAAATTACTTTAATAGACTTAAATCCTTAAATTACCACCTCCTTATTAATTTGACATTGAGTCACTCGCCAATTAATTAAATTATATCTCAACTATATTTTCTTTATAAAATACATCTCTTTTTTCTAATTCGATCATTACTTTCTGATATACTTTGTGCTCTCTCCCTATATATTCTGGAGGACAGACTCCTGGGCATTTGAATTCTCCTTTAGCAACCAACCTGGCCATAATTGCACAAGGAAAGCCGGTAGTACGAGACATAGAGGTAGCTTTCTCATTCTTGTCATAATAATCCAATAAATCATAGGTATAACATAGTCTTTTTTCTTCCTTTTTGCCTTGAACAATTATCCTCATCACGGTGAACTCCCCTTCGTCTTCTTTTAGTTCCCATTTAGAAAAAAGCAGTTTAGAGGTAATATCTATAGGATTGACTTTTGCTCCTCCTGCTTCTATGGATGTATCACTAAAAAAACCGGTCTCTCTTAACATCCGCATCTTTTCAGCATAACCGGGGTAACGCAAGGTCTTCTCTTTCATGGAGGGAATTTTAATAGTATAAAGTAAGCTGCGAAGCCCATCGGTATTAAAGGCCTCTAAAGTACCAATCTTGGGTAAATTAACCAATTCAAGATCAGAAAGAGCGGGTTTTTCTACAATTTTTCCACCTTCTATTAATCTTGCTGGCCTTATATATTCTTCTATAACATCCTTAGGAGACCAGGAAATCTTATATTCATAAGGCCATTCTCTTATCACCGGAAGCCCCCCTACTAAAATAGTAGCACTTTCGGTTTCATCTAACAGGCTATTTACATAACCTACAATCATGTGACTCATCCCGGGGGCAACTCCCATATCTATCACGGCGGTAACACCTTTCTTCTTGGCAAGTTCATTCAAACTCAAGGTATCTTCAGCCATAAAAGATATATCGACTATGTTCTTACCGGCTTCAATAACTGACCGTAACGTATTAAATCCTAAAAACCCCGGGACAGCACCGATCACTATATCCTTATCAGCAACTATCTTTTTGATATCATTCGAATTAGATAAATCTGTCCTGATTCCTTGTATGTCTGCCTCTTTAGCTAATTTCTCTAATTTTTTCTCATCAATATCTGCCACAGTTACCTGAAAATCTTTATCTTTGGCTAAATCCTTAGCAATCAACCCACCTACCAAACCACAACCCAATACTATTGCTTTCATATTACTACCTTTCCTTTCTATTTGTCACTTACTAAAAGTTTCATATATTCTACGATTTCATCGATATTCTCTAATCCCTTGGTGGCTTTTATAATATCCTCCATTCTGGAAGAAGAAATCTTTTTCTCGGAATTAGCTTTAAATTTGGAGATAATCTCTTCGTCGCTTAGGGGCCGCTCTGGTTGACCCTTAGCGAAATCTTCCTGTTTCTTAAATTCTCCATGAGAAGTTTTGATGGTTACAATAGCTCGTTTTATTTTAGGGAAGAGGGCATCGATTTCAGGGTTAGCTGCTACCTTAATCTTATCGAGCAATGAACAGACTAAATGATCTCGAAGGGCATCTTCTTCAAAATCAGAAGGAAGAACATTCCCTTTAGCTACTGCAACTGCTATACAATAAGGTAAGGAATGGTCAGCTGTCTCTTTAGTAGTTGGTTTATATTTACTAGGGTCAGAGAGAATATCTGCCCCTCGAGTTGTAGTCTCTACTAAAACCTCTTTTACTTCTTTTGGATCAATACTATTTTCCTGCATAACTTCTAAAACAGCAGTAATGGGTTGGTGGGTTAGGGCTTCGGTAGGAAAAGCCTTATAACCACATTGATTAATCAGAAATTTATCTCCCAATCCTTTGGTTAAAATTTCCTTGTCCCATTTTACTTTATCCAGCACTTCAAACAATCCTTCTTTACCTTCAAATACTTCTACCGGACCAGTATAACCTTTACTGGCTAGTAGGGCTGCCCGTACCCCTGACTCTACTGCGAAAGGGTCTGCAGCGTTTTTCATATTGGTAAGATGACCAGCTACTACTCCTCCTAAAGTAAAATGAGAAGAACCGCTGATCCCTATAGCAGCAACTATCTCCTCCTCATTTAAACCCAGCATTCTTCCAGCTGCTACCGGACTTACCAATTGAGTTAGAGTAGCGTGATGCCAGCCTATCTCCCGAACTCCCGGAAAAGCAGCCAGACATAAACGCATCTCTAATTCATAGGCAATTATTATCCCAACCAGTACCTCTTTCCCATTTTTCTTCATAAATTCTCCAGTACTAAGCACAGCGGGAATAATATCTGAAGGATGAGAGGGATCCTGTTCCCAGTAGATGTCATTATAATCTAAAGCTCTAATTAATAAAGAATTCATTAAGGCAGCCTGGGGCAAGTTTGCCTTTGTTCCCCATCCGATAATAGCAGCCTGCTCTTTCCCCCCCAGATCCTGAATATAATTATAAGCTGCTTGAGTATCTTTATTATCGAGAGCGGAAAAAGCACAACCTATGCTGTCTAAAAGAAATCGTTTAGCTTCTTTTAAAGCTTCAGAAGGAATGTCTTTATATTTTAACTTTAGGGCAAATTTAGCCCATTTTTGACTTATGGTTTTCATTTTTCACCTTCTTTTCAATTTGGTTAGTTGGTTACCTATGAGGGCGTATGCAATACGCCCCTACTTCACTCATTACTGCTCACTTTCCTGGCTACTTCTCTTGCTACCTCTAAAGTAGAAGCTGTTCCACCTAAATCGTAAGTCCTGACTTTTCCTTCCTTAATAACCCGGGCAATAGCATTTTCTAATCTTTGAGCCAATTCTTTTTCCTCTAAATAATCTAACATTAATTTAATCGTTAACAGCATTGCCATGGGATTTACTTTATATTGTCCTGCATATTTGGGAGCAGAGCCGTGAGTGGGTTCAAAGAGGGCATAATTATCTCCGATATTGGCACTGGAGGCAAACCCTAACCCACCTATTAATTGAGCGCAGAGATCGGAAATTATATCTCCGAACATATTAGAAGAAACCAGGACACTATAAATCTGAGGATTTTTCACCAGCCACATACACATTGCATCTACATTAGTCTCCCAAAGTTCGATTCCAGGATATTCTTGAGCAATCTTGCGGGCCTCTCTTATCATTAATCCACTGGTTTCTCTGATTACATTTGGTTTCTCAATAACAGTAACTGAATTTCTGTTAAACTTCTTAGCATATTCAAAGCCCTGACGAACAATAGATTGGCAGGCCTTCCGGGTAAAGATTCTACAAGACAAAGCAATATCTTCTAAAGGAGTCTCTTTAAATCTTTTCATCTTGGGATGATTTTTTAAAAGAGAATCCATTACTTCTTTGGGCAGGGGATG
>MEYH01000083.1:26508-33327 GCA_001773955.1 Candidatus Sediminicultor quintus | reverse complement strand
GGTATTTTCCCTAAAAACCACTAAATCTATATCATCACGATAATTCAGAGGATTTCCTTTATAAGCCTTACATGGTCTCAAGTTAGTGTGTAACTCAAATTCCTGACGTAGTCTTACAATAGGGCTTGAATAAACATAGCCTTTTCCTTTAAGTTCAGGAGCGAGTTCCCTTTCTGCTTCATCTTTAGGTTTGGAAGTTATCGCTCCGAAGAGACAACAATCCGTCTCTTTGAGAATTTTTATGGTCCTGTCAGGTAAAGAGTTTCCTTCTTTTTCCCAAAATTCCCAACCTACATCACCAGGTATATAATCAGCATCAAGCTTTAGTTCATCCAATACAATCTTCGCTGCCTTCATTACATCATTTCCGATTCCATCGCCCGGCAGCCAGGCAATCCTATATTTAGTCATCTTTATTCTCCTTTCTCTATCTTTAAAATTTTTCTGGTATGAGGAATAAGCCCTCCATCATTAAGAATTCCCAATACCGATTCCGGTAAAGGAGGGAAATCAAAAACTCCCTTCTTGCACGACAATTTTCCTTTTTCAAAATTAATTTCAATTAATTCACCTGAGGATATATTCTCCGCTGCTTCTTTGCATTGAACCAAGGGAAGTCCCTGGTTAATGGCATTTCGGAAAAATATTCTGGAAAATGATTTTGCCACAATTGCTCCCACTCCAGCATATTTTAGACAGGTGGCGGCCTGTTCCCGAGAACTACCGCAGCCAAAGTTCCTTCCCGCGACAATAATATCTTCCTTTTTAACTTCTTTGGCAAATTTCGAATCAAGGTCTTCCAGGGCATGAATAGCCATCTCTTTAGGGTCAGTGATGGTATAAGTATATTTCCCCGGAAAGATAACATCGGTATTTACATCATCACCATATTTCCATGCTTTCCCTTTAATACTCATTTTAAATCCCCCCTTACATCGGTAATTTCACCATAAAGGGAAGAGATAGCAACGGTTGCCGGACTAGCCAGATAAACTTCTGCCTCTTTGCACCCCATTCTCCCTTTAAAATTTCTATTAGCTGTACTCAAGCAAACTTCTCCGGGGGCTAAGGCTCCTTCGTGAGCTCCCAAACAAGGACCACATCCCGGATTCATTATTACAGCCCCACTTTTAACTAATTTCTGAAGGATTCCTAATTCCATTGCCTGGGCAAAGACCTCCATCGAGGCAGGAAAGATTAAAAGTCTAACCCCGCTAGAGATCTTTTTACCGCGAAGAATTTTACTGGCAACTTTTAAATCTTCTAATCTTCCATTGGTACAGGTTCCAATTAATGCCTGATCAATCTTGGCCCCTGCTACTTTTGATACAGGTTTTACATTATCTACGGTATGAGGACAGGCAATTTGAGGTTCTAAATCACTTATATCGTAATTTATGATTTTTTCATACTCAGCATCAGCATCTGACTTTATTATTTCATATTTTTTATTGATTCTCGGAGCAAGCCATTGTATGGTTTTTTCATCTGGTTCTACATAGCCGATCTTTGCTCCCATCTCCACTGCCATATTACATAGAGTCATTCTACCCCCGATATCCATATCCCTAATTACTTTTCCGCTAAACTCTACTGCTTTATATAATGCTCCGTCCGCACCCAAATCTCCAATAATGTAAAGAATAATATCCTTGGGATATATCCCAGGAGGAATTTCTCCTTCAATATTTATCTTGATGGTCTCCGGCACTCTAAGCCAGATTTCATCCGTAGCCCAAATCGATGCTACTTCACTTCTGCCAATCCCGGTTGAAAAAGCACCAAATGCTCCATAAGTAGTCGTATGAGAATCTGCTCCCAAAATCATAGTCCCGGGAAGAATGTGGCCTTTTTCCGGAAGAACCTGATGACATACTCCGATATTAATGTCATAAAAATTTTCAATTTTCTGTTCCCGGACAAATTCTCTTATCTCTTTATGATTAGAGGCATATTTTTCTGTTGCTGCTGGAACACAATGGTCCAGGGGAATTATTATCTTCTCCGGATGTTTTACTTTATCAATTCCAATCTGTTTGAATTTTTTAGCTATCGCGGCGCTATTATCGTGAGACATTACTAGGTCCGGAGAAACAGTTACAATTTCCCCGGCAATTACACTTTCTTTGCCCGATTTAAGAGCTAACATTTTCTCTGCAAAAGTCTTACCCATTTTATAACCTCCTCTTATTGTGATTACACTGATTAGAAGATGATTACGCAGATTGGGAAGAACAATTATAAATAATCAGAATAATTTATTATAATCTGTGCAATCGTCCTTTTAAATCTGTATAATCTGTATTTAATATATAAATCTTTTTACCTGGCAGCTCTTATTACCAAAGTTAATTAATAATCCTATATTAAATCTAGATACTTTCAAATAAGACAAAATTTGATATTTAAAAACTTCAGGAATATATCCTACAACAGCTTTTAATTCAACCACTACTTTATTCTCTACAATTAAATCTAACTTTAAATTTCCTACTTTTTCTCCTTTAATATTAATCTCAAAGACTCTTTCGGTTTCATATTCTAATCCTTCTTCATCTAAGAATATTTTTAAGGCATTGTGGTATACTCTCTCTTTAAAACCCGGGCCTAATTCATTATGAACTTTAAAACAACAACTAATTATTTTTTCTGTAAGTGGATCCTTATTTTCCATTTATTTAATTCCTTTATTGTGATTACACTAATTATTTACGCACAGATTAATCCGATTATAATATGATTACACCGATGTATCTGTGTAATCTGTGTCTAAATCTGTGTAATCTGTGTCTATTTAAACTGTTCGAAGTTGGTAAAATCAGCATGGTGAACAATAATGGCTTCCGGAGTTCGCCTGGAATGATCTCCCTCCCAGGAATGGGAGGCAATAATATGCATTACCTCTTCAGGTATATCCTGACTGTAACAAAGCCCCACTCCGGATATGGGGTGACGAACTAATTTTCCTAAATTGCTCTGAATAAATTTCCCATTCTCCTCTTTATATTCTACTAATTTCCCAATATCGTGAAGTAAGGCCCCGGCAACAAGATAATCTTTATTTATTTTCACTTTATCTTCATAGATGCTTTGGAGAGCCTCCGCAGCATTCACAGAAACACTTACTACTCCCCTGATATGCTCAATCATATTACAAGGACAGGGGTCAATTAATAAAGTAAAGGGCATTCTTTGAAGATCTTTTGCTTCCCAATTTCCAGCTTTAAGAGCAATATCCCAAACTTTTAAAACTTTTTCCTTTAAATCTGAATCTTTGATTAAATTAAATTCCGGAATAAATTTTAATAAATCTTCTCTCATTTCTCCTCCTTATTCCTCATAGGGAATTTTAATACCTAAAAGCGGGGCGTGTTGTTGAGCACCATAAACATCGGTCTCCCCGATGCTTCCTGAATCCACCGGTCTCACAATGGTTGCTTTTATAGCATTAGCCGGGTCAAATTCCACAAAATAAAGAACTTTCTCAATAGAAATATGATAGAGCTTGGCAATAAGTTCTTTGGTAATTACTTTGGCTTTCTTAACTTTTTCGTAAGTTTCCTTATCCTTGAAAATTATATCAAAGGTCAACTCAAAGGGACCGGCATTTTTACTTCTAATTACTTTTACCAAATCAACAATAGAGACTTCTTTAGTCATTTATCTATTCTCCTTTTTAAACTTCTTATTATCTCAAACTTCCACCATTTCTATAGAAAAAAGTTCATCAGGGTCATCAACCTCTACTAAGTGATGGATATTAAATTTATAAACCGCTCCGGTAGGTATATCAGAGGGAGCATAAGGAAAAGCTAAATTCCCGGCAGTAGCAATACGTCCTTTATAAGAATAGTGCATTAAAGTAGAACGGGCAAAAGCACAAATAGTATTAGCCAATTCCTGGTCTTTGGCTACAACCTCCAAAATCAAGCAGAGTTCATGAGAAGTAACCTCTTTTTGGGGTTCCAATTCTCCCATAACTCCGTTCTTCCCATAGATATGAAAGATTAAGCGGTAATCTTTGGGAGGAATATCATTAAAATAGGTCAGCACGGTTTTACGGACATGCCTTTCACACTCATCAATCTGTTTAATCATAATAGGATCTCTTACACCGGCAATACATATAGTCCGATAAGCTGCTTTGCTTGCCCCTTCTAATTTTATATTAATGATTTCACTCTTTTTTAATTTGGAGCCCGATACTTTTACTGCCCTTTCGCTATATTGTTCAAATTTACATCCGGTAACATCAACTACACCTTCCGGACCAATAATATGCAAGGGACTCGATTTTTCATAAAGAGTATGAGCGGCTACTGTACTGGGAATACATTTTCGCAGGGGATTAGTCGGTTCTACTATAAAATAATCTTCTCTTAAATATGCCATCATACAATCAGAGGTAGTCCCGGGGGTGGAGGCCATAGCCCCACATTCTAAAATCTTCCCCAGATGTAAAGCCAGACCGGGGTCATAACCCTCTTTAATGGGTAAGGCGGCAAACATAGCCGGGTCATTGGAGCGGCCGGCGATAATAACCTCTGCCCCCATCTCCAAGGCTTTTATATGAGAGTGTACCCCCATTACCGCTACAATTCGAATCGCTTCTTCAATGTCTTTAGAAGTTAATTCCGGGACAGGACCTAAAGGTTTTATCTTCCCTTGAGCCAACTTTTTTTGAAGATAATCTTTTTCAACTTCTGCATGAATTAAGGCCATCTTAAAGTGTAGGTTTTTCTCTTTGGCAATTTCTTTTACTATTTCTAAGGTCCAATTAAGATGAACTTCGGCACCGGAACCTCCGGCAGAACCGATAATAACCGGTATTTTATTTTCGCAGCCGGCTATTAACATTAAAGTAAGGTCTTTTTTGGTTGCTTCTTTACTGACAATACCCACTCCCGCCCCTAATTTATGGGGGCCGGCATCGGTGGAACCGGCATCGGCAGCTATAACATGGGGCTTTTTTTCTAAACCCTCTTGAAAAGATTCTGCTGGGAAACCATATCCCAACATCCCTACGGGTGATAAAACTCTTATTTCCTTCATAGTATAATCTCCTCACTTTTACTAATAAATTTTATTCTTTGATCACTCCGCTTGCATTTTTCTTAATACTCGAGCTATTTTTCTATTCTCCCCCATATATTAGAATCCGTCATTGCGAGCTTCGATTTATCGGAGCGTGGCAATCTCATTTGAGATTACCTCGTCACTTCGTTCCTCGTAATGACAAATTTCTCTACTTATATTTCAACTACAACTTTTCTTATGCTCATCAAGTGTTTTAGCATAGCTTCTACAGCTTTTTTGCTATTATGTTCTTTAATAGCCCGAAATATGGCCCGGTGTTCTTGATATTGTTTTTCCCGTCTTCCTGGTATTTGCCAGGTCTTTTCTCGAGTCTCTTTTAATAGATCCAAATGTAATTTCATTATATTAACAAAGACAAAATTATGAGATGCCCCGGCAATTGCCAAATGAAATTCAGTATCTGATTCCGTTTTTTTATCATCTTTTAGTTCTTCTTTCTGGTTCATTTTATTTAGAGCTTCTTCAATTATTTCTATATCTTCGAGAGCGGCTCTTTGGGCAGCAATTTCAGCAATTTTTACCTCAAATATCTCTCTTGCTTCTAATAATTCTAAAATGGAAGATTTTTCCAAACTTAAGATAATGTTTTCTGTATTATTATGACCGTTTTCCCTTATCTCTCGAATAAACCTTCCTCCCCCCGGCTTGCTCTTAATTAAACCTCTTGATTCTAGAACTCGAAAGGCCTCCCGTAAAGAATTTCTACTTATAGATAACTTTTCAGCCATTTCTCTCTCCGGAGGAAGTTTATCTCCTGGTTTTAATTCGTTATTTTTAATTAAATCCATGATTTGTTCTATTACGCTTTCATATAAACGAACAGGAGTAATTTCTTTAAATTCCATATTTACCTCTTTTTGCTAAGTTATTGGGTAACTGGGTGACCCAATTAACTGCTTTTAATATACCATATAAATTTAATAAATCAAGCGGCAATTTAAGAGGCATGCTAAAAGACAATACTTCCTCTAAATAACTGATATTAGAATACTGGAAAAAATGATAATAAAAAAATGATTGTTGAAAGTATTTTTTCTATAAAATTTTAAAAGATATTTTTTTAGCTGCCTTAATAAGTTCTCTCTTCCATAAATCTATTTTCTCTAAAGTAAAACGTATTGTAGGACCACTAATACTTATTGCTGTTGATACTTCTCCATCTATATCTTTTATAGGAGCGGCCAAACATCTTATGCCAGGAGTACATTCTTCGTCATCAAAAGCGATTCCTTCTTCCTTTATCTTTTCTAAATATTGTTTAAATTCAGAAATATTTAAATCAAAATAATTATTATTAATAAAATTTTTATCTTTATTCAATTTAAATAGTCGATTAAATTTTTCTGGTGGAAGATAGGCTAATAATATTTTCCCCAATGCAGTCTTATAAGCAGGTAATTTTTTACCTATTTTAATATTCGTTCTTAAAAGTTCATAACTATCTGTTTTGGCAATATAAACTATATTGGTTCCGTCTAACACTGCTAAACTTACACTTTCTTTGGTGAAATCACGTAAATTCTCCAAGTAAGGCATTGATTTTTTTATAATATTTGCTTCATTATCTGAAAATAAAAAAGCTTTGTTAAGGAACTCAGAACCTAATTTATACTTTAAATTTTGGGGATTCTGTTCAATATAATTTTTATATTTTAATGTACCAAGCAATCGATAAGTTGTGCTAATACCTAAACCCAGTTCCTTATTTATTTCAGTTATGCT
>MEYH01000083.1:0-26490 GCA_001773955.1 Candidatus Sediminicultor quintus | reverse complement strand
AGAAAATAAATTTAAAATATTTAAGCTTTTGATAACCGATTTTATGTAATAATCTTTTTTACTTATTATAAATTTCTCCTTTCTGTACTATAATTATTTTTACTATTTTTAAATAATATCTGCAGTTATTTTAAAAATAATTATAAGTTAGTTAAACCTTAGCTATTGCCTTCTCCAACACATCCAAAGCTTCATCTAACTGTTCATCGGTAATCTCGAGTGAGACTAACATCCTGAGAAGGTTTTTATTGATTCCGGCAGTGGCGATAAATACGCCGTTCTTGATACATTCCTGAACAATCCGGGCTGTTTCCTGGGCAGCCGGTTCCCTGGTCTTCCGGTCTTTTACCAATTCTATAGCCATCATCGCTCCTATACCACGCACCTCCCCTACTATAGAATATTTACCTTTCATCTTAAGGAATCGTTCTTTTAATCTTTCTCCAATCTTTAGTGCTCTATCTAAAAGGTGTTCTTCTTCGATAATCTTTATTACCTCAAGAGCTGCCCGGCAGGCTAGCGGGTTGCCTACATAGGTTCCTCCGATACATCCTCCAGGAAGGGAATCGGTAATCTCTTTTTTGGCAATTACTGCCGAAAGGGGCAGGCCGGCAGCTAAAGATTTAGCCAGACAGACTATATCCGGCTCTATGTCCCAATTTTCTATGGCAAAAAACTTTCCGGTTCGGCCTATACCACTTTGAATCTCATCGGTTACAAGTAACATACCGTATTTATTAGTTAATTCTCTTAGATATTCCAAAAATCCTTCCTGGGGGACATTAAACCCTCCTTCTCCCTGGATAGGTTCAACCACTATAGCGGCAACAGAGTCAGGGGTTACGGTATTTACCAGTAACTTTTCAAAATCTTCATTGGTTATAGGATGAGAGGAACAGGGGAAAGGCAGTCGATATACCTCGGGGGCAAAGGGTCCGAAGTGATACTTGTAAGGCATCGCCTTATGAGTCATAGTCATGGTTAGGAGCGTGCGGCCGTGGAAGGCATTTTCAAAGACGATGATAGCCGATCTTCCGGTATGAGCCCGGGCAATCTTTACCGCATTTTCTACTGCTTCTGCACCGGAGTTAAAAAAGGCGGCTGCTTTGGGAGTGTTTCCGGGAGATAGATTTACCAGCTTCTCGGCTAATTCCACCAGACATTCATAGGGTATGGCGGTGAAATCGGTATGCAGATACTTTTCTACCTGGTCCTTAATGGCGGCTACCACTTTTTTATGGGTATGTCCTACAGCCAGACACCCCCAACCACCGGTAAGGTCGATGAATTGATTGCCATCTACATCGGTTATCAATGCTCCCTCACCGTGGGCAATATAACAGGGAGAAAGGGAACTGCCCATAGGTTTGGCAATATACCTTTCTCTTCTTTTAGCTATTTCCTGGGATTTTGGTCCGGGTAAACTGGTTTTAAGGGAAATAAATTTAGTCATTTAGTTAGACCCCCTTTAATTTATTGTTCTCCTTTTGTGTTTTTTAATAATTTATAATTTCCGTATTATGGTATATTATATTACAATGCAGAAATATTGATTCTATATTTAATATACCACATAAATTTAAAAAATCCATCTTTTTTTAAAATTTTTTTAAAATTTTTTTGAAATGACATAATATGAAGGTGAAAGAGGGATAAATAACTGGTTTATGTAAAATGGGGTCGGAGGAATCCGACCCCATTTTATTAGATTTGTTTTATTGGTCTAAAAATTCAAAAGGAGAAATTATATCCTCTCCAAATTTTGCCCTGGCTTTTTTTAATCTCTCGATTTGTGCTTTTAGCTCTTGGGTAAAGGTAACAGGCATATTAATATTTTCAAAGATTCTGCTCATCCTCCCCATCTTTTCTAAATATTTTTTAACTCTTAAAGAAAATTGTTGTTCATATTCTTCCCTACTATAATCTTTTTCAAACTCACCTTTAAATAACGCTTCTAAATCTTCATATTTTGGTATTTTACCAATAGGAGTTTCAATGGCTTCATATTCATTATTGACTCTCCCTTCAGCCCAGAAAAGCCATACTCTTTTATCCATTTTCCCATTTAAATATTTACCAGTATCATCCTTTAAAAAATAATTAGTAGCAAAAATCTTGGGAATTTCTTTAAGGCCATCAATAAATTTCAAATGATTTTTAATATAAGTTTTAAAAGGGACCGAAATAAAATCAAGATTAGCCATAGGATTATGCTCTCTTACCCCTTGAACGCCTATAGTGGCTGAAGTGGTTTCGGATTCAACTGTAGCTCCCAGAAAAACACCATGCGCCCAGGTAAGTGATTCCACGATGGGTATGGTAGTATCAGAATCCCTTCCTCCATAGAAAATAGCTTTTACCGGTACCCCATCGGGATCATTAGCCCTGGAATCAATATTGTTCAGCTCATCTAACCTGAGGGTGTATCTTGCATTCTTGTGGGAACAAGGAATTGCCTTGCCCTGACCGTCTTTTTTCCCTTCGAACCACTCTCCCGAAAAATTAATCCCCTTATCCGGGATATCTTTTTTCATCCCTTCCCAATAAGGGACTCCATTATTAATCAATACATTAGAGAAAATCACTTCACCTGGTATAATTAATGATTGATAAATCACTGGATCATCTTCCGAATTTACACTATGAATGATACCAAATATACCTGATTCCATATTGACCGCCTTGATTACTCCGTCAATTTTTTTAAGATAAGCAATGTCATCACCAACTACGGTCTGGCCGGGGATCATGGCGGTACTGGTCTTCCCGCAGGCACTGGGGTAGGCCCCGGTAAAATAACTAATTCGATCTTTTGGTCCATGGACCCCCATGATAAACATATGCTCCGCCAGCCACCCTTCTTCATTGGCTTTTTTAATTGCCAATCTGAAAGCCAATTTCTTTAATCCCAAAGAATTACCGGCATATTGATTATTAACCGAGTAAACTCTGTTTTCTTCGAGGTCAATATAAATCCTCCGTTTATCTATATCTACACTAACCCCATTTTCTAACCTCCCGGCAGAGTGAAGGAAGAAAAAGAAATCATTAGAACCATTAAGTCTCTTAAACTCTTCGTATCCTGTTCGGTAGAGCAGATCTTCACTATGAGCGACATAGGCCGAATCAGTAATTTGTAGTGCTTTAAGGGAAAAAATGGAATTAGCAGGCCCTAACGAAAAGAATCTTACTAACATCTCCTTCCCTTTCATACTTCCATCAAAGAAAGAATATATTTCTTTAAGTCCTTTTTCTTTTTCGGTATATTCTACTTCTATCCCCCAGTCAATATCCTTAGATACAAGATATTTAGTATGGGCTTTATCCCTGCCCTGATCATAATAACCATCAAAGTGAATAGTGTGGCCATCCATCTTTAATTTCTTTTCTTCGCCATTTAAAATTGCCAAATTCCGGATATAGTCAAGGTCTTTTTTTAAATCAGTTACCACGGTTACTTTGGCCGGCTTACAAAGTCTTATAGCCTCATTAACTACATTTACTACATACTGATTGTTTAAAGCTTCTAATTTTTGTAAATTTACTTTATCCATGAAATCAGCTCCTCACTTAATATTTATTTTTTTATAATTTCTCCGTATCCCGGAGAAACAGTTATTTTTCCATTATCAAATACGACATTCCCTCTAACTATGGTCTTTTCCGGTTTTCCATAGACTTCCCATCCGTCATACACCAGTGCACTATCTCTACATTTAGTAAACATTTTATCTTTAGAAATAAGATCTTTCTTATCAGGGTCAAATATTACAAAATCTGCATCAGAACCCACGGCAATCGTTCCTTTCTTAGGATAAAGACCAAATATTTTTGCTGGATTTTCACAGATAAGTTCTACCATTTTTTCTAATCTAATTTTTCCTTCTTTTACTGCTGTGAAAAGTAAGGGTAATCTGGTTGATAATCCCGGGAATCCCGCAGGAGGAGTAAATATATCTTCACTTCCTCTTTCCTTTTCTTCTTTAGTATAAGGTGCGTGGTCACTTCCGATAATATCTATACTTCCATCTCTCACAAATTCCCACATTTTCAGCCTTTCTTCTTCACTTCTTAAGGGAGGATTACACTTGGCAAATACTCCAACTTTTTCCAGAACATTTTCATTAAGAAACAAATAATGGGGGCAGGTTTCTGCTATCACCTCTACTCCTTTAGATTTTGCTCTATTTACTAATTCTACCACCTCTGGTGTACTAATATGGCATATCTCTACCTTGGTACCAATTTTTTCAGCAAAAAGTAAAATCTTTGCTGCTGTCTCAATTTCTACCACTGGCGGCCGAGACCTGCCATGATATAATGGAGAAGTCTTACCTTCACTCCTTAGCCTCGCAATATTTTTAATAACCATATCATTATTTTCTGTATGGAAACCAATCATTACTCCAGTCTCGGCAACTTTTTTCATCAGCTCATATTGATCCCCTGTATTTGGTGCAGTAAGCCCGACAAATTCTTCCTTTCTTCCCGGCGGAGCCTCATGTAAAAAGGTTTTAAAAGCAACTATACCAGATTTAGCACAAGGAATAATATCCTCCATACAATCCGTTCCAGCTGCACCAAAGAAAGCAATATCGACCACCACTTCTCGACTTGCAATATTCATTCTTCTTTGTACTAATTCCGGAGAATGGGGTGGAGGGGTGGAAATGGGCATTTCAATTACTGTAGTAACCCCGCCTGAAGCAGCATCTTTTGTGCCGCTTTCAAAAGTCTCTCTTTCATCATGTCCGGGAGCTCGAATATGGACATGCGGGTCTATTGTACCTGGTAAAACCATTTTACCTTTTGCATCAACAAATTTTTCAGCATCTAATTTATCTTTACTTATGGCAGCAATTATTCCATTTTTAACTCCTATCCAACAATCTATTAACCTACCATCAATAAATACCTTATCTGATTTAATTGCGAGATCAAATTTATGCATATCTTATCCTCCGAATATTACTGGTCTATTTCTAAATTTTCTTATAATCATTTTCTCTTATTAAATTTCTTAATATTTTTATAATTATTGAATTCTTTTAGATTTATCTTACATCGTTATAACTAAAAAATATAAAGTTAAAAAATCAAAATATTAATTATTTTAGTTTTAATTTTTTATTCAAAATCTAATTTATAAATATTTTCCCGCCTTACTTGTATTAACTCCGTATCTGATAAGTGATTCCATTATTAATAATGCACTTACTACTCCATCAATAACTGGAACCCCAATTGCTTTTTCAATCTCTTTATCCATTCCAGCCATCCCTGCACATCCCAGAATAAGAATTTCTGCTCTATCCTCTGTTACTGCCTTTTCTCCTTCTTGAATAAGCTTTTCTCTTTTCTCTTTATCATTAGCAACGACTCCCAATCCGGTAGCTCGAATAGATGCACACCTATTCTCAAGACCATATTTTTTTACTAAATCTTCCTTTTGAGGAATTTTTTTTCTTTTCAAAGAAAGTATACTAAATTTATGCCCTAAAGGTAAAGCTAAAAGCATGGAAGCTTCTCCGATACCTATTACTGGTTTATCAGTTAATTCTCTAAGCAAGTCCACTCCTATATCACTATGGCAGGCAATAATAAACCCATCGTACTTCCCTTTCCATTCTTCAAATCTTTCTAATAAATATTTTTCAGAAATAGCAGCATCGTGGTAACTTTCTATGCCTGAGGGAGCTTCTTTGATCGATTTAATTTCTACTTCTGTACCTGGTAAAGCATACTCTTTGCAAATTTTTTCAATACCCTCTGTTACTTCAGATGAGCTATTAGGATTTATACACAGTATTTTCAAAATAAACCTCCTGTGAAAAAATATAATATTAATTATTTGTCAATTAACTTACCATATTTTACTAACTTCTCAGCAATATCTTCCAATCCAAGCTTTTTCAAACCTGACCTGGTCTGCATCCCAGTTTTTTTATCCCATCCCCAAAGTTCATAGTACTCATCGAGCATTTGATTGTATTTATCTTCATCTATCTTAAACCCTTTATAAGGACCAGACTTCACTTCCTCTTTCATAAACCGCTCTGGAGGAAGATCATCTTCGCGAGTCATATTGGTATGAAGAGCATTAAATGCTTTTTCAAGATTTCTACCTATCAATGCATAATGGTTCAACAATTCTTCTTCAGTCAGATCAAGTCCCATTCCACTATTAATAAGCTCTGCAAAATCTGCTATGGTAAGAAAATTAGCACCGGACCAGGTTCCTACATAATTACAGATGCCCAGATTATCTTCTAATTCTTTAGTCTTCCCCTGCCAGACTACACCCTTGGCCTGATTTTGGTAATCAGTTACTCCAAAATTACCCGGTCTTGGTTTAGGTCCGTATCTATCACCTCCCATAGTTGCTCCTCTTAAATGTCTTCCCGCCACAGGTGAGGTAGATACCGCCAACGCCCAGCCCTTGGGAACACGAAAAGGTTCAAGTGAAGGCTGTCCTTTTACTTGAATAAGATAATATTCTGAATGATGACCGATCTTTTTTGCCGCTTCTACCATACCATCAGCTAATAGATCCCCAATTCCTTCTCGATAAGCAAGCTTTTTAATTAGTTTATTTAAGGCATCTCCATTGCCCCAGGTCAATTCTAAACCATCTGTATCTTTCTGGGTTATTATCCCCTTCTCATATAATTCAAAAACCCAGGACAATCCAGCTGCCACATAATCACCATCTAATCCAAATTTATTGGTAAGTAACCAGGACTCTACCACTGATTCAGGATCTGAAATATCAAAGCGGCAAGCATGCCCCATAATCGTATTAATCCAAAAACCTTCACCTTTACTACCTTTATATTTTCCTTTATTTATTTCCATATATGGCATACATCCAATAGGACAAGAATAACAAGCACGCACTCCTTTTTGCATGTTAGGAACGCCTGTTTTACAATTCATTAACCTGATTCTATTTTCCCTCTCCCATTGATCATCTTGTCCATTTTTAACCACTATATTAGTATTCCATCCCTTCCATTCTGGATCAGAATACAAATTCGATGGGGACTTACGCATCATTCCCGTATTAGGTTCATCTTTACACTGCTGGTAGCATTTCGCTACTACTCGCATAAATCTTTCTGGTTCGGCAACTTCAATTTTTCCATGTCCTCTCACGACAATTGCCTTCAGTTTCTTATCTCCCATAACACAGCCTACTCCTGAACCACCGGCAGCTTTTGTCGTATCTATCATGATGGCCGAACCTCTTACTCTGTTTTCTCCTGCCGGTCCAATACAAGCAATTTTGATATGTTCATCTCCAATTTCCTTTCGCAATATATTTTCTGTTTCATAAATATCCTTTCCCCATAGTAAACTGGCATCTTTAATTTCAACATTTTCATCATTGATATACAAATAAACCGGTTTTCTTGATTTGCCAATAATAATAAGGTTATCGAACCCTGCATATTTTAACTCCGGTCCCCAAAAACCACCGACATTGGCTGAGCCCTTCCCACCGCTAAACACATTAATGGTGGAAATATCCACTCTGCATGAACCGGGAGCCAGAGTACCTACCAAGGCTCCCACACCGAAACATAGTAAGTTTTCCGGGTCATACCATTTTACCTGAGAGGCTATTTCATTGACCATAATCAGGGAATTAATCCCTCTGCCACCCAAAGTCTTTTGGGCATATTTTTTAGTTTCCTCAGTCCCTATATTCTGATTCGATAAATTTATTCGTAAAATTTTACCTGCAAGACAGCCTGTAATATCTCCTCTTTCAATCATGTTCTTTTACCTCTTTTACTACTTGAAGTGCTCCATAAATACAGTATTTGACACATAAAGGCTCTTTCTCATTTATACATCGATCACAGGTTGTACTCATTCGCCATTTTATGGTACCGTCTTGTGGATTACGAGAAACAATGATACTACTCCGTTCAGGCCAGAAGGCTTTAGTGTGGTGAAAGGAACAGACTAATTGGCAAGTTTTACAAGCATAACACAGATTCGTATCTATAATAATCTTCATAATTTTCCCCTTAAAGAGATGTTAAGTAGAGAATTATTATGACTGAAAAATCGATATAATTAATCATAATTTCTATAAGTACACCACAGAATTAATGACAAGTTTTTAAAATAATATCTCCCATAAGTAATTTTCTGTTTATATAATGTAGGTAAAGAGGCTGTAATTAAATTACAGCCTCTTTATTAAATATCCGGTTAATTTATCTCTCTTTCCATTCTGGTGCTGGGTACATAGGAGCATTTTCCTGGGAAGATTCAGGATAAACGATAACATACTTGCCATTTTGTACCTGTACTACAGGATGCGGCCATTTAATATTTTGTCCTTTTTCATTAAAGGCAATTGCAGGCCAAGTAGCAAGTTCTAAATCAAGAGTAGATAAGGCCTCTCTAACTTTTTCGGTTTCAATCGAATCAGCCTTTTCTATAGCTAATTGAAGTAAGGTTCCTGCTGCACTGGCACTGGATACGTGATATTCCGGCATATAATCAGGCCCAAATTTATCTTTACAAGCTTGCACATAATCTGCAGTAGTTCCGAATACTTTATCACTATTCTTCATACCTGGCAGCCACCATTCACCTTCAAAAGCATATTCAGCATCTGCTCCTAATTCCGCTATAAAACTGGGAATCATCACTCCTACTGAGAAAGCATAAATTTTTGGATTAATATTTAATTCCTTACATTGTCTAATGACCATTAAGCTATCTGCAGTATAACCGGCAACGCCTAGAATATCAGGATTTAAGTTTTTTACTTGAGTAAGCAAAGTAGATATATCAGTGGCACCCGCAGGGTACTTTTCAAAAAGCACTACATCAAATCCTAATTCTTTACACTTATCTCTAAACCCCCCAGCACAACTTAATGGGAACAGATCATTTGCTGATATAATAGCTACTGTTTTAGGTTTGGGGTTTAAATTCTCTGCCATATAGGCTATAGGTACCATTAACATAGGAGCTGGTGGAAGAACTGAAAATACATACTTATAACCTCGCTCATAAATATTAACAGCATTCGCCTCAGGGGCTATGGTAATCATTTTATATTTTTCACCAATGGCCGTAGTGGCAAAGGTAATAGCACTGGAGAATGGACCAAATAGAAAATCTACTTTATTTTGAGTTATCAACATTTCGGTAAGTTTTGCGCCTCTCACTGGAGTACTTTCATCATCATAATAAACCATCTTTACTTTATAATTTATCCCTCCGGCAGTGATACCTCCATGACTATTGACCCAATCTTCCCATACTTCATATCCATCCTTAACTAATCTTCCCTCATAAGCTATTTTACCGGTTAAAGAAACTGCGACTCCAATTTTTATTATATTTTCCTGAGCAGACACTATTCCGGTTAAGCCAAGCAATAAAATACTGATTAACATTACAATAATAATTATTTTTTTCACTTTTTTATCCTCCATTTTATTTAATTAGACAAATTTTTAATTAGCTTTCTATCCCTCTATACTTCCTTATTTTTTTCATTTATCACCCTCTTTTTCTTTTTTTTTATTCCACTGGCAAGAATCACTTTCCCAAGTATTCAAACTGTATTTAATTATTAGGCTACTCCTAAATAAGCGGCTTTTATATGTTCATTCTTAGCTAATCTATCAGCCTTATCATGAATAGATACCGCTCCTGCCTCTAACACATACCCTCTGTCTGCTATATCTAAAGCAACTTTTACATCTTGTTCAACCAATAATATGCTAATCCCTCTTTCCTTCCTTAATTTAGCTATTATATCGATTAAATCATCTACCACCACCGGAGCCAATCCTAAAGAAAGTTCATCGATGATAAGTAAGGTGGGACGGGACATTAAGGCTCTACCTATAGCACACATCTGTTGTTCGCCGCCGGATAAGTTCCCGGCAAGTTTTCTGCTATATCCTTTTAATGGTTTAAAGAGGGCATAGACAAAATCTAAATCTTCTTTTACGCTTTTATTATACTTTCTTTGAAAAGCACCCATCAAAAGATTGTCTTCTACGGTTAATCCAAAAAATAAATGTCTTCCCTCGGGAGCAAAACCGAGTCCCATTTTTATTCTTTCCGGAGAAGCCATTTTAGTGATATTGTTTCCTGAATAAAATATTTCTCCTTTAGAAGAGGGAATCATTCCTACAATACTCTTTAATAGAGTACTCTTCCCGGCTCCATTTGCCCCGATTATACACACCACCTCTTTTTGTTTTACTTCCAAGCTTATATCCCACAGAACTTGAATTGCACCATAACCTGCATCAAGATTGGATACTTTTAATAATAGATTATCCTTCATTATTTACCTCCTTAGCATACCTTTTCCCCAAATAAGCTTCAATAACTGCTGAATTATTCACTACTTCTTGAGGGGTGCCTTCTACTATCTTTCTGCCGTGATGTAAAACTACAATTCTATCTGAAATTCCCATTACCGCTTTCATAATATGTTCAATATATACTATAGTTAATTCTTTTTCTCTCCTGACTCTTTTTACCAAAATACTCGCCTCTTCCACTTCTGCCGGGTTCAAACCGGCCATAACTTCATCTAAAAATAATACTTCAGGTTCCATAGCTAAAACTCGAGCAAATTCCATTTTTTTTAGATCAGGTAAAGTGATATCACTTACCAAAGAATCTTTTTTACTCTCCAAGCCTACTAATTTTATTATTTCTCTGGCTCTTTTAGATGCATTTTTCATATCAGTATTTCTCTTATCTCTTCCATAAAGGGAACCGACTAATACATTTTCCTCTACTGTCATTCCTATTAAAGGTTTCACTACTTGAAAGGTACGGGTTAATCCTTTTCGAGCTATCTGATAAGGCTTCAAATTGCTTATATCCGTATCTTCAAAAATAACGCTACCAGAAGTTTTTGGATAAGTACCGGTAACCACATTAGTAATGGTTGTTTTACCAGCTCCATTAGGTCCAATTAATCCTAATATTTCACCTCTTTTCACTTCAAAGCTAACCTCGTCTACTGCTTTTAAAGCTCCAAAATATTTGCTTAAAGATTTTATGGTTAAAATTATATTATTTTCTTCCACCTTATACACTCACTTTCTTTCTTAGTCTTAATTCTCTTTTTTTTACAAAATCAGCAATAGCACCAGTAATTCCTTTGGGAACAAAGAATACTATAATAATGATAGTAATTCCCAATACAGCAAGATGATATTCAAGAAAAGTACTCCAAACTACCTCGGACAACAGAGAAATTACAAATGCACCAATGATGGGGCCTAAAATACTGCCCGCTCCTCCAATAAGCATAATAACAATAGTATTAACTGCGATCATGACATCAAAAACTTCTTCAGGACCAATAAAAGACATCCAGTAGGCATAAAGAGCACCCGCTATGCTGGTAAATAAAGCACTGATTGCCCAAGCAATTACTTTATGATAAGTAGTATTAATTCCCATAGAATTTGCTGCCTCTTCATTAGCTTTTATGCTTCGAATCCCAAAACCAAACTTTGACTTGATTATCAAATATATGGTTAGAGTAGTAATTACCATTAAAGCCAACATAGCTAAATAGAAGTAATTATAGGTTACTTCCGGTGACTTATCAATAATAGGCAAGGTAGTTCCCATAGCTCCTCCGGTTATCTCCGTAGCATTTTGCACTACTGATAAAAGTGCTCCACTCATACCAATAGTAGCAATAGCAAAATAATGACCCCGAAGTCTAAGCACCGGTAGTCCAAATAAAATACTAACCAAGATTGCAGTTAGAGCGGCTAAGGGTAAAACAGCCAAAAAAGACAGCCCTTTGCCCATACCAATAGCAGTAATATAAGCTCCTACCCCGAAAAACATGGCATTGCCAAAAGGAAGATAACCCATATAACCGGACATAAGATTAATTCCTTGAGAAATTACCGCATACATAAAGATAGTTGTAATTACTCTAACCCAATAACCTGATACAAAGCGCGGTAAAAAGATAAATATAATTATTCCGACTATTATTAAGAAAATATTTACTTTTTTATTATTGAACACCTGTCTTTACTCCTCCCCTTTCAAATAATTCCTAAATTAACCAAAAAACTTTTTCCCCATAAGTCCATAAGGTCTCCAAACCAACACACTTACCATAATGACCATACCGAGGGCTTCTTGCCACTCTGAACCAAAAAATACTGCTCCCGTAGTTTCTGCAATCCCTAAGAGTAAACCTCCAGCAGCTGCGCCCCAGATATTTCCTAATCCACCAAGTATGGCAATAATAAACACCTTTCCCACAATGGAACCTAAAAGATGAGGAGAAAAACTATAGATGCTCGCCCAAAGAGAGCCGGTCAATCCTGCCAAAGCGGTTCCCAAAGCAAAATTAATTAGATACATTTTTTCTACATCTATCCCTACCGCCTGTGCACCTTCTTTATCTAAGGCAACTGCCTGAATCCCTTTCCCAGTTTTCGTTTTCATCATAAAAAGGTAAGTTAAATAGATTAATATTCCTGCTACAATAAAAGCTAAAAATTTAATTAAGGGAATATAAGCATCACCAAATTGAAAATTACTACCGGCATATGTGACGCGTATAGTACGATAGTCAGCAGACCACACTTTCAATATAATATTTTCTATTACTAATCTCAGGGCAAAGGTTAAAATAAGGGTAAAAACAATTCCACCCTTAATTAATGGTTGTAAAAGTGTGCGATATATTGCTGCTCCTATTACAAAAAGAATAGCGCCAGACATTATCATACTAATAAAAGGGTCTAAGTGAAATAAATTAAAAAATTCCAGGGAAATATAAGAACCCAGTATAACCATTGCTCCATAAGATAAATTAATGATTCCGCTAATACCCCACTGCAAGGAAAATCCTATGCCCATCAAGGC
This sequence comes from Candidatus Sediminicultor quintus, assembly GCA_001773955.1. GTDB lineage: Bacteria > Atribacterota > Phoenicimicrobiia > Phoenicimicrobiales > Phoenicimicrobiaceae > Sediminicultor > Sediminicultor quintus. Next base: position 13,587 of record MEYH01000083.1, on the reverse strand, counting down.
ATATAATCCTCCCAGCAGGATTGCGTTTATTAACATTTGTAAGCTCATATAAATATTTCTCCTTTTTCCTTTTTAAAACTGGTAATCTATAATTTACAAATCAAATAAAAAATAAAGATGTTTAACTTTGATAAAATCAAAATATCTTTTCTTTAAAATAAAATATTAATTTTTCATCAAGCCAATTATATCTTGAATAGAATTATACTTCTTTTTAATTAGATATTTTTCAATCCCTTCAATCACCTCTAACATTACATGGGGATTAAAAAAATTAGCTGAACCAATTTGTACTGCACTCGCTCCGGCAAGAAGCATTTCAATAGCATTTTCAGCACAATAAACCCCTCCCACCCCAATAATCGGTATGTCAACAGATTGGGCAATCTCCCAGATCATTCTAACTACGATAGGTCTTATCGCTGGGCCAGACAATCCTCCCATAGTATTCCCCAATCGAAAGACTTGCTTGTCAACATCTATGGCCATGCCCATTAAAGTATTGGCAACAGTGATTATCTGTGCTCCCGCATTTTTTGCAGTTAAAGCCATTTCTCTTATATCGGAAACATTTGGTGATAATTTAGCAATAATTGGTTTTGAAGTGTTTTTCTTTATATTAAAGATTAATTCGTATAATTTATCTTGGTTAACACCAAAAAGAATACCATTATTTAGATTAGGGCAAGAAAGATTTATTTCTAATGCCGAAATCTCTTTATTTTCATTAAGATATCCGGCTAAATTACAAAAATCTGGGATAGAATTTCCCATCAAGCTAACAATAATAGTGTTATTTGCTTTTTTCAATAGAGGTAATTCTTCTTTTATAAAATATTCTACACCTTTAGAAGGCACGCCGACTGCATTCAATAATCCGCAATCCGTTTCACAAATCCTCGGCCCGGGATTCCCTTCTCTTTCTTGGAAAGCAATACTCTTGGGAAGTATTGCTCCTAATCTATTAAGCTCTTTTTGGTTTAATAAAGTACATCTTATATCAAAAGTGCCTGAGGCAGGCATAATTGGATTTTTTAAATGTAAAGGACCCAAATCAACCTCTAAGCTCACTTCTTTAGTCATCAAAAATCACCTCTTCTACTGGGAAAATAGGTCCTTCCTTACAAACTCTTTTATATCCATCATTGGTTTTATGCACACAACCTTTGCAAGCACCTATGCCACAAGCCATATGTTCCTCTAAACTTACAAAGGCTAAAAAATTATATTTTCTTTGTAAATTTCTTATATGTTTGGTAAGTCTTTTTGACCCACAAACATAAACCACATCAATGACTTCTTCTTTTAAAACATTCTGCAGAAAATTAGTGACCATCCCTTTTGCTCCTTTAGAACCATCATCGGTAGTATAAAATACTTTTTCAGAAATAGAATTAATCTCATTACTACATAAAAGTAAATTACCTGTTTGAGCAGATAGGAAAGCATAAATTGCAATCCCTCTTTTCTTACTTTCTAATATTAAGGGCATCAAGGCAGCAATCCCTATACCACGTGCAACTACAGCTATATTATTTGTATTCTCTGGGATCTTAAAACCATTACCAAGGGGTCCAATTAGTTCTACCAGATCACCTGCTTTAGATTTAGCCATTATTTGTGTACCTTTACCTATTTCCTTATATAGAATATCAAAAGTACCGCTATCTGATTCAATTCCGTAAAAACTAAATGGCCTTTTTAAGAAAGGATCTTTATTTTTCCACATAGATAACATGACAAACTGTCCTGGTTTGGCTTTCCTGGCAATTTGAGGAGCTTTGATCCTCATTCTATAATAATTATCATTTAAATTAATATTTTCAATTAAATTACCACTTATCATTAAGGGAATATTAATATTTTCTATTTTCATTTGTATCTCTACTTATAAAATATTTTTTATCATTAAAATTGTTCTAATTTTAAAATTTAGCCTATACTTTACCACTTACTAAAGCTAAAAGAGCCATTCTAATATAAACTCCATTATGAGCTTGTCTAAAGTAAGCTGCTCCTTCATAATCATCAACATCAGTAGAGATTTCATCTACTCTGGGAAGGGGATGAAGAATGGTAATACCTTTTTTAGCTTGATTAATCATAGCTCTATTTATAATATATGAACCTTTAACTTTTTCATACTCCTGTGGATTTTCAAATCGTTCTCTTTGCACCCTGGTAACATAAACTATATCACTAACCGATAAGGCTTTTTTTAGATCATCGGTTTCTTCAATTTCTGCTCCCCGACTTCTTAGGTCAGCATTTATTTCTGATGGCATTCGTAGAGATTGGGGGGATACAAAAAGCATTTTATTGCCATAGAGGGTCATAAAATAACTTAATGAATGTACGGTCCGCCCATATTTTAAATCTCCCACAAAAGTAACTGTCTGCCCCCCTAAAGCCCCTTTTTCCTTACGAATGGTATATATATCTAAAAGAGCTTGCGTGGGATGTTGTCCGCTTCCGTCGCCGGCATTAATAAAAGGATGTTTCGCATTATCAGCGGCAATCTGGGCAGAGCCATTCATGGGATGACGCATAACAATAACATCTGCATAACCATCCACTGTCCTAATGGTATCAGCCAAAGATTCTCCTTTAGCTGCAGAAGAGCTCTTAGCGTCAGCTACTGAAATTACTCGAGCACCCAACCTATTGGCAGCAGTTTCAAAAGAAAGGCGGGTTCTGGTACTTGGTTCAAAAAATAAAGTGGCTACTATTTTACCTTCCATATTTCTGATAATATTTTCATCTTTGACTTGTTTTTCAAAACTTGCAGCGGTATTCATAATCAAATCTAATTCTTGAAGCGAAAATTGAGCAGTATTTAAAATATCTTTTCCTTTTAACATTTTGCCAGATTCCTTTCAATTTATTTATATAATTTATTACCTAACTTTTTTCTATAATTGTTCCGCTTTGTTCCTTTAACGCTTCCAAAGCCTTATCCAAAGAGGTAATGATAGCTTTCTTCCCTCCATTTTCTAAAAATCTTAAACAAGCTTTCACCTTTGGCCCCATACTTCCCGCCAGAAAATGCCCTTCGTCAAAATATTGTTTAGCTTCTTGGAAAGTTATTTTACTTAAACCTTTCTCGTTAGCTTTACCATAATTAATTTTAGCTTCTCCTACATCGGTGAGAATTAAAAAAATATCGGCGCCTACTATTTCGGCTAATCTTTCTCCAGCCAGATCTTTATCTATTACTGCCTCGATCCCCTGGTAATTTCCTTCTTCATCTTCTAACACCGGTATTCCTCCGCCACCGGAAGCAATAACAACTATCCCTGCAGCAACTAGCTTTTTAATAACGTTAGCTTCTATATTAGCTATAGGATCTGGTGAAGGAACGGTTCTCCTCCAGCAGCGCTCTCCGTTTGGCTTAACCTGCTTAATGATATATTGAGGGTTATTCTCCTTCATCTCTTTAGCTTCTTCTGCAGTTAGAAAATTACCTACCGGCTTGGAAGCTTTATCACCAAAAAATTCTGGATCATTTTTATCTACTAAAACCTGATTTATTATCGCACAAACCGGTATATCAAGATCCATTTTTTTAAGATGATTTATTAAGGTTTGCTGCAACATATAACCAACTTGCCCTTGAGTCATGGCCCCTACCACATCCATGGGATGAGCCGGGACAATACTTTCAGCTAACTTTTGTTGTACCATTAAATTACCAACTTGCGGACCATTTCCATGGGTTATGATTAGCCGATCTTCCTGGTCAAGGTTTTGGATAATTTCTGAGATATGTTTTGTGGTTTTCCAGCAATTCTTGAATTGTTCCTCTGAAGATCCTTTTTCATTGGATTGTTTTATCGCATTCCCACCTAAGGCTATTAAAATAACTTTTGCCATCTTTTGCTTTCTTCCTCCTATAAATTATTAAATGTATTAAATTAAACAAAGTTCCCCTTAATTATATCAATTTAATTATACCAATTCATTTTTCAATAAATTTATTATAGCCTAACCTTTTAGATATTTCCGTAGCTGCATCGGTAACAATTTTAATAAGTCTTTCCATATTATTTAAATTCAATCTTTGCGCTAATCCGGTTATGGTAATACTGGATATGGTTTTCCCCTTAATATTTTTTATAGGAGCAGCAATTGCTTTTATTCCTTCTTCAATTTCTTCATCACAAATTGCAAAACCCTTATTTTTTATTTCCCATAAATGTTCTATTAATTTTTTAGGTTCTGTAATGGTATTTGGAGTATACCTTAAGAGAGGTCCTTTGCTAATAATTCTTTTAATCTCTTCTATCGGCTGATTGGCTAAAATTACTTTTGAACTGGCAGTACAATGAAAAGGCATTTCCCGGCCTATTTCCACAAAAAGATTAGTATTTATATTTTGACTAGAAAAAATTGAATCTAAGCAAAACCCTTGGTCGTTTATCCAAACGGTTAAAAAAGTAGTTTCTCCGGTTTCATTACAAACCTTTTTCAAAATAGGTTTAGCAATTTGTCTAAGATCAAAAGACCTTAAAAGCGAATTGGAATATTTAAGTAAACGTAACCCCATTCTATACCTGGAAGTATCCTTTTCTTGCTCAATGATAGAATATTCTAATAAATCTTTTAATATTCTATGAACTGTGCTCTTGGGCAAATTTAATTTTAAACTCAGTTCGGTGACTCCCACATCTCTATTTACATCACTTAAATAATCTAAAATATCTATTGTTTTTCTTAATGATTTCATCTGCTCTTAACTTTTTTTATATTGTTCCATAATATGGAAAAGTGTTCCATTTTATAAATCTTTTTATATTATACTACATACTTTTAAAAATATCCTTCTTTTTTTTAAAAAAATTAAAAAATTTTTTAATTTAAACTAATTTAATCCACTTTAATAATAAAAAAAATTATTTACTATCCTCAATGGTCTTTAATTTCCGTAGATTTTAGAAAGCTTAGTCTATGATAATAATCACAGGTTAAAATATTTGGTGCCCCGATAAAATCACTAACCGCCTCTGTAGGATGAAAAAATATTTCCTTAGAAGAACCAATTTGCTCTACTCTACCTTTATCAAGCACAGCAATTCTGTCTGCCATCTCCTCTGCTTCGTAAAAATTATGAGTAACATAAATTGTGGTAACCCCCAGTTTTTTTTGTAATGTTTTAAACTCAGTCCTTAGATACTTCGAAGTGCGATAATCTAAACTATTCATCGGTTCATCAAGAAGTAAGATACGAGGAGAATTGGCTAAGGCTCGGGCTAAAGCCACTCTCTGTTTCTCGCCCCCGCTTAGTTCTTTGGGATAACGAGAGGATAAGTGTTTTATCTTCATTATTTGAAGCAGCTCCTCAACCCTTGTCCTTATTTCGTCTTGAGATTGTTTTTGAATTCTCAAGCCATAGGCAATATTAGTAGATACATCGAGATGAGGAAACAAATTCAATTCTTGGAATAAGTAACCTACTCTCCTTTTATTGGCAGGCACTTTATCCACCGGCAGGTTACTAAAAGACACAGACCCCTCATAGTCGATTAACCCGGCAATAACATTTAACAAAGTACTTTTTCCAGCCCCATTCGGTCCTAATAACACCAATAATTCTTTATCAAATATTTCCAAGTTAATATCTTTACAAATGTATTTAGAAATGTTTTTAAGCGTAATAGATGACATATTACCTCCATCGATAAGTCAGCTTCTTTTCTAAAAAAGCAAAAAAATTCTCAAAAGAAAGACACATTATTCCCAAAACTATTAGACAGACTATAATAATGTCTATACGGATAAGGCTTTCGGCCTTCATCATCAAGGCACCAATCCCGGTGGGGATAGCTACCATTTCTGCTGCTATTATCACCCGCCAGGCCATTCCTGATTCTAATCTTAGGCCAGTAAATATATTTGGGAGAGCCAGGGGTATTACTACTGTGGTGATAATTTCTATATCTGAGGCACCTAAGGTTCTTGCCGCGTAAATATAATTTTTGTCTACGTTTTTAATTCCGGTAACAGTATTATAAAGGATGGGAAAAAATGAGCAGATAAATATTATGGCAATCGGTAAGATCTCACCAATACCGAACCATAACATCAATAAAGGAAGCCAGCCCAGGGCGGGAATAGGATAAATTAAGCTGATTATAGGATTTAATGCCTTATTGGCTATATTGTTCCATCCCATTATAATTCCGATAAACAGTCCGGCAATAGAACCGGCTGAAAAACCTATAAGGACTCTAATTAGACTGCTCAAGAAATTACGCCCTAATGCTCCGCTAACGGTTAGATACCAAAATTCTGTTACTACAGTAGAAAAGGGAGGAAAGAAAAAATGACCAGAGATTAAGTTTAGGCGAGCAATTATCTCCCATATTCCCAGAAATATAATAATGGGGATTATCTCCCATTTTAATTTAAATATTTTAACTATTTTCATGGTTTTATAAAACTCAAATCCAAAATGTCTCCCGCCTTAAAGCTGCTCTTAATATAACCTAATTGAGCGACATAATCTATTGCTTCCTGAACTACCACGGGGTCAATATCGGTAGTATATTCCAACCTACTCATAGACTTTAATAAAACTTCGGGAGTAATCTCTGTCTTGGCAGCTATATCGGCTATTTCCACTGGGAAAATACTTCCTCCGGCTTCCTGTAATTGGCGAGCCACAATTTCTGCTGCTTCCTGAGGATGCTGATTAATCCAATCGGTCGCCTTTTGTGATATCTTTACTAATTTTTCAATGACCTCGGGATGATCTCTTATCAATTCTTCTTTAACCACCAGTACACTTCCCTGCATTTCGGGCCAGACCTCCTGGCTCATTAGCAGCATTTCGAAACCAAGGTCTTCGGCCATGGTAGACCATTGTTCGGGTAGAAAAGCAGCATCTAATTGCCCTGATTGAATAGTTAAAATTTGTTTTGATGGACTCATTCGACGGATATTACTTATTATTTTTTCTTCCTTTAAATTATATTTATCTATAATTTTGTGAAGAAGTACATCTACTGCCCCGCCTTCTCTAACACATCCAAGGCGAATATCTGGCTTTTCTAAATCCTGAATTGTTTTTACTTTATCAGGATTAACTACTAAACCATAACCATATTTATGGGTCCCCGCAATTATCTTTATTGGTACTTTAGCATTAGCAAAGACATTTATAGCTGGCACCAGACACATATAGGCAACCTGAATATCTCTCCGGGCTAAAGCAGCAGCTAAAACCATACCAGTCTCATAACTCTCATAAGTAGTTATATTGAGCCCTTCTTCTTCAAACCAGCCTTTATCCTGGCTTATATAGGCACAGGCAGCATGGTCCGTAAATTCTACCGCCATTCCCAGAGGAGTCTCTTCTTGTGCGGCACCTTCGCCCAAGGAAACTAAGATTAAAAATCCTATCAATAACAAAATAAAATATTTCTTCATTTATATATATTCTCCTAATTTCTGGTAATATCAAAAACTTCTAATGGCTGCAAAAACAATATTGTTCATAACCTTTAAGATAAGCAAGACCAGCAATGGTAACTCCATAAAAGATGATCGGCTTAGTTGCTAAGAGTGAAGATAAAGTATTATTAACTGCAGTGGTTCCAGTAGCAATAATTAGATCGGCCCAGCTTATGATTTCTTTGGTATAAGAAACATTCTCTATTAATACCCCACACCTTCTTTGCCCCAGGTTATCTGGATCTAAATCTACTACCCTAATTTTAAAATGAGCAGTTAAGGCTTCCACCATAGCTGGCTGCATCCCGATAAAAGCGATACGGGGATTATCAAATCGCTCTTTGATATAATCTACCAGGTGGGCAGCACAATCTCCTGGTTCTTTATCTTTGCAGTGAACTGTCTTAGAAATATAATTTAGGTATCGCAAAACAGCATTTAAAGTAGAAACAAAAACGGCTCTCTCAAAATTATTATCTAAGGACATATCGAAAATCTCCTTCAGGGCAGCACTATAATTTCCCGGCATATCAGTAAAGGCCTGGCCTAAACTTCCTTTAAAATCTGCTTGAAGCATTACTTCTTTGCCTTTCAATAATGGGAAATCATTTCTCTCTGGTTTTCCGATTACCTCTTGTGGTGTTAATGGTCTAGCACTTACTATTTGTACTTTTAAAGACAATAGGTTTTTATCTTTAATTAGATTAAAAAATCTTTCTTTTATATCCTCATAAAAATCCATTTTTTTCCCTCTCCTTTTTATTTCACCGGCAGAAAAAACAATTGGGATAATGACAAACTTCACAGTTTAAACAAAATCCCCCTTCCCCCATCCTTACAAAATCTTCTTTAGTTAAAATTTCTCCAATAAAAATTCGAGGCAATACCACATCTAAAATAGTAGTTTTATAATACATGGCACAACCAGGGACTCCTAATAAGACAGTCTCCCCCAGATAAGCCATCATAAACATATTCCCTGGTTGAACCGGGACCCCATAAGTCACTACTTTAGCTCCACTCTTCTTGATAGCTCCCGGAGTTTGATCATCTGGGTCTACTGACATTCCACCGGTTAATATAATTAGATCAGCTTCTTTTTTTCGATAATGAAAAATTGTTTTTTTTATTTCATCTCTATCATCAGGACAAATAGTTTGACCCAGGTATTCAGCTCTAAAATAATTTAATTTCTCTTTCATTATTGGTCCAAATTTATCTTGAATTCTATTTTTATATATTTCATTACCATTAGTTATAATAGCAGCTTTCATTTTTTTGTAATTTTTTACGGCAAATACTTTACCTCTTTTTAAACCTAAATTTTCTATCTTTTTCAATTTTTCTTCCTTAATAAATAGAGGTATGATCCGAGCACCAGCTATCTTTTGTCCTTCTTCTACCTTAAAATTTCCCGGAAGAGAAGCAATAGAAATATTTTCTATTGAATTTATATCCTTTAAAAGAGAAGACTCAATTTTTAAAACTCCTTTAACTTTTGATTTTAAAGTAGACTTTCCTTCTATGGGTTCATCGTAAATTATATTTTCCCCGGCAATAGTTCCGGCTATTCGCAGAGCTGCTTCATTCTCATGAATTTCCCCGGCTTTCGGCTCCCATACATAGATTTGTTCTTTTCCTAATTCTAAAAATTTTTCTATATCTTCTTTCTGGATAATATGCCCTTTTTTAAAGGCTCTCCCCTTAAACTGTCCAGGAATGATCTGCGTAATATCATGGCATAATACCATCCCCACTGCTTTTTCTACCGGTATCTTTTTCATAATATTTTAAATAACACCCCCACCTTTATCCTCCCCCTTTAAGGGGGAGGAAATGCATAGAGCTAATCCTCCCCCTTTAGGGGGGAGGAAATGCATAGAGCTAATCCTCCCCCCTCAAGGGGGAGGAAAAACGTAAAAAAATTTATCTTTCTTTAAATATTTCTTTATAAAGCAAATTTAAACTCTCTTGAGCTTTATCGCGAAATATTTCAAATTTCATCATCAAATCTCTGGCCTGCTCAGTAAGTTGTGACCCTCCGCCACTTTCTCCTCCTATCTTCCTTTCTAATAACTTAAATCCTAATCTCTCTTCTAAAACTTTTATTAAATTCCAGGCCTGAGAATAAGACATCTTTATCTCTTCTGCAGCTTGTCTTAATGAACCAGTCCTCTCTACCCGATGAAGGATATCCAGAGGACCGTCACCGAAAACCTTCTCCCCCTCTTTTTCTATCCATATTTTGTAATTCAATTTCAATTTCATCACTTCCTGTAATTTACACTTAATATTTTCATAAATGGGTTTCTTTTCCTCATATTACTGGCAGACACAAGGTCTGCCCCTACATATTACATATTACTGATTTTCACCCGCAATACCCCTGCTTGAAGTAAATTATATTTTATAAATATTTTCATATTCAACTTTTCCGTCTTGTAGAATTTTTTCTATTTTCGGTTTATCTTCATTATTAAACTGTAAGCAAATACCACAATCAGAACTTAGATGACGAGGAACTGGGATGAGTTTTATCGCAAGTCCCTGCTTTTTAGCTAAACTTTCTGTCCTTATAGCTGCACTGGTAGAATAAAATATTACTACACTATAATTATCTTTCATCAGTAAAAATTCCTCTTGGTTATGCACTTTTGGTAATTTCTCTTATGGCCTTAATTACTTGATCTACTTCTTCAAAAGTATTAAACCAACTCATACTAAATCGAACCGTACCCCTGGGAAAAGTACCAATGGTTTTATGGGCAGCCGGGGAACAATGCAGGCCAACCCGGCACATAATATCATATTTTTCATCAAGCCTTAACCCTACTTCTGAAGATAATTGGCCCTTAATATTAAAAGAAATTACCGCCACTCGATCTGTAACCTGTTCTTCTCCATAAACTATAACCCCTGGAATTTCTTTTAAGCCTGCTATTAACTTCTGAGATAGATTAAGTTCATGTTGACGAATTTTATCAATCCCTTCTTTAAGGATAAAACGTACACCCTCATTTAATCCGGCCAGACCTACCGTATTGGGAGTTCCGCTTTCATAAATATCAGGTAAAAAATCTGGCTGTTCTTCTGACTCTGAATGGCTGCCTGTCCCCCCGGTTTTTAGAGGATTTAACTTTTTAATATCCACCCTTTCTCCAACTACCAACCCTCCTGTGCCTGGCGGTCCAAAGAGAGATTTGTGCCCGGTAAAAGCTAAAAGGTCAATATTGTCCTTCTTAATATCTAAAGAATAACAGCCAGCCGTTTGAGCAGTATCTACCAAGAAAAGAACATTATGCTTTTGGGCAATTTTCCCCACCTCAATAATAGGCAGCAAAGTGCCTATAACATTTGAACCATGATTTAGTACGATTAACCTGGTATTTTTTCTAATCGCCCTTTCTAGATCCACCGGGTCAAGAACCCCTTGGGAGGAGCAAGGAATAACCTTGACCTCCACCCCTCTTTTTTCTAATTCGCGAAGAGGGCGCATAACTGAATTATGTTCCATACTGCTGGTAATTACCTGATCTCCGGGCCGTAGTAACCCCTTTAAGGCAAGATTTAGCGCCTCAGTGACATTCAAAGTAAATATAATTCGCAAAGGGTTATCAACATTAAACAACTCTGCCAAACTTTCTCTGGCCTGATAAAGTATACGTCCAGCTTCAATGGAAAGCCGGTGACCGGAACGACCAGGGGTGGCTCCTACCTTTTCTAAAAAATACATCATTGCTTGCCCTACCTCTTTCGGCTTGGGATAAGAGGTAGCAGCATTATCTAAATAAATCATTATTTTCCCTTTCCAACTTTTTTCTTTCTACTTGGAAATGATGAGTAAATATTCTTCACCCTCTTCTTTTACTTCTACTTTCCAATCTGCATTTACAGCCATTCGAGTAATATTATCTTTAGCAGTTCCGGTATCTATCAAAACCTCTAAAATCCCCTTTTTTATCTCCAGCAGTTTGTTCCTAACAGTAACTACCGGAAGCGGACAGGAAAGTCCTCGAACATCGATTTTCTCACTCATAACATTATGCCTCCTTCTTCTTTTTCATTAAATCGCTCATACTAAATCCAATGATAAGACAGATAATTAATCCGATAATAACTGAAGCTGGCCCCCAAAGTCCTGGACCTTGGGCAGAGCTAGCCATAGCAAAATTATGAGCAAAACCTGCTCCCACAATCATCCCCAGGACAAATACAGCGGCATCAGCATCACCTTCCCCGGAAAGAAAGAGTTGGCGGCCGGGACATCCCCCGGCTAAAGTGAAAGCCAAGCCAGCTAAAACCATACCCCCAAAATTCCATAATTGATTGATGTGAGCAATGGGTTGACCCTGAAAACCAGAGTGAAACTGCTTTAAGATTAGATTGCTTACCAAAGCAGCCAATAATAGACTAATAACCCCGGTAAATAGATAGGTATCCTTAATAAGGATTACATCTCGAACGGCTGCCACAGTACAAAATCTGGTCCTTTGGGCTAAAAATCCTATTACCATAGCCACTAACAAAGCGATAAAGATAGGAGCATTCTGCGAACCTGGACCTTGACTACTAAAAAAAACTGCTCCGGAAGGTAATTGTGGTCGAAAAAGAAGTAAAAGAAAAAGCCCCATCATTATAAGGGGCATAATCCAACCAACTAAAGGATAAGTTCTTTGATTACGACCTAAATTATAACCTGATTTAATAAACAATATCCCTACCCAAATACCGGTGATTAGTCCGGCTAAACCAAAAAGGGCATTCCCATCACCCCCGGCTAACCGGAGTAAAGTCCGCCAGGGGCAGCCTAAAAAGACTAAGGCTCCGATCATCGCTAAAAACCCCAATACAAAACGGATAAGGGGGGCCGAACCACTACGAGCTTTAAACTCTTTAAAGACTAAGGCGGCTATCAAGGAGCCAAAAACAAAACCAATAATCTCGGGACGGATATATTGAACCACCGCTGCTCGATGCAAACCTAAAGCACCGGCAATATCCCGCTCCATACAGGCAACACAGATTCCCATATTGGCTGGATTTCCTAATTTTTGCAAAACTGCCGCTGATATTCCAATAAATATACCAGTAAAGATAATAAATTTTCTGGAAATGAAAAATTGTTTCCACATATTATTAAATAATTCCTTTCTTCACTCTTCTCACCTGAATAATCTGGGCAATGATGCTGACTGCGATTTCTTCGGGAGTTTGAGCTCCGATATCCATCCCAATGGGGGCATAAACTTTTTTAAGTTCTTGTGCTGATACCCCCTGTTCTTCTAAATGTTGAAAGACAGTTGCATTTTTCTTACGACTACCAATCATCCCAAGGTAAGCTGCATCTGATTCAATTACTGAAGCAAGCACCTCTTGATCCTGCAAGTGTCCTCGGGTCACAATAACAACATAGGTAGAAGCTGTTATCTTAACCTGTTTTAAAGCCTTGTCTATCGACTCTACTATTATTTCATCTGCTTCAGGAAATCTTTCTTTGCTGGCGAACTCCTCTCGATCATCGATAATTACTAATCTAAATCCCACCATCTTTGCCAATTTTGATAGACAAACTGCAATATGTCCTCCTCCAAAAATCATTATCTCTTCTTTGGGGCGTAGAACATCCACAAATAACATCATATCACCACCACAGATTGCCCCTTCATCCAAGGCAGCCTCTTCTTTAGTTAAATGATAACTTAAAAGCCGTCCCTTTCCATCTCTTAGAGCCTGTTTCGCTTCTTTAATTGCTCTGGCTTCGGTTATCCCGCCTCCTATAGTACCAGCTATTAAACCTTCCTTACTCACTAACATCTTTGCTCCTACTTCCCTCGGTGTCGACCCCTTGGTCTCTATTACGGTAACCAAAGCAATAGTTTCCCCGCTATTTACTCTCTTTAAAGCTTCTCTTAAAATTTCAGTCATCTCTCCCCTCTCCCTTAATAAAATTTCATCTTATAATCTAATCGTTATTCTAATACAAATATAACGGAATGTAAAAAAATTTTATTATCTTTTATTCAAATATTCAAATAAGTACAGATTGCCTCTAAAACTGCTCCCCCTAACGAACGAGCTTTATCGGAAATAGTAAAACAGTAATCTCTAATTCCTCTCGGGTCAATATCACCAACC
>MEYH01000082.1:13945-19510 GCA_001773955.1 Candidatus Sediminicultor quintus | reverse complement strand
GGTTAGGGTGAGGGGGAGGAGTTGTCATGAGTTAGGTTCGGGATTTTATTTTACTTACTATTATATCAATTGCTACATCATTTAATCCACCTTGGGGGATGACTATATCAGCATATCTTTTAGAGGGTTCCGCAAACTGCAAGAACATAGGTTTTACCACGGTTAAATATTGCTCGATTACTGAGTCCATTGTCCGTCCTCTCTCTTTGGTATCTCTTACTAATCTTCGGATAAATCTTTCATCTTCATCAGCATCTACATAAATTTTTATATCCAATAAGTTCCTTATTCTTTCTTCTTCTAATACTAAAATGCCTTCTAATATTATAATATCACGTGGAAGTACTTTTTCTGTCTCTTTTTTTCGAGTGTAATCAGTAAATGAATAGATAGGTTTTTCAATTTCTTCTACCTTTATTAATTTTTTTAGATGTTTTATCAAGAGATCACTATCAAAAGCTGAAGGATGATCAAAATTTATTTTCTTTCTTTCTTCTAAAGGAAGATGGCCTAAATCTATATAATATGCATCTTGTTGAATCACTACCACATTTACCCCTTTTAAACTTTCATAGATCCTGCGGGCAACGGTAGTTTTTCCTGAACCGGTTCCCCCGGCAATGCCTATGATTAGTGGTTTCATCGTCTCACTCCTTAAAAAATGTCCTAAAGGTGCCTGGCACCTTTAGGACACTTTTATTATTTTTTATTCATTAGATGCTCTTGATAGGTTCTGGAAAATATGTGTCTGCCATCCTCCCCTAATACAAAAAATAAATAATCTCCTTCTTCTGGTTCAAGGGCTGCCATGATTGAATCGAGGCCGGGATTGCAGATTGGACCGGGAGGAAGACCTGCATAAAGATAAGTGTTGTAGGGAGAATCTATTTTTAAATCGTTTTCGTCTAATCTTTCTTTCGGTTTTCCTAAAATATACTGAATAGTGGCGCAGGATTGTAATTTCATACCTATTTCTAATCGATTATGAAAAACACTCGATACTTTATTTTTTTCATCGTTAAATTTAGCTTCCTTCTCGATAATTGAAGCCAAAATAATGACTTTATCCAGAGAAAATCCTATTTCTTCAGCTCTATCTGTAAATTTATTTTCTATGGCTATCTGATTAAAATTGGATAACATTACTTTGACCATCTTTTCTGCTCCGTATTTTTTAGGTACCTCGTAGGTGTCAGGGAACAGGTAACCTTCCGAAGTTTTTTCGCTGTCTTTTACTAACTTTAAAAAAACTTCTTTCTCTGCGACCTCTTTTTTATCCAGTAGTTCTGCGATTTGAGTATAGGTATAACCTTCCGGGATAGTTATTTTGTAGGTTATTACTTCTCCCTTTACTAATTTATCCAGTATTTGGAGCATATTCATTGAGGGGCTGAGATAATATTCACCATATTTTAAATGGTTTTCTAACTTCAATAATTTGATTAGATTTCTGATGGTATAATTATTTTTTCTAATTATCTCATTTTTTTCTAATAGATCTACAATCTCTTTGGCATTAATACCTGGGGGGATATTAACAACTTTTTGGGCAGTAGAATTTTCATCTAAAGGGAAATATATAGCGGTAATAAATAAGATAGTAATTAATAAAATTAAAGAAAATATAAAAAACAATTTATTAATCAAGTTCATTTTTTTATCTCTCTGTTCATCATCCTTCTATCCAAAAAAGATTGGAGGATTATCACTGCTGACATTTTATCAATAACTTTTTTTCTTTTTTTTCTGCTTCGATCAGTTTCAATTAAAAATTTTTCAGCTTTGCTGGTGCTTAATCTTTCATCTTCTAACTCTACGGACAGCTGGAAAGATGATTTAAGTTTTTCTGCAAAGGACATAGCCTTTTGGGCCTGCCTGCCCAAAGACCCGTTCATATTTTTGGGTAAACCTAAAATTATTTTTGTTACCCCGTATTTGTCGATAATCTTTTTTATATTGTTTAAATCTTCTATTTCGTTAATTGAATTAATTGTCGGCAGACCTTGAGCGGTTATTCCCAATTCATCGCTTATAGAAATTCCGATTCTTTTTTCACCTAAATCTATTCCTAAAATTCTCAATATTCGATTCTCCAATTCACCAATTGATTGATTAATTAATTAAAATCCACCCCCACCTTAATCCTCCCCCCTCAAGGGGGAGGAGATATGATTTAAACTTCCCCCCTCAAGGGGGAGGAGATATGATTTAAACTTCCCCCCTCAAGGGTGAGGAAAGTCGGAATAACAGGCGAGAGGTCTGTCCTACAGGAAGAATGGAGATATACTCGATAGATTCATATTAATTTAATATTTCTCCAATTGAAAAATTGGTAAATTGGTAAATATGTTTTATTTCTCTTTAATTGGAGAATTGCTGCATTGGAGAATTGGTAAATTAAATACTTTTTCTAATGCCTGGTTTAGTTTATCTGCTTTTGACCCTCCCGCCTGGGCCATGGTTTTTTTGCCCCCGCCTTTTCCACCAACTATTGAGGCAATATCTTTTATAATATTTCCGGCATGGTAACCTTTTTCTGCTAAATCATCGGTAATCATCGCTAATAATGCAACTCTACCATTATCTAATTCTGTCCCCAATACTACAATGCCGGATTTAATCTTAGCTTTAATCAAGTCTCCCCAATCCCTTAGGTCATTATTATCTTCTGCTTCAACTTTGAGTGATATAATATTTACTCCTTTAATTTCCTTCTTTTGGGAAACCAAACTATCAACTTCATAATGGGCCAACTTACTACGAATAATTTTAATTTTCTTTTTCATTTGAATAGCATCATCTATTATCTGATTAATCTTCAGTGGTATTTCAGAGGGTATGACTTGTAATTTGTCCGAAACTTCCTGGATAATACTTTCTTTTTCTTTAATGTATTTTAAAGCACTCTCACCGGTTACTGCCTCAATCCTTCTTAAACCGCTTCCTATACCTTCCTCATTTAATATTTTAAAAAGACCGATGTTGGAAGTAGAATTTAGATGAGTTCCTCCGCATAATTCTAAACTGAATTCTCCGATTTTTACCACTCTTACCTGTTCGCCATATTTTTCGCCGAAGAGAGCTATTGCTCCTATTTCTTTTGCTTTATCAAAAGTGCTAATCTTTGTTTCTACTTTTAACTCATCCAATATTTTTTCGTTTACTAAATTTTCTATTTTTTCCAACTCCTCCATAGTTAAAGGAGCAAAATGGTTAAAATCAAAACGAAGATGATGGTTGTTTACTGCGGAGCCTGATTGTTTCACATGGCCGCCCAATACATCTCGAAGTGCTCCATGCAGAAGATGAGTAGCCGTATGATTTCGGGCAATTGCTTTCCTTTGTAATGAATCTACCCTGGCCAATACTTCCTCGCCAACTTTTATGTCCCCTTGGCGTATTTCGGCAAAATGAGCAATTAGACCTTCGATAGGGACCTGGGTATCTAATATTTCTACTAATAGATTGTTTTTGGATGTGGAGGTGATAACTCCCTTATCACCAATCTGTCCGCCTTTTTCAGCATAAAACGGCGTCTTTTCTAAAAATATTTTGCAATTATCTCCCGCTGCTGCCTTATCTGCTAATTTATCATCTTTGGTAATAGCAATTACCCTGGTTTTTACTTCAACAGAATCATATCCTGTAAATTCTGTCTCTCCCTGTTCTTTTAAAATATCCTGGTATAATTTCTGATTAATTTTATCATCTTCAGGGCTCGCTTTGGTTTTTACCCAAGATTTTCTGGATCTTTCCTTTTGAATTTTCATTTCATTTTTAAAATCATCTTCTTCAATTCCAAAGCCATCTTCTTCCAGGATATCCCTGGTTAACTCCAAAGGAAATCCATAGGTATCATAAAGTTTAAAGGCATCTTTTCCACTCAGTTTATCTTTATTTTTTTGTTTTAATTCGTCTTTTATATTATCTAATATTTGTATTCCAATATTTAAAGTTTCCTGAAATCTTTTTTCTTCGGCAAGGATTACCTGGCAGATGCGATTTTCCTCTTTGTGGGTTTCCGGATATACTTCTTTCATTAAACCAATTACTACCGAAGCTGCTTCATATAAAAATGGCTGGTTATAATTAATAACCTTTCCATAACGGAAAGCTCTTCTCAATAACATTCGAAGAACATAACCTCTGCCTTCATTGGAAGGAACTATCCCATCAGAAACCATAAAGACCAAAGCCCTTATATGATCGGCAATTACCTTTAGAGCTAAGTCCTTTTTCCGGTCTTCTTTATATTTTATACCTGCGCTTTGGGCAACAAATTCTATAATGGGCAAGAATAAATCTGTTTCAAAGTCTGTATCAACTTTTTGTAAAACAGAGGCGATTCTTTCTAAACCTAAACCGGTATCGATATTTCTTTTGGGCAAAGGAGTCAATGAACCGTCTTCCCCGCGATTATATTGCATAAACACCAAATTCCATAATTCCAGATATCTTTCATCGACACCTACCCCTCCGCCTCCTTTTGACGCCTTCTCCTCGCCTAAATCTATATATATCTCGGAACAAGGTCCGCAAGGTCCAGTGGGACCTACTTTCCAAAAATTATCTTTTTCCCCCAATCTGACAATTTTTTTTTCGGGAAGACCTATAAGATTGTGCCAGATATCGTAGGATTCGTCATCATCTTTAAATATGGAAACCCATAATTTTTCTTCAGGGAATCCTGTAACTTCAGTAAAAAATTCCCAGGCCCATTTAATGGCATCTTCTTTGAAATAATCGCCAAAAGAAAAGTTTCCTAACATTTCGAAAAAAGTATGGTGTCGGGCAGTCTTTCCTACATTTTCAATATCGTTTGTCCGAATGCATTTCTGGCTGGAGACAGCTCTTTTTAATGATGATTTAACCTGGCCTAAAAATATTGGCTTAAAGGGGACCATTCCGGCAATAGTCAGTAAAATACTGGGATCGGAAGGTACAAGGGAAGCGCTTCGGGTTATTTTGTGTCCTTTGCTTTCGAAGAATTTTAAAAATTTTTCTCTGATTTCGCCACTAGACATGTAGTTCACGTTTACCATTACTCCTTCCTAAAAATATTAAATATTTTTTTAGATTAATTAAAGAAGTAGTATGTCATTGCGAGGGAGTGAAACGACTGAAGCAATCCCATTAAATTATACCACTATCATTTGCAATAACATGTTCTATAGCGTATCATACAAATCTTTCCATTCTGGATTAATTCCTATAATCAATTTAACCTTCTTAGCCCTTGGACCTGCTTTTATCTGTTTTTCTCTTAAAATAGCATTTTCTGGGTCTTTATATATCTCAAAAAATATTAATTTATTGATATTATATTTTTTTGTAAATCCATCAATTACTTTTTCTTTATGTTCCCAAATTCTTTTCTTTAAATCGCTGGTAACTCCAGTATATAAAACACTGTTTATTTTATTAGTCATTATGTAAACATAATATTGCTTCCTGTTAAAAGGGATTGCCACGGCTTCGCCTCGCAATGACAGATTAAACAATTTATGGTTATTTGTGAGATAGGAAACCGGGATTGCCACGGCTTCGCCTCGCAATGACATTTCT
>MEYH01000082.1:0-13925 GCA_001773955.1 Candidatus Sediminicultor quintus | reverse complement strand
CTTGCACCTGAATTGTATTTCTCTCTTATTTTCTTAACTATATACTAATTTGGCTCCTGGCTTCTGAATTCTACTTGTCCATCCACTTATCCTGCCACCCTTAGCACTTCTTCAATAGTAGTAATCCCCTGCAATACTTTTTCCAGTCCGCTATCTTTTAGCGTTTTCATTCCTTTTTTAATAGCAGCATCTTTGATAATATTACTTGAAGCTTTTGTGATTATTAATTCTCTAATATCCTCATCCAAAACAAAAAGTTCATATATAGAAGTTCTTCCGTAATATCCTGTATGTTTACACAAAGAACAACCTGTTCCTCTGTATAGTTTAACTTTACCATCACCGTTCGAGTTAGCCTTTATATGCAGTCCGCTTATTATATCTTTGCCAGGCTCATATCCCTCCTTGCAGTTTTCGCATATAACTCTAACCAATCTTTGGGCTATTACCCCTATCACCGAAGATGAAATTAAAAATGTTTCAACATCCATGTCGATCAATCTGGTTACAGCACTGGGGGCATCATTAGTATGAAGAGTACTTAATACCAAATGTCCGGTTAAAGCTGCTTGAACTGCAATTTGAGCAGTTTCAGCATCTCTTATTTCTCCGACCATGATAATATCCGGATCCTGCCTCAATATTGAACGCAGCGTGTTGGCAAAAGTTAAATTAATTTTTGGCTTTACCTGGATTTGATTTATTCTGTTTAACTTATATTCTACCGGGTCTTCTACAGTTATAATATTCTTATCAGTAGAATTTACTTCGTTTAAAGTGGCATACAAAGTGGTAGTTTTTCCGCTGCCAGTAGGCCCGGTAAGTAAAATTATGCCATAAGGTTTATAAATTATCGATTTAAATTCCTCTAATTGCTCAGGCATAAACCCAAGTTGTTCTAATTTTATCAATCCCTTACTTTTATCCAATAATCTTAAAACAATTTTCTCCCCTAATACAGTAGGGATGCTAGAAACTCTTAGGTCAACTTCCCTGGTTCCGAATTTTACCTGGAAACGGCCATCCTGGGGAAGGCGTCTTTCAGCAATATCCATCTTGGCTAATATTTTTATCCGGGATATAACCGCAGATTTTATTGCATTGGGTAAAGTTCTAATATCATGAAGCATTCCATCAATACGAAAACGAATTAAAAGCCCTTTTTCATTAGGTTCAATGTGAATATCACTTGCTCTGTCCTTAACACCTTGCACAATTAACATATTTACCAGCTGTATAATGGGGGCTTCCCTGCTTATTGCTTCTAATTTTTTAGAATCTTCCTCTCCCTCCTCTTCTTTAAACACTAATTCTGTTCCCAATTTTTCAATTATGTCGTCATATTCGCCCAGTTCATAATAACTAGTAATAGCACTTAGAATATCTTCTTCAGTAGCCATCAACGATTTAATCTTTTTAATCTTGGTATGGTCTCTTACAAAATCTATAGCGTAAACATCTAATGGGTTAGCCATAGCAACAATTAATTCATCATCATTTTTACTAACGGGGATTAATTTTAATCGTAAGGCAGTTTTTTCAGGTATAAGAGATATAACTTCCGGGTCTATTACATAATTAGATAGGTCTACATATTCTGTTTCGTAAACATATTGTAAAACCTCATATAGTTCTTCCCTGGTTATTACCCCCATTTCCACGAATGTTTCACCTAATCTTTTTTTATTACCATTTTTCTGCATTTCAAGAGCTTCTTTTAACTGTTGGTGAGTAATTGATCCCCGTTCAATTAAAATATCTCCGATTCTTTTATTAGTATAGGGTTTCTTGGGCATTTTCATTTATAGAACTCCCATCGAATTAATAATTCGTATCTCGTATAAAATGCAGTAAAAAGTAATGAGTAATAAGTAATAAGCATAAAATTACTGAAATTATAAAAACAAGTAATTATTACATGTTACTTATCACATCATACACATTACATTACTTGCTGATTAGTTGGTTTAAAAAAGAAACCAGGATAAATTCGTACTAAGTATTTAGTAGGGGTTCGATTCATCGAACCCGTTTCGGGTCGGATAAATCCGACCCCTACATTAAAAACAAAACTTTAAACTTGCAGCTTGCATTTTAAACTAACGACTAACGACTATTCACTAACGACTAATTTATTTCTTTGTAAACAAGTCTCCAAATAAATCCTTAAACAATATTTTATCTATACTTTGTTTTTTATTATACTCTTTCATAAATCTTTTTTGTTCTTCTTTTTCAGCTCTTTTAATGCTTAAACTTATCTTTTTCCTTTGGCTGTCTAATTTTATCACCAGAGCTGTCACTTCTTCTCCCACCGAAAGAACGCTTTTCGGATTATCTATTTTGTTGTGGGATATTTCTGTTAAGGGGACTAAACCATCAATATTTTCTTCTAAGTTTACAAAGGCACCAAAATCGGTAAGATTTACTACCTTACCTTCCACTAAAGTTCCAACTGTATATTTCCTTTTTATTTCTGACCAGGGGTCTGGTAATAATCTTTTTTGACTTAAAGTCAGCTGTGATTTTTCTTTATCAATTTTTATTACCTTAAACTCGTATTCCTGGTCTTTCTTTAATTTCTCACTCGGATGTCTAATTCTATCCCAACCTATTTCTGATACAGGTACAAATCCTTCTATACCCTTGTCCAATTTAACGAAAGCTCCAAAATCTCGTACCCTTATTACCTTGCCTTTTACCACAGAATCTATTTTATAAAATTTATCTATATCCTCCCAGGGGTTGGGTAAAGTTTGTTTTCGACTTAAAAATATTACGTGGGCATCCTCGTCAATTTTTATTACTTTTAGGGGAAGTACCATATATTTTTTAAGTACTGCAGAAGGTCTTTCTACATATTCCCAATCAATCTCAGATAAATGAATTGCGCCGGATACTCCCGCTTCCAGCTCTACATTGGCTCCATAAGAAGTTACTTGAGTGATTTTTCCTTCCACGACCGAGCCAACTGGATATTTTTTCTTAACATCCTCCCAGGGGTTAGCTAATAATTGCTTTAAACCTAAAGACATTTTCCTTTTTCCGGGTTCGATTTCTAAAATTCTTAATTTTAAAACTTCTCCTTCGGAAACCAATTCTGAAGGATTCTTTATATAAGCCCAGGCCATTTCTGAAATATGTAATAGCCCATTAAGGCCTTCTTCTATTTCAACAAAAGCACCAAAATCCTTAATTTTTATCACTTTTCCTTCTACTTCGTCACCAATAGAATACTTTTCTATCGTATTCTCCCAGGGATCCGGGGAAAATTGTTTTATGCTCAGGGATATTTTTTTATTTTCTTTATTGTATTCAATAATTTTTACCTTTATTTTATCCCCAACTTTCAGCAATATAGTGGCATCCTTCATATCGCGCCAGGTAATTTCTGAAATATGAAGCAATCCTTCGACCCCGCCTATATCAACAAACGCTCCAAATTTTACAATGTTGGTTATAACCCCTTCTTTTTCCTGTCCCACTGTTAAATCAGCTAATGTTTTTTTATGCATTACTTTACGTTCTTTTTCTATAATTAGACGATGGGAGAGAATAACTTTGTTCTCCTTTTTTTCCAGCTTTATTATGAAGAAATCTAATTTTTTCCCTATATATTTGTCTAAATCCTCATCTTTTATAAATTTGGTTTCGATCTGAGATTTAGGGACAAATCCTTTTAACCCTATATTAACAATTAAACCGTTTGAGTTTTTTCCGATTACTTCAGCATTAATTTTTTCTTTCTTTCTGTATATTTCATTGAGTTTTTCCCAAAGTTGAAAATATTTCGCCTGCTCTCTTGATAAAGCAACATTTCCATTTTTTTCATCAACATTAACCACATATAGATAAACTTCATCACCAATCTCTAAAGTATGGGTTATGGTTTCTTCTTTTTCAGAAAAGAGTGATTTTTCGATTTTGGGAAGATGTCCCTCCATCTTATATTGCATATCAACCAGATATCCATCTTCATCGGCTTTCATTATCTGCCCTTTAATTATATCTCCTCTTTTTATTTTTTTAAAATTTTCTAAAGATTGGTTAATCATCTCATTCATTTCTTCTTTAGAATTGTGTTCTGTTTTTTCTACTTCATTTTCTTTTTGTAACTCCATATTCCTTACATCCTTCCTTTTCTCGTATAAAGTATAGCGTAGAGCGTACAGCGTTTAGCGTATAGCGTATAGGATAAACCATTCTGCATAGCATGCTACCAACTTCTTTTATAAGTTTACTGACTTTTGTCATTCCCACATTTTCTCTGTCATGCCCACATTTTCTCTGTCATTCCCATGAAAATGGGAATCCAGTATTTTTAAATAATTGCACGCTCTCTGGATTCCCGCTTTCGCGGGAATGACAGGAGAGAGGTGCAGCTATCAGGGCGTTGCAATATGCCCCTACTTTTTTTTAAACTCGTAACCCGCAACTTGCAACCTGAAACCCATATTTTAATTGGTAAATTGGTGAATCGGGTAATTGGTCAATTGATATATTGGTAAATAGGTAAATTGGTTAATTAAATAACTATATACTCGATACTCGATACTCGATACTGTTAATTATTCTGTCCTCTGTTATTATTTTATGTACCGGGATATCATTTTTATCCGTAATTATTTTTTTTACTATCTGCATTTCAAAAGCTAAAGCAATAATTTTGGCAGAAGGGCTAACTTTTCTTAAAAAATTATCATAATATCCAAAGCCTCTGCCAATTCTATTTCCGTCCAAATCAAAAGTAACTCCGGGCACTATTACTAAATCGATATTTTCTGGGGTGCATAATCTATGATATTCTTTCTTCGGCTCCAAAATCCCCTTATTTCCTCTTTCTAATTCAATATCAAAATCGAATATTTTCGAAGGAACCAGGTTAAGGCATTCTGGCAAGATAATAGGAACAAAAACATTTTTACCCATTTTAATAGACATTTTAATCATTTCTTCAGTCTGCACTTCGCTTCTGGTGGCAGCATAAAACATAATATTTTGGGAATTTTTATACTCTACTGACTCGGCCAGATTTAAAAACGCTTGTCGACTTTTTTCCCTTATATCTTCAGAAGACAGGGAAAGTCTTTTTTTTAGTGTATTTCTTCGTATTTCTTCTTTGTTCATAATTTTTATTATAATATAGTTATTTATTATTTTTGTCAAAATTATATCTCGTATGTCGTATATCGTATATCGTATTTAGTATATCGTGAATAAAATTAGTTTTCGGTTATAGGTATATAGCTAAAAATCTAAACCGAAGAATGAGAAACCATCATCGTCATTTAAGAATTTAGTAGTCTCTGGTTAGAAGAGCATAAAATAACTTAACAAAGAATATATTCTCATAATTTAAAATAATTCTGAATACTGGATTCTGCCTTCTGGCTTCCTCTTTCTGAATTATTTTCGTAAATTATAAAACCCCGCTATGTCGTGTGTGTTAGGTTTTGTACCTGTTTTCAAACAGGTGGGCATCTACCTAAATGTTTTATGTTTCCGCGTCAACTAAAAGTTAACGTTAGGTATTTGCCTTTCCTCCGGAGGAGGGAGACTTACCTCAGGCTTACATTCTGCATTTAGAGTTCGATCCCTCTTTATATAGTGTTGGTTCAAAACTTAATCAGCCAGCACGAGCACAGCAGGGTAATTGTTTATTTATTTTCGAACTTATAATATCATAATTTATAATATATTTCAATATCCTGTTCGTATATCGTATATCGTATATCGTATAGAAAAGGAAGTTAGAAGATAGAATTCATAAGTCAGAACAAAAAAATAAAAATGTCATTGCGAGGGAGTGAAACGACCGAAGCAATCTCACTGTAAATCTAATTTTATATACAGCTCTTTTAATTGTTTTTGATCTACTTCAGATGGAGCATCAGTTAACAGGCAGGCAGCCTTTTGGGTCTTGGGAAAGGCAATTACTTCTCTGATTGAGGAAGCCCCGGTTAAAAGCATAACCATTCTATCCAAACCAAAGGCAATCCCCCCATGTGGTGGAGCTCCATATTTTAAAGCTTGTAATAAGAAACCAAATTTTTCTTCAGCTTTTTTATTATCTATCCCTGATAATCTAAAAATTATTTTTTGAAGTTCTGTATTATGTATTCTGATGCTCCCTCCCCCGATTTCGTTTCCGTTAAGCACTAAATCGTATGCTTTTGAACGCACTTTTAAGGGATTAGTTTCTAATAATTCAATATCTTCATCAACGGGTGCTGTAAAAGGATGATGAACTGATTCATATCTCTTTTCCTCCGGGTTATATTCTAACAAAGGGAAATTTGTAACCCAGAGAAAATTAAATTCCTTTTTATCCTGATTAACAAGGTTTAAATCATGCGCTAATTTTATTCTTAAATTTCCTAATGCTCCGTAAACTACTTCCTTTTGGCCGGCAGCAATTAAGATAATATCTCCTGAGATAGCCTTAGTTTTAAGTTTAACTTTTTCTATCTCTTCCAAAGAAAGAAATTTGGCTATAGAAGATTGAAAATCTTTTCCTTCTTTAATTTTTATATAGGATAGTCCTTTGGCGCCGAATGAAGTAATAAATAATTGTAATTCATCAAGTTTCTTTCGGGAAAACTCCTCATCACTTTCAACTTTTATAGCACATATTTCCCCTTTATTTTCAATCACTTCTCCAAATACCTTGAAAGAACTTTTTTGAAATATTTCAGTTAGATTGATTATCTCCATGCCAAATCTTAAGTCTGGTTTATCTACTCCATACCTGGAAATTGCTTCTTGATAATCCATTTTGCTAAAAGGTATTTTTATTTTGATATTAAACAATTTACTAAATATATGAGCAAACATTTTCTCTACTAAATTAAATATATCATCTCTATCAACAAAAGACATTTCTATATCAAGCTGAGTGAATTCTGGTGCCCGGTCAGCTCTTAAATCTTCGTCACGAAAACATCTTACTATCTGGTAGTATTTTTCAAATCCTGCAACCATTAATAATTGTTTAAATAATTGGGGAGATTGAGGCAGAGCATAAAATTTACCCGGATTTACTCTACTGGGAACTATATAATCTCTTGCCCCTTCCGGTGTACTCTTGGTTAAAAAAGGTGTTTCTATATCTAAAAAATTTTCACCATTTAAGTAATTTCTAATTTCCATACAAGTTTGATGCCGTAAATGTAAATTTCTTTGCATCTTTGACTGTCTTAAATCCAGATATCTATATTTTAATCTTAAATTATCATTTATTTCTATCTTATCATCTATATTAAAAGGCAGGGTGTCGGAAGCGTTTAATATTTTTACCTGCCTGGCTTTGATTTCGATCTCTCCGGTAGGCATATTAGGATTTTTTGAACCAGCTAAACGAGAAACAACCTTCCCTTTAACTGCAAGCACATACTCATTTTTAATGATGCGGGCTTTTTCATGTGCTTCAGCAGAGACTTCCGGATCAAAAACAATTTGTGTTATCCCTTCGCGGTCTCTTAAGTCAATAAAGATCAAACCGCCATGATCTCTTCTGCTCTGAGCCCAGCCCATTAAGATTACTTCTTTCCCTGTATCATTTTTCCTGAGCTCTCCACAGGAATTAGTTTTCTTCCAGGAACCCATAGGCTCAATAAATTCGTTTAATTTTTTCATTTTTATCTATGCTCCTTTATAAATAAGTATCGAGTATCCAGTGTCGAGTATCGCGTCATATAGCTCATATTTCTTATTTTGTCATTGCGAGGGAGTGAAACGACCGAAGCAATCTCAAATAGGGATTGCCACGGCTTCGCCTCGCAATGACAGAGGGAAAACTACTCCGCAATTACATTTCTGTTTTTTTTATTCTGACTCCTGCTTTCTCTCTTCCCTTTCCTAAACCAACTAACAAAATACTATATACTCGATACTCGATACTGTTTTCATGGATAGATTTTGTTCAGCATTCTTGGGAAGGGAATGGTTTCGCGAATATGGCTTAAACCACATATCCAGGCAACAGTTCTTTCTATTCCTAAACCAAATCCAGAATGAGGGACTGATCCATATTTCCTTAAATCTAAATACCACTCATACTTTTCCCTTGGTAATTTATGCTCTTTAAGCCTTCTTTCTAATAATTCATAATCATCAATTCTTTGTCCGCCGCCGATAATTTCTCCATATCCTTCCGGTGCTAAAAGATCGGCCCCCAATACGACTTCTTCTCTTTTTGGATCAGGTTTCATATAAAAAGCCTTGCACTTCACCGGATACCTATGAACAAATACAGGTCTATCATATTTTTTTGATAAGATTGTTTCATCTTCTCCACCAAAGTCATCTCCCCATTGAACTTCTACATCATTACTTTTTAAAATATCTATTGCTTCATCATAGGAGATCCTGGGAAAAGGTGTTTTGATAAGCTCTAATTTTGAGATATCTCTTTCTAATAGATTTAATTCTTCTGTTCTTTTTTCCAATACTTTCCCGACAATATAAGTTATTAAATTTTCTTCAATTTCATTACATTCCTCAAAATCCACATAGGATGCTTCGGGTTCAACCATCCAAAATTCCATTAGATGTCTTCTGGTTTTCGATTTTTCGGCTCGAAAAGTTGGCCCAAAACAGTATACTCTTCCAAAAGCCGCAGAAGTTGCCTCATTGTAAAGCTGGCCGCTTTGTGTAAGATACGCCTTATCGTCAAAATATTCAGTCTCAAATAAAGTAGTAGTTCCTTCGCAAGCTGCCGGAGTAAGTATCGGTGTATCCATCAAGATAAAACCGTTCAGGTCTAAAAAATCACGAATAGATTTGATTATCTCTGCTCTTATTCTTAGAATAGCATTTTGCCGGGGCGACCTTAACCAGAGATGGCGATAATCCATTAGATATCCAACTCCATGTTCTTTTAAAGAAATTGGGTAATTATCTTCAGCGGCACTGACAACCTCAATATTTTTTACTAAAACTTCATACCCTAAAGGAACTCTCTTTTCTTCTTTAACTATCCCTGATATTTTAATTGATGATTCGTAATTAATATTGTCGGCTTTATCAAAAATATTTTCCTCCATTTCACTTTTAATCAGGGTTGCCTGGACGAAACCTGTTCCGTCTCTAACAATTAAGAATTTTATTTTCCCGCTTGAGCGTCTATTGTAAAGCCATCCTTTAATTTCTACTTCTTTTCCCTCATAATTTCTAATATCGCCTATTCTAATAATTTCCATATATACTACCTCCTTACGGATTTAGGGGCACGATGCATCGTTCCCCTACAACATAAATACTCTACGCTAAACGCTACACGCTATCTACGTATGATGTTAATTCATTAATTAGATTATCTATCTTAATTTCCTTTTGTTCTTTGGTTAGCATATTACGGAAGGTCACTATATTTTCAGATAATTCTTCTTCGCCAACTATTACCGTATATCTTGCCCCTATTTTATTGGCTATCCTCATCTGTGATTTTAAGCTTCCTTCGGAATAATCCATATCAGCGGATAAGCCGGCATCTCTTATTTTCTGCAATAACCGAAAAGCTGTATCTTTGTTCTTTTCATTCACCTTGGCCACAAATATATCTAATCCCTTTTCCACAGGCCATTTAACCTTTTGTTGATCTATAGCAATAATCATTCTCTCTATTCCTGCGGCAAATCCTACTGCGGGAGTTGGTTTTCCTCCTAATTCTTCAACTAAATCATCATATCTACCGCCTCCGCCTATAGCATTTTGAGCCCCTAACCCCCTTGAAATAATTTCAAAAGCGGTTTTGGTATAATAATCTAATCCTCTTACTAACCGCGGGTCTTCATGAAATACAATTTTTTGATCATTAAGATATGATTTAACTTCAGAAAAATGTGATTCACATTCCTGACAAAGATTTTCAGTAATTGCCGGAGCTGTTTCTATAATTTTTTTACAGCTATCTTTTTTGCAATCCAAAACTCTTAAAGGATTTTTACCATACCTTTCTTCGCATTCTGGGCAGAGAAAATCTTTTTTATCCTTAAGATATTTTTTTAATTTTAAGACATAATCAACTCTGCATTTTTTACAGCCCACACTGTTTATTAAAATTTCAAGATTTTTTAAACCCAGTTTTTTATAAACATCTAAAACGGTAAAGATAACTTCGGCATCTGCAGCGGAAGATTTGGTACCAATGACCTCGATTCCGAATTGATTAAACTGCCGAAATCTGCCTGCCTGCGGTTTTTCACATCTGAACATTGGACCAAGGTAAAATAGCTTAATTACTTTAGATATTCTATCCATGCTCTTTTCTAAATAAGCTCTAACCACCGGTGCGGTTCCTTCAGGCCGTAAAGTAAGGCTCCTTCCTTTTCTATCGGGAAAAGTAAACATTTCCTTGGTCACTATATCGGTAGATTCGCCTATCCCCCGGACAAAAAGGTCAGTGTATTCAAAGAACGGTGTTCTTATTTCCTTGTATCCATATTTATTCAGAATCTCTTTTATCACATCTTCGATATAATACCATTTTGAAATATCCTCAGGTAAAATATCCTGTGTTCCCTTGGGGACCTTAATTAACAATATTTTTCTCCTTTCCCTCTAATTAGGGGTCAGGTCTTCACATTTGACCCCTTTCTTAATATTGGCGTTCCGTAAATGCTTTTTTATCAATGGCTTTTTTCATGGCATCTTCCTGGCTAATTTTCCCCTCCATAAGCAAATCTTTCAATGATTGATCTAAACTTTGCATTCCATCTTTCTTGCTAATCTGTATAGTTGAAGGAATTTGATAAGCTTTCCCTTCTCTAATTAGATTTCTAATCGCCGGGTTAGCAACCATAATTTCCAATGCAGGGACTCTGCCTTTTTCGTCTGAAAGAGGTAATAAAGTTTGAGCAACAACGCCTAAAAGGGAACCGGCAAGCTGCATTCTAACCTGATTTTGCTGATGAGGAGGAAATACATCAATTATCCTTTCTATTGTTTCTGATGCACTGATAGTGTGAAGGGTGGAGAATACAAGATGTCCTGTTTCAGCAGCTGTTAATGCCATAGAAATAGTTTCCAGGTCCCTCATTTCTCCTACCAATATTACATCCGGATCCTCCCTTAAAGCATTGCGTAAAGCTGAAGCAAATGATTGAGTATGAGAACCTATCTCTCTTTGAGAAATAAGGCATTTTTTATGAGAATGAATAAACTCTATGGGATCTTCGATAGTAATTATATTATCATGCTTATTTTTATTTATAATATCAATCATGGCTGCCAGAGTGGTTGATTTGCCACTACCGGTTGGTCCAGTGATCAACACTAATCCCCTATCTTTTTCGGTAAAATCTGCAAGTATCGAGGGTAATCCTAGTTCAGAAAGAGTTTTAACTTTCTCTGGAATTAAGCGAAAAGCTGCACCTTCACCACGCCGATGCTTAAAAATATTTACTCTAAATCGAGATATATTAACTAATTCGTAAGACAAATCTAATTCACCAAAGCTTTCAAAGTCATTCTTTTGTTTTTCATTTAGAATGCTATATATCATCCCATGAGTAATTTCCGGGGTTAATTCGGGCAGATCTAATCTTGTTAATTTACCATTTATACGAAGTACCGGAGGAATTCCTGTATTAAGATGTAAATCGGAAGCATCTCTTTCTTTGGCTTTGATTAATAATTCGTTTAATTGCATTTTTAAACTCCTCTTTATTTTTTAATGAATATAAACTAAACGAAATCTAATAAAATTAATAATTATCTTTATAGTGAAATATTCTGTCAATTGTTTCGTCGATATTTTTAAAAGATGCCAGGACATATTTTAGCTTTCTTTGGGTAATTTCCTTGATTGCTTCGACTGCTTCTTCGTCTGTGGGGTCAGCCATGGCAACAACTAATTCATCATTCAACTCCATTATAGGTAATGCTTTAAATTTTCTAAGAGTGTCTTCTGAAATATTTTTAGATAGTTGAATATCAATGTTTTCAACTTTTATCTGAACATAAGGAATATTCAACTGCTTTCCTAAAACCCAATTTATTTCATCTTGAGTAACCATCATCAAGCTAATTAAAGTTTCTCCGATCCTTTTCCCTTTATTTTTTTGAATTTTCAATCCTTCCTCTAATTGCTCCGGAGTAATAATTTTATAGTGTATTAATATTTCTCCTAACTTTTCATGACCTTTTTTATCCTCTTGCTCTTCCATCATTTTCATATTCCTCCCTTCAATATATTACCACTCTTATTTATCGATGTATCTGTGAAATAAATTTTAAACAGAAGGGTTTCACCTTAGTCTGCTATATGACTAAAAAATCCCTGATAATACTTTTTTAAGTATCATCAGGGACGAAAGTTGCTCACGATGCTACCTTAAAAACTTCCTCGGGTTTCCATAAACACCTTCTTGTCTATGGCCTTTTTAATGGCTTCGTCTCGGCTGATTTTACCCTCTACCAGTAATAATTTTAAAGATTGGTCTAAACTTATCATACCATCTTTCCTGCCCATTTGAATAAGTGCAGGCATTTGATGAATTTTTTCTTCTCTTATGATATTTTTAATTGCCGGGGTAGCAATCATCAATTCAATAGCCGGAACTCTTCCTCCTTCATCCATGGTGGGTATTAAGGTTTGCGCCACAATACCTAAAAGAGATTCGGCAACTTGTATCCTAATTTGACTCTGTTGATGCGGGGGAAATACATTTATTATTCTTTCTACAGTTTCGGCAGCACTGTTAGTATGAAGAGTGGAAAATACCAAATGCCCGGTTTCGGCGGCAGTTACTGCCATAGAGATGGTTTCCAGATCTCTCATTTCTCCCACTAATATTACATCAGGGTCTTCTCTTAAGGCACTTCGTAAAGCGTAGGCAAAAGAATCTGTATGAATTCCTACTTCCCTCTGGTCTATGACGCAGTTTTTATGATTATGGATAAATTCAATAGGGTCCTCAATGGTTATAATATGTTCATATCTTTCTTTGTTTATAAGATCTATTAAAGCAGCTAAAGTGGTTGTTTTTCCACTTCCGGTAGGTCCAGTAACCAATACGAAACCCTTTGTTTTTTTAGTAAAAATGGACAGCTCATCCGGTAAACCTAATTCTGCCAGAGATTTTATTTTTTCAGGAATTAGTCTAAAGGCAGCTGCTTCACCTAATCGAGTTTTAAAGATATTAGTTCTAAATCGGGTCATATCTTCCAATTCATAAGAAAAATCTAGCTCATGAAGTTCTTCATATTTATCTTTTTGTTTATCGGAAATTATACTATAAATCATCTCATGAACATTTTGGCGATTCAGTTCCGGTAAATTTACTTTTCTTAATTTACCGTTTATACGTAGAATCGGGGGGATTCCAACAGTGATATGCAAATCCGAAGCATCTCTTTCTTTGGTGATAGCTAATAATTCTCTTATATCCATATAATTAAATTCTTCCTTTCCTGTTTCATTTAAAATTAGAAAAGATTTGCCGAATTTTGTTTCTTATTCTATCAGAGATAGCCCTAATATGCAAAAGGTATTCGTATATCGTATATCGTATATATAGTAAAGAAAATAAAAGAGAAAAAAGTAGGAGTTTGATATATCAAACCTGTAAAAAATCCAGGGCGGATGAATCCCCCCGTACACAAGAAATAATATAATACTAGTACAGCGTTCTCTAAATATCTTTACATTTTGTTCTGTCATTACGATGAGCAAAGCGATGAAGCAATCCCAATGAGATTGCCACGGCTTCGCCTCGCAATGACAGATTCAATTAACGAGATTGCTTCGCTATCGCTCGCAATGACATTTTTGTTTTTTTATTCTGACTCCTGGCTTCTGACTTCTGAATTCTATCTTCTTCGCAAACTATACGCTGTAGGCTAAACGCTATCCGCTATTACAGCGTTCTCTAAATATCTTTACATTTTGTTCTGTCATTGCGATGAGCAAAGCGACGAAGCAA
>MEYH01000081.1 GCA_001773955.1 Candidatus Sediminicultor quintus | reverse complement strand
GCTATTTATCCCTCTCAATTCTTGTAAGAACAAGAACCGTAAAATCTCCACATTGACTTCCAGCCAGAACCTTCTTTTCTGCTGCGCTTAGGAAGTCAAATATCATTTTTAAGAAAGGAGAACGAGAAATGAAATTATTAACAAAAGAAATAGGTAGTAAGATACCAAATCTTTATGAGCAAGAAGGAAAAGGAGAAGACGCAGTAGCTTATATAAAATTCTTCCTTTCCGGTACTCGTTGGACCTGGTATGCTACAGAATTTAACGGAAAAGACACTTTTTTTGGTTGGGTTAAAAGTGGAATTTCTCAAGATTTTGATGAGTGGGGATATTTTTCATTGTCAGAACTCAGAGAAGTCAATGTTGAAAGAGATTTATATTTTGAACCAACACCACTTAAAGAAATTATTGAAAATAGCAAGTAGTATTCATTGAAGGCTTAGAGATAAGCCTTCATTAAATATTATTAAAATAAAGGATGGGAGAGAAATGCTAAAACAGATTAAATATAAAAATAAGATTTATACAGTAGATTACAGATTAAGAGAATTTAGATTTATTGAATATGGAAAAATGCCTGAATTTATTCTATTTGAAAGTGAATTGGGTACTAAGCTGCTAAATATTGCCGGGGAAGGGGATTATTATGAAATGTGAAAAATGCGGTTTTACAAAATTTTATATAAAAAGCATAGATATTACGTACGACAACGATTTTAGTAAACTGCCAAAAGAAGAGGTGGAAGAAAACTTATCTGACGGTAATTATATTAATTTTGATTGGTCTAAAGGATACAGCAAGGTTATATGCTCTAATTGCGGGGTTACTGCATTGGATTAGAATTAATGTAAAAAGTGGAGATAAAAAAATGTAAATATTAAATGGTAAACCCAGGTTTACCATTTAATGCTATATACAGAGTATATTTATAAAAGCTAATAGAACCACTTCTCTATATATTAGAATAAACCTCCCACCCACCGCCTTCGAATAAAAATGCCCCACGCCTCTAACCCCCTTTTTGAAATTCGCACACGGCTCATTTTCAAAAAGCCCCTGTTTTTATTCTTTTTCTTAGAACTTACAAGATTACAACCTGTGTATTTATTGAAAGCCTGGCTTTTTTGTTGCCTAGTTTCCAACAGCCTACACAGCATATATAATAATTGATAGGCAAGATATGCAAACGTAACACATAGTTACATTTGCAGTTATATTGGGGGTATCCCCCAAACCCCCTGGTAAGATACATATAGTTTTATTATTAGTTTATTTGTTTTATTTAGATTTTCTTAAAATCGTTGTTAAAATTCCGCGGTCTTTTGTTAGCAAAAGAAGATATTAGAAAGGTGCGTTAATGGATTTATGATTATTGCCTAAAGTATATATTTAGAAGTCTAAGAAGCTATTAAGTTAGTTTAATACGTGATAGTAGGAAGAAATTTATCTTCAGTTATAAAATTTCAAACCTATTTTAAATAAAATTAATGTATCAAGAAATCTATACCATTATTAGTTTTCCTGAATCTTTTTTATCATGTCTATAATATTTGAATTTGTATCAATAAATTCACTGGGATCTCTTAATCCAGCATCTATCATTTTCTGTAAATCTTTATAATAACCGTTATAACCATCATCGGGAAATATCTGCCAATTTGATTTATCTCCTATAAGTGACCAGCTTTTATCATGATTGTCGTTATTTTTTCTAATTTCAAAATGAAGATGAGAACCACCACCTGGATTTATAATATAGCCAATTATTGTATTTTCATCAACTTTATCACCAACCTTAAGGTCTTTACCATTAACTTTGGCTAAAGTTAAATGTAGATATACAGAATAAATCTTATTGACTATTTCTCCTTCATAAGTCGCTATTTTACCATTAGAATTTATTTCTTTTGAAGGAATGTTAAAATTTCCTTCATGTTCAATAACAATTAAATAACCTAATTCATCTAAATTTTGAATAGCTACAACTTTTCCTATCCCTATAGAGTATATTCTTAATCCATTATCTTTTTCACTAGGAAGGCTCCAGTCTTCACCAGGGTGATAACCATTATAAATATTACCATTATATTCGCTTAAGTAGTTCCCAAAATCATTTTGCGAACAGTCCCAACATAAATCATTATTATTTGAACTTCCTATTTGATAATCTCTCATTGGATAGTCAAAATAAATATTATTAGATTGTGAAGATTCATCTTGTTTTTTAATTAATGAGTTAATTTTTTGCCCATCCGTATTACAGCCAATTAGAAAAACACTTAATAAGCAAAATAAAATAAAGATAGAAAAGATTGGCAGAAATATCTTAAGAGGACTATGTCCATTTCACAGGGAATTAAAACCAAGCTTTACTGTTTATATTAGTACCCAAAGCTTCTATTGCTATGGATGTGGAGTAGGTGGAGATGTTATAGATTTTTTAATGCTAATTGAAAATAAAAGTTTTAAGGAAGTTACAAGGTTTTTTGGGAAAGATATAGAATATACGTAATCGATTTAATAAAAAGACATTATAAACATGAATATTAGAATATCAGTTATTGGCTGAGGTTCATTTATATGGAATCCCAGAGATCTTAAAATTAACCTCAAAGTCAACTAAAATTCCAGAGTCTAGGGTCACGAAAATTCCAGACCCTAACCTAAAAAAAATTACTTATCTTCACCTCCCTATTTTTTCTTGATATCTTTTGTCCTGTAACTTGGACCATTAATTTGAATAATAACGGAATAATGAACAATTCTGTTAATTATTGCTGATGTCATATGTGATAGAATTGTAAATAGTTCATACAGAATTTGAACTTAAGGGAGAATCTGTAAGAAAGAAATATAATAAATACAATTAAATTTTAAGGATATGAATGAGAAAAAGGTGTCCGCAAAAAATAGAATTTGCTGTTCGCTAAAAACAATAATTAATGTCCGATTTCACAAGAATATCTAGTAGTAGATATCTGCGTAGCGCCAATTGTCTTTGCAGGTGTTAAATGCGCTCATATGGACTGTTTTTAATCGGGAGAGGTTCACTCTCGCCGTCGGCTTGGCGTACATGGTTGTCTCTTCCTGAATAAAAAATTACCACTCCTCTGCTGTAAGGTTCTGATAGATAGCGCCACGATTAGGATTGTCCCCATGATGACATCGCGGTAGGCTGGCTCCAATCCGAGCAGGTTTACGCCATTATTTATGATGGTTAGCAGAAGGCACCCCAGCGTGGTTTTGATGATTGACCCTCTGCCGCCTGTGAGGAGGGCTCCGCCGAGTATTGGCGCGGCGATAGCTGGCATTAGAAAGCCATCCCCTATCAGTGGTCTCGCCGATTGCGCTCTACTAACCATTATCAGGCCGGCGATGCTACCCATTACACTGCTTATAATAAAAAGGGTGAACTTTATTCTCTTAGTGGGGATCCCCATAAGCATTGCCGCTCTAGTATTACCGCCGGTGCTGTATACCCACCGTCCGAATCTGGTGTTGCGTAGAATGACTCCAGATATTACAATCAGTCCAATCATCCAAAATACTGCGGTGGCGGTATTACCGACAAACTCAAACTTGCCGAAAAATATCTGTGGTATCAGGTCGTTCCTGAGTAGAACGGACCTGTAATCAGTTACTATATAAACTATTCCCTTTACCCCCACCATTGTGGCCAGTGTCACTAGGAAGGATGGTATACCTACTTTAGTAGTTAAGAAGCCGTTGACTACTCCTACGGCAACCGCTGCTAGCAGGCTGACCAAGATGAGGTAGAAGGTGTTGCCTGGGCTGGCGACTGCCGCTACCGCGGCGGAGAGTGAGAGAATAGAAGCAAACGAGATGTCTATCTCTCCGGCTACCAGCAGGAAATGCACACCTATTGACAAGATAGTCAAGACGCTCATGCTTTCCAGTATCACCCTGAAATTAGTTGAAGTTAAGAAGTTTGGACTCAAGAAAAACAATATAGTAATGAGAATAGTGATAGCAATTAACAGAATGATACCGTTGACGTCAAAGAGCGTTTGTTTTATTTTACGAGTAAGCATTGGTTTTCTCCTTTAGCTACATGTATTTTAGGATTTCTTCCTTGCTGAAGCCTTCTTTTGTCTTAGTTTCGAAGGCAAGTTCCCCGAGCTTAAGTATTATTAGCCGGTCACATAGTTGTATGGCGTCATCCAGGTCGTGGGTGACGAAAATCATAGGGCAGATTTCCCTGATTTTCTTGAAGAGGGTAAACAGTCTTATTTTCACCTTCTCCGACAGGGCGTTGGTAGGTTCGTCCAGGAGGAGAATCTTCGGCTTGGAGTACAACGCCCGTGATACCACTACTGCCTGTCTTTCGCCCCCCGAGAAGTTGGTAATTTCCTCGATAACATCAAGGTCAAACCCCAAATCCAACAGGTGCTGGTTGGACTCCTCTCTCATTTTTTTGAAGTCAACGAACTGGATTAGGCCTTTAACGTATCGTTTAGTCGGTTCTCGTCCCAGGAAGAAGTTCTCGGCCAAACTTAGCTGTTCTACCAGGACCGACTCCTGATAAACACATTGTATGCCCTCACGAATGGCGTCTTTGGGGTTTTCGAACACTCTCTTCTCCCCATCTATGTAGATTTCACCGCTAGAAGGCTTGAAGACACCGCGCATAATCTTGATAAGGGTAGATTTACCCGCCCCGTTGTCACCAACTAATCCTAGAATTTCTCCTTTGTGTAATTTAAAATTGATACATTTTAGTGCTTGAATATGGTCAAAGTTCTTGGCTATATTCCGGCACTCCAATATGACATCAGCCCACCCTACTTTATTTACTACTGACCCTGCAGATTTTAAGTTAATCATCCTGATTGGTACCTCCTCTCTTGCTTGGCTCTTGGGTAATCTTGGCTAATAAAAAGAACAAAATCGGGGGGTACATTAAAATATGTAATTGTACCCCCCACTCGTTCATTTTGATATTTTTAACTCTAAACTGGCTTAGTCCTCGAGGAGGTCCAGCACGTCTTGGGGCAGTTCACCAAAAGCATTCCCCGTGTCTTTAGAGAAGCCATCCACCAGATTGGCCCTGACGATAGGGTAGACCCGGCTGACGAAGTAGCCATGCCCTACTTCCTCTTCGAAACCCAACAACCACTTGAGACTAGCATTTATTGAATTCTCTCCCATACCGATAAGGTCGCTGCCACTAGCGCCGATTATCGGGTAGTCAGGGTCAGCGATAAATTTGGCTCCGGCTATACCACCGAGGTCTGGAGCCGCTACAATCACCTCGTCTTCCTTACCTAAGGAGACCACCGCCTCCGCTGCTCCGGTTCCTGGCCCCATCATCCAGACAGCCCAGATAGCATCTATCTCCGGGTTGGCTTGTAACATACCAACAGCTATGTCATACCCTTCTTCCGGATCAGTGAATCCCACTCTGGAAATTATTTCAATGTCAGGGTATTTGGCAAAGGTGTCCTCCGCCCCCTGCAAGCGCATGATGGTGGTCCACATATCCAGAGCAAAATAGATTATGCCGACCTGACCCTCGTAGTTCATAGCATAGGAAAGTATCTCAGCTGGGATTGCTCCGTGTGCGTAGCTGTCAACATCTACCAGGCCAATGTAATTAGCTGTATCAGAAATTCCCGCGACGTCAGTCCAAGTGTGAACTTGTGGAACCCCGGCCTCGGCTAGCTCGACAAAGGCTGGCCCCATCGCAATTGCATCCCAAGCTTGGGCAACGATGAAGCTGGTCGAAGGGGCATTGGCGGTTAAAGCAGCAATCTGGTCCATCTGTTCAGATACCGACCCGGCTCCCATGAACGGGATTGGAGTTTTCCCCACGCTGGTAAGCACTTTATCCATTCCAATTTTGTTCAGTTTTTCCGTTTCGTCAAGGGTTCCGGCTATAAAGTAGTAGTCTTTTAACTCCAAGTCCGTAGCTAATGCTATTTGTTCCTCGGTAAGTTTCAGCTGGTCGCTGCCTAATGTAGGCTGACCATTAGGTCCGCTTGGAGTCCAAGGGACAGTGGTCTCCTCTTCCAGGTCCAGTATCCAGTCCAACGGCACCTCTCTGAACTTTCCGGTGGTTACAACCTCTTCTTCCTCAACTGCCTCTTCTTCTTCCGCTACTTCTTCTTCTGCTACTTCTTCTTCTGCTACTTCTTCCTTACATCCGATAAATAATAAACCTACAAGTGATGTAATCACTAGCAGCATTACTATCCACAATAATATTTTCTTCATTTTATATCCTCCTTTTGATAATCTCTTATTGGGTCTTTGCCCTTAGTTTTAAAACCTTACACATTTTTCCCGATAAAATCACCTCCTATCGGGTTAATCTTGTAATCAATTATTAATAAAATAATTATTTTATGTTAAATCTTACTTCTGATAACCTGATTACCAGGAGTAAGAGTTTTATGGATCTTAGAACCAGTAATTTATAAAAATTACATTGAGGCCTACCGAAAGATTAAGTTATTGTTCATTATTTAAAATTCATTTATTTATAATGACCGTATTTTATGTTAATATAATATGAATGTCAATACGTATACATATAATATAAATCGTTAGTTTGACAGCATAGCCGAAGAACCAATACCCCAAATCCCCTTTTATATAAGGCTTTAAGGGGATTTTTTATTTTAATTTATTATCATTATATAGTGGCATAAAAAGGCACAATATGATATAATAAAAAGATAGTCAAACTAACGGAGGTTCCCATTATGTATCTTAAAAAGACTTACAGGAAAGAATCAGGAAGGACTTATCTTGTTATCGCCCAGAAGTATAGAAATCCCAAGACAAATATCTCTACTGACCGCACTATAAAGTCTTTAGGCTATCTGGATGAGCTAAAAAAGAAATATGAAGATCCTGTGGCCCATTTTAAAAAAGTTGCATTTAAGATGACAGAGGAAGAAAATGCCAGAAAGAAGCTTACACTTAAGATAAATATGGAAGAGGAGCTTCCCAAAGATACAGAGGGAAGAAAGAACCTGGGATATGCTGCGATACTGAAGGTCTATCATGAGCTTGAGCTGAATGACTTTTTTAAAAACAGGGCGAGATATGAGCCTTTCAAATACAATACCAATTCCATTATGATACTGCTTGTAGTTTCAAGACTGCTTTCGCCCGGCTCCAAAAAGAAGGCGTTTGAAGAAAGGAGCCGCTATTTTGAGCGCTTCAGTTTTACCCTTGCCGATACTTACCGCGCCCTTTCCCACTTTGCCGGGCTGGCAAAAGA
>MEYH01000080.1 GCA_001773955.1 Candidatus Sediminicultor quintus | reverse complement strand
CCGAACACAGTAGTTAAGCCCTCCAGCGCCGATGGTACTGCAGTTTTTCTGTGGGAGAGTAGGACACTGCCGGGATTATTTATTTTCTCTATTTTATTGTATAATGTAAAATACAGTGATAAGTAATGAGTAATAAGTAACCAGTTTGCAAGTTACAGGTTTGCAGAGAGACAGTAGGGACATATTACATACCCCTCATATACCAGGCTAAACGCTTCCCGTTATACGCTAATTCTACACTAACGACTAAGTCAATCGGCAAATTGGTAAATTGGAGAATTAATTTATGGAAACACTAGTACAAAAATTATGTGTTTGGATGGAAGAGAAAGTAATTAAAGCAAAAGCCAAAGGAGTGGTATTTGGATTAAGCGGAGGTATAGATTCTGCTGTAGTAGCAGCCTTAAGCGTAAGAATATTCCCTCAAAACACCTTAGCCATAATTATACCTTGCCATAGCCTTGAAGCCGATACTAATGATGCCTTAGATCTTATCAATAAATTTAACATTTCTTATAAAATAATTGATTTATCAAAAGTATATGATTTGTTCATTTATTTGTTAGATGATAAAGAAAAAGAAAAAGAGGAAAGTTTTAAATTAGCAGAGGCAAATATAAAGCCGCGATTAAGAATGATCACTTTATACTATTTTGCTAATAAATTAAATTATTTAGTTGTAGGAACGGGAAATAAAAGTGAAATTATGATAGGATATTATACCAAATATGGTGATGGGGGAGCAGATATTTTACCTTTAGGGAATTTATTGAAGGATCAGGTTAAAGAGTTAGCAGAATATCTAGGTATTCCTAAAAAAATTATAAATAAACCTCCTTCCGCAGGTCTCTGGGAAGGTCAAACTGATGAAGAAGAAATTGGTATAAGTTACGATCAGTTAGATAAGTATTTAAAGTCAGGAAAAATAGACAATAAAATAATAGAAAAAAAAATTCAAGACAAAATAACTCAAAGCGCGCATAAACGAACTCCCCCTG
Organism: Candidatus Sediminicultor quintus; assembly: GCA_001773955.1. Classification (GTDB taxonomy): domain Bacteria; phylum Atribacterota; class Phoenicimicrobiia; order Phoenicimicrobiales; family Phoenicimicrobiaceae; genus Sediminicultor; species Sediminicultor quintus. The sequence goes on along the minus strand of MEYH01000080.1, from coordinate 17,837 downwards.
CAAAACCCCCTTTTTAAATGTATATATCATATTTTTTATATCTTATAATTGCAATATTTCTTCCTGCGCCTTCACCATTTAATACTAACCATCAAGAACCAACGATGAATTAAAATCCGAAATAGACAGGTAGACCTATCCTCGTGAAAACGGGGAACGCCCGCTCTATATAGGATGGAATGACTAATTTATTGAAACTACCCTTTTAATATGATAAAATTAGTAAAAATTAATCACAATTAAAGTTATAATAATTTTATATTTAAGGAGAAATAAATTATGTCTGGACATTCAAAGTGGAGTACCATTAAAAGAAAAAAAGGTAAGGCGGATGCACAGAGAGGAAAAATATTTACCAAAATAATTCGAGTGATAACTGTTGCTGCTCGTTCAGGAGGAGGAGATCCTGAGACTAATGTGAAATTAAAAGTTGCAATTCAATTGGCAAAAGAGAACAATATGCCTAACGAAAATATTGAAAAAGCTATTAAACGAGGAACCGGTGAAGCTGATGGAGTTTCTTATGAAGAAATAATTTATGAAGGTTATGGGCCAGGAGGGGTGGCAGTTTTAATAGAAGCTTTAACTGACAATAAGAATAGAACAACTCCGGAGGTTAGAAAGATATTTTCCAAAAATGCAGGCAACTTAGGTGAGAATGGTTGTGTTGCCTGGATGTTTGACAAAAGAGGATATTTTATCTTCGAGATTGCTAAAGTTAATGAAGATGCTATTGTAGATTTAGCACTTGAAGCAGAAGCCGAAGATGTAAAAAGTGATAGTGAAAATATTGAAGTTATGACTCCACCTGAAAAGTATAAGAAATTTAGTAATTTAATAAAGGAACAAAATATTGAATGTTTACTTAGTGAAGTTACCTTAATTCCAAAAACTACTGTAGATTTAGAAGGTAAAAAAGCAAGGCAAATGCTAAATTTAATGGAACAGTTGGAAGACCAGGATGATGTGCAGAAAGTTTATGCTAATTTTAATATTGCTGATGAAATTATGGAGGAGATATCAGCCAGTAAGGATAAATCGTGATTATTTTAGGTATCGACCCTGGACTTAATAATACCGGTTATGGTTTAATCAAGTGTGAGAAAAAGAAAATTGACTTAATTGATTACGGATGTATATTAACTTACAAGAAAGATACCTTTGGCCTTAGAATAAAAAAAATATATTATAAAATAAAAGAACTTATAGAAAAATATAATCCTCATGAAGTTGCTATTGAGGAAATATTTTTTAACAAGAATGTTCGAAGTGCACTTACAGTCAGTAAGGTTCATGGCATGGTAGCTATAACTGTTGCTTTAATGGGGCTGGAACTTTATGAATACACCCCATTACAGATTAAACAAGCTACTGTGGGAAATGGAAGAGCGGAAAAATATCAAGTTCAATCTATGGTTAAAATCCTGCTCAATTTATCTGAAATTCCTCAGCCAGACCATGCTGCAGATGCTTTAGCAGTGGCAATTTGTCATACACATACAAAATATTAATAGCGTAGAGCGTATAGCGTTTAGCGTAGATGATTAAGTAATGAGTTATAGGTTGCAAGTTACGAGTTTAGAAAAAGAGGGAAGGGTTCGATAAATCGAACCCATTAGAAAAAAATTAATAAAATCACTTAGGGCTGATGAATTCGTTCCCTACACAAAAAACAATATATTATCCGAAAAGTTTTGAGTTTTGAACTATAGTTTTTAATTTTTCGCTTTGCGTTTTTAGCTATATGCTAATCACTTACTAAAGTTATCTATAAATGGAAAAGATTTTTATCTTAGAATTATTCTAGGAGGCAAGGATTTGATATCTTTTTTAGAAGGAAGAGTTGATACAGTTGGCGTAAATTATCTTGTATTAAATACAAACGGTATAGGGTATCAAATTAATATTCCTGCTTATAATAATCTTTCCTTGAAAATCGGTGATAAAACTAAAATTTATACTTATTTATATTTAAGAGAAGACAGAATAATGTTTTATGGATTTTTAACTAAAGAAGAAGAAAATTTCTTTGAATTGCTGATTAGTACACCGGGAGTTGGTCCAAAAGTAGCCTTAAATATTTTATCTAAGATGACTCCTGTTGATTTTAGCAAAGCAATTCTCCAAGAAGATTTAGATTCAATTACAGCGATATCAGGTATCGGGAATAAATTAGCTAAAAAAATTGTGTTAGAATTAAAAGAAAAAATAAGCAAAATCACTTTCCTGGAAACAGGCGTGGGAAAAACTTTTAAATCTGAGAATATCAGCGATGCCGTAGATGTTCTTAAAGCGTTAGGGTATACTTATAAAAAAGCCAAGTCTGCAGTGGAAAAAACTCAAGAAAAATTTAAAGGGGAATTAACAGTGGAAGAGTTAGTTCGAGAATCTCTGAAGATTATACGATAATTATTAATTTTAACTTACTAACATTTTTATAATAATTGTAGTTGCTGATTTTAAAAATATTTTGTTTTAATATGTAATGGAGTAATAGATGGAATTTAAAGAAAAAGCTATTGATTTAGGATTAAGGAAAGAAGAACCGGATTTAGATACAAGCTTGAGGCCTAAATTTTTTAATGAATTTATCGGGCAAGAAAATATTAGAAAAAATTTTAATATATATATAAGTGCTGCCCGAAAAAGAGGAGAAGCCATTGATCACATTCTTTTATATGGTCCCCCCGGTTTAGGCAAAACTACCTTAGCCTATATAATATCTAATGAGATGGGAGTCAATATTAAGATGACTTCCGGCCCGGTTATTGAAAGAGCAGGAGACTTAGCAGCTATAATTACTAATTTGCAGGAAAATGATGTTTTATTTATTGATGAAATTCATCGGCTAAATCGAGCAGTAGAAGAAATACTATATCCAGCTATGGAAGATTATGAATTGGATATTCTAATCGGTAAAGGTCCAAGTGCTCGTTCTATACGTATAAGTTTGCCAAAATTTACTCTTATTGGGGCCACAACTCGTACAGGGCTAATTACTTCGCCTCTAAGAAGCCGATTCGGAGTTGTAACTCGAGTTGGTTATTATCAGGAAAATGAGCTTGAACAAATAGTAATAAGATCTTCTAAAATATTAAAAGTTGAACTAACCCAAGAAGCAGCAAAAAAGATTTCTCTCAGGTCAAGAGGCACCCCTCGTATTGCCAATATACTTCTAAGAAGACTTCGTGATTATGCTCAAATAAAAGGTGAAGGAGTTATTAACGAAGAAATCGCTGATTATGGTTTAGAAATGATGGAGATTGATGATTTTGGTTTGTGTGATATAGATAGAAAATTATTAATAACTATAGTAGAAAAATTTTCTGGCGGTCCAGTGGGTTTGCAAACATTAGCTGCCTCCATCAGCGAAGATACGGACACTATTTGTGACTTTTATGAACCGTATCTTTTGCAAAAAGGTTTTCTTCATCGAACTCCCAAGGGAAGAGTAGCAACAGATTTAACCTATAAATATTTTGGCAAAAAAAAGGATGTTCAGGGTAAATTGTTATAGAAAATAATAGCGTAAAATTAGTATCACGTGAAAGAAAATAGTAGCCAGAAGCCAGAATCCAGTATCCAGAAGAAAGAAACAGGCTAATGCGAAAAAGGAAACATGGCAATCTCGTGGAAGAGTGAAAAATAAAAAACTAAAGGGTAAAAACATGAAAGAGGTAGAAAATATATTGAAAAAGACAGGTAGGAAAAAATTTTTTTTATTTTTAGGAATATGTATTTCTTCACTGCTTATATTTATTAATATTGTCTTAACGGCAGAAAAACAGCCAATACTTCGAGTGGGTATATTCTTAGATCAAACTGAGACCAGTATAAGTGGAGATGGCACTTTTAAGATTTACAATTTAAAATCAAATGTTCTTGTAAGCGAAGAACGCAATAGGGTAGTTAAATTATTACCGCATGACCAAGGAATTGAGGTTTTGGGAAAAGGTGTTTATTCTGGTCCCATAGAGATAATTCCGGTGGGAAACACCAAAATTATAGTTATGTTTAATGGACAAAAATATCGCTATCGAGGAAACATAGAGATAGCTATTGATAAAGAACATAGAAAATTGAATGTCATTAATATCATCGGCATTGAGGAATATCTTTACGGGGTTTTAAAAAAAGAAATCTCCCCTAGTTGGCCCTCAGAAGCTTTAAAAGCTCAAGCAGTTGCGGCAAGAACTTTCGCCATCTTTAATATGAATAAATATATTGATAAAGGTTATAATATTTGCGCTTCTACCAACAGCCAGGCTTACGGAGGGGTGAACCACGAAGACCCCTTGACCAACAAAGCTGTCGACGAGACTCGAGGAATAATTATGGTCTATAAAGGCGAGCCCATCAACGCAGTTTATCATTCCGATAGTGGAGGATATACCGAAGATAGTGAGAATGTTTGGGGGAGTTTTTTGCCCTATTTAAGAAGTGTAAAATCAAAATTTGAAGAAAAAGTTTCTCCTCCGTATCACACCTGGTCTTACTCTATAAACGAAAAGGATTTAACAGAAAAACTACAAAAAAAGGGTTATAAAATAAATTCAATTGTTTCTATTGAACCAGTTAAAAAAAGTGAAACCGGCAGGGCAAGCGAGTTAGTTTTTACTGCTGAAAATAATAAAATTATTAATATGAAAACTAATGATTTTAGAAGCTTAATGGGGGCAGATTTAATCAGGAGTACATTTTTTAATATCGAAGCAATCGGGAAAGAATCGAATACTACGGAAGATACAGAAGATAAAAAGGAAATTGAAGGCAAAGAAGAGCAAAAAGAACAAAAAGAGTCAATAAAGGAAATTTTAGAACAAAAGAAAGATTGGACCATTAAGGAATTGCTCGAATTAATGAAGAAAAATAAAGAAGAAAGGGAAAAGAAGGAAGTAGAGAAGGAAGAAGAGAAAGCGCTTAAGGTAGAAATTGTGAAATTAAACACTTCTTTAACCTTTATATTTTATGGTTCAGGAAATGGGCATGGGGTTGGAATGTCCCAATGGGGTGCATACGGTATGACACTTCAAGGATCCAGATATCAAGATATTCTAAAATATTATTATCAAGGTATAAATATTATAAAAAAATATTAAGCTTACCAAAATGAGCGGAAAATGAAATTAGAAGAATTTGATTATTATCTTCCTTCGGGCTTTATTGCCCAAAAGCCGATTAAACCAAGAGATCGCAGCCGTTTGATGGTTCTGAATCGGTCCAGGAATGAAATTCAACACAAAATCTTTAAAGACATTAAAGATTATCTTAAAAAAGGTGACCTTTTAGTGTTAAATAATACTAAGGTTTTACCGGCAAGGCTATATGGTTTTAAAGAAAAAACCAAAGGAAAAGTAGAAATCTTACTTCTTGAATCTAAAAAGGATAGATATTGGGAAGTGTTAGTAAGGCCAGGAAAGATTGTTCATACGGATACTAAAATAATTTTTGGACCCGAATTAGAGGGGATAGTAGAAGGTAAAAACGAAGAAAAGGGTAGTTATTTTATACAATTTAATTTTAAGGGCAATTTTAAAGAAATATTAAATAAAATAGGAAAAATGCCTATCCCTCCTTACATTAAAGAGGAATTGAAGACAGGAAACGACTATCAAACAGTTTATGCTGCTCAAGATGGCTCAATTGCGGCTCCTACTGCCGGGCTTCATTTTACCAAATCTTTATTAGGGGATCTTACCCACAAAGGAATCGAAATAGTTTATTTAACTTTACACGTGGGTCGAGGAACTTTTGAACCTATAAGAACTTCAAAAGTAGAAGAACATAAAATGGATTCAGAGTTTTATTCTGTTTCTTCTAACGTTGCCCAAAAAATAGATCAAGCTCGGAGTGAAAAAAGGCGGGTTATTTCAGTAGGAACTACCACAACTCGCACTCTGGAATCGGCTTTTGATTTTAATCAAGGTAGAATTGTAAGTGGCAGCAACTGGAGTGATATATTTATCTTTCCCGGGTACAAATTCAAGGTAGTAGATGTGTTAATTACTAATTTTCATCTCCCCCAATCGACTCCTTTAATGCTTGTTGCAGCTTTTACTGGAAAGAATTTTCTTCTTAAGGCCTACCAAGAAGCAATAAGAGAAAGGTATAGATTTTACAGTTTTGGAGACGCGATGATTATTGTATAGTCGTTAGTGAATAGTGAAATTAGTATCAAGTATCGAGTATATAGTCAAAGATAAGATGCGGGCTTGAATTGCAAGGAGAAGTAGTCATTTGTAGGGGCAGACCTTGTGTCCGCCCGTAATAGAAGAAAAAAATAAAACGTAAAAAATGCAAGATAAATTAGTTATTAGAAAAATTAGAAATGTAGGGGCGTATTGCATACGCCCCTATTAGCTAAGAAATAAACTATAAGGTTAAGATGGTGGAAACTTTTGTCTATCAAATTTGAAATTCTAAAAGAATCTAAAACAACTAAAGCAAGACTGGGGAAGCTGTATACTTGCCATGGAATAATTGATACGCCGGTATTTATGCCAGTGGGCACTCAGGCTACAGTAAAAGCAATGACTCCTCGAGAATTAGATGATTTGGGTATCCAAATTATTTTAAGCAATTCTTACCACTTGTATTTAAGACCTGGGTATAATTTAGTTGCTCAAGCTGGTGGTTTGCATAAATTTATGGGTTGGAAAGGGGCTATATTAACCGATAGTGGAGGTTTCCAGATTTTCAGTTTAGGAAAACTAAATAAGATAAGCGATGAAGGAGTATTTTTTAATTCTCACATTGACGGATCTAAGCATTTTATAAATCCCGAAAAAGCGATGGAGATTCAAATAGCTTTAGGTTCCGATATTGCTATGGCTTTTGACGAATGTGCTCCTTATCCTTCTGGTAAATATCAGGTAGAAATTGCTGCTCAAAGAACTATCCAATGGGCCAAGAGATGCAAAGAAGCACACCATGGTTCCAGCCAAAGTTTATTTGGAATTGTTCAGGGAGGTGCTTTTAAAGACCTAAGAATTGAAAATGCCAACAAGTTAGTAGAATTAGATTTTCCTGGATATGCCATAGGAGGGTTAAGTGTAGGTGAACCAAAGTCGTTAATGTATGAAATTTTAGATTGTACAGTTCCTTGTTTGCCAAACAATAAACCGCGATATTTAATGGGAGTGGGAGCACCTCAGAGCATATTAGAAGGAATTATAAGAGGGGTTGATATGTTCGATTGTGTTCTGCCTACCAGAAACGCCAGAAATGGTTCGTTGCTTGCTTCATCTGGTAATCTATCTATAACAAATGCTAAATATAAAGATGACTTTACACCCTTAGATAATAAATGCCAGTGTTATACTTGCCAGAATTTTACCAGAGCCTATCTGCGTCATTTATATATGTCCAATGAAATACTTGCTTCAATTTTGGGGACTATCCACAACCTTTATTTTATGTCTTCTTTGATGAAAAATATAAGATTGGCGTTATTAGAAGATAGGTTATTAGAATTTAAGGAAGAATTTTTGAGTAATTTCCTGAATTAAATATTTAACGAAAGAAGTCAGAAGCGAGTATCTAAAATTTAGAAGATACAAGATACAAAAAACAGATACAAAAAATTACTTGCTAAATAAAATAAAATTATGTATAATTTAGAAGATATTTTTTAAAATTAAAAAGAAAGGTGTGATTATAAAAATGCAAGCTCTCCAACAATTTTTACCTTTGATCATTATATTTGGCATATTTTATTTTATCCTTATTCGTCCTCAACAACAAAAACAAAAAAAACATAAATTAATGCTGGATAGTATGCAAAAGGGAGACAAAGTGATTACCATTGGGGGTATATATGGTATAATCAGAGATATCAAAGGCGAAACTTTAACCTTAGAGGTTGCCAAAGATGTAGTTATAAATACTACGCGCAATGCTATCGGGGTAAAAAGGGAAAAATAAAAAAGCGATTTAAAAAAGGGGAAAAATATATAGAGCCAAATACAACCCCAATAATAGGAGAGGCAGGTATTCATTTTATTATACCTGCCTTTATATTTTGGTATATTTATTTCTTTTGTTTCCCCATCTCCTTTTTTCTATAGTTTTTTTTCACGTGATACTCGATACGAATATTAAGCATTCTCGCTGACAAAGAAAATACTATAATATTATAATGATAAAGTTAAAGAATTTTATAGTAATATATAATAAAAAAGATAAAGGGTAAGAAAAATTAGAAAGAGAGGATTTTTGTATGAATTGGACTAAAACCTTAAGGGTAACCAGCGTCCTTGTAGTAATTTTTATTGCAGTTTTTTTATCATTTCCTCTAAACGAGAAGATAAATTTAGGTCTGGATTTACAAGGAGGTTCTCACGTTATCTTGGAGTGTGTTGATACTCCTAATGCACTAGTGGACAACGATGCGGTAAACAGAGTATTAGAAATAATAAGAAATCGTATTGACCAATTAGGGGTTTCAGAACCGGTAATTCAGAGGCAAGGTGCAACTCGAATCTTAGTTCAGTTACCTGGTGTAGCAGATCCGGAAGCAGCTGTAGATTTAATTGGTAAAACTGCTCTTCTGGAATTTAAAGATGAGAAAGGAGAAACCCAGCTAACCGGAGCCCATTTAATAAATGCTAAATCATCCTTTGACCAATTTAGTCGATCTGTTGTTTCAATTGAATTTGATAAAATTGGCGCTAAAGAATTTGGAGAAGCAACTAAAAATAATGTGGGGAAAATTTTGGCCATTACTTTGGATGGAAAAGAAATCTCTGCTCCTGTAGTCCAGGAACCTATTCTCGACGGAAAAGCCCAGATTACCGGGAAATTTACTGTAGAGAGTGCAAATCATTTAGCCATACTTTTGCGGGCTGGTGCTCTTCCGGTAAAAGTGGAGATTTTGGAAAATAGGTCAGTTGGGCCAACCTTAGGAAGAGACTCCATCTCCAGGGGGATAAAGGCCGGGATAGTAGGATTAATATTGATATTAATATTTATGCTGATTTTTTATAAGGGTTTTGGGTTAGTAGCAGATTTTGCTTTGGTAGTATGTATGATACTAATTGTGGGAGCTTTGGCTGGTTTAAAGGCGACTTTAACTTTACCCGGAATAGCTGGAATAATTCTTACGATTGGTATGGCAGTAGATGCTAATATCCTGATCTTTGAGAGAATAAAAGAAGAATTAAGACTGGAAAAAACTTTTAGAGCTTCTATTGATGCAGGCTTCAACAAGGCTTTCAATACTATATTTGATGCCAATGTTACTACTTTAATTGCAGCTCTTGCCTTATTTTATTTTGGCTCGGGTCCAATCAAAGGATTTGCGGTTACTTTGAGCATAGGTATTTTAGCCAGTATGTTTACCGCAATTGTAGTAACTAAGATTGTGTTAGAAGTAGTAGCTGTGAAGTTTAATCACAAAGCTTTATTATAGACCTAATTAAGGAGGATACGTTTAATGGATCTAATTGGAAAAAAGGGGTTCGATTTTATTAAAAATAGAAAAATAGCGTATATTATCTCTGTAATTATTATTCTGGTTGGCTTAATTTCAATTATTTTTCAGGGATTTAATCTTGGAATCGATTTTGCCGGGGGGACTTTACTCCAAATAAAATTTGATAAATCAGTTTCCACCACCGAGGTTCGAAATGTGTTAAGTGAATTTAATTTAAGTCAAAGCACTATTCAAAATTTATCAGAGAATGAATTTGTAATACGGATAGGAAAGATTGATTCAGAGCAAAGAACGGAAATATTGACCGCTTTTAAAGAGAATTTAACTGATTTGGAGGTATTGCGTGTAGAAACAGTTGGACCGGTTATTGGAGAAAATTTAAAAAAGTTAGCTTTTTATGCCTTACTTTTTGCTTTTATAGGAATCATTCTATATATTACTGTTAGATTTGAGTTTAAGTTTTCTATTGTTTCAATATTAGCGCTTTGCCATGACTCCTTAATTGTTTTGGGTATCTTTTCTTTATTACAGAAGGAAATAACTATTTCGATAATAGCAGCAGTAATGACTATTGTAGGGTACTCTATAAATAATACAATTGTAATTTTAGATAGACTTAGGGAAAATATAAAGTTTAAAACCAGGGAACCGTTTGAAAATTTAATAAATATGAGTATTAATCAGTCTCTGTCCAGAACGATAAACACAACCTTAACTACTATTATTCCCATTTTAACCTTATATTTTTTCGGGGGAAATATCCTTTCTGATTTTGCTTTAGCCTTGTTTATAGGAATGCTTGCCGGGACTTATTCTTCAATTTTTATTGCCAGCCCATTATTATTAGAGTGGAATAAAATATTTAAGATACACCAAAAAGGCATAAAAATTTCCAGGGAAAAGGACAAAAAGTAAATTAAAATAGAAGTCAGAAGACAGTAGTCAGAAGTCAGAATAAATTCGTATATAATATATCGCATGATAACGGATAGCATTGAAAGTTTATCCAATACAATTCCAAACCGAATAATAATTATTCTATTAAAAAGAAAGATAAAAAATGCTTGAATTTAATATGTTAGGTAAAACGCTACTACTTTTTGGAGTAGTGTTAATCATTTTAGGAGTTATATTTTTATTGGTGGGGAAGTTACCTTTTTCTGGTAGATTACCTGGGGATATTGTAATTCAACGAAAAAATTTTGTCTTTTACTTCCCTTTAGGCTTATCTATTTTAATAAGCATTGTTCTAACTATAATTTTTCGAATATTTAGACATTAATTAGTTAATTAAAATAGAAGTCAGAATTCAGAAGCAAGAAGCCAGAATAAAATAATACCTCGTGAATCGTATTTAGTAAAAAACAAATAGTTAGATGATTAAAAAAATTTAAAGGTCATATATCTGGATTCTTTTCTTACAAGATACAAAATAGGATATATGAACAACGAGATACGATATACGATATACTAGAAAGGAGCTTAAATAAAATAGAGTGGTGTATATCAAAAGAAGATAAAAAATTGCAATCAGAGTTGTCCAAGGAACTAAATATCTCTCCAATTTTAGCTCAATTACTAATAAACAGAGGAACAAGGGAAGTTTTAAGTGCCAGAAGATTCTTAAAGGCCGATCTTAAAGATTTGAGAGATCCTTATCTCTTTCAAGATATGGATAAAGCTGTTGATAAAATATTAAGAACAATAAATAACCATGAAAGAATATTAATCTACGGAGATTACGATGTCGATGGAGTCACCAGCGTAGCCTTATTGTTTTCAATATTGAAGGAATTTACCTCCAATTTGTACTACTATATACCTAATCGCTTTCAAGAGGGGTATGGACTAAATGAAGAAGTCATAGATATTGTTTTTAAAAATAATATTAAATTAATTATTACCGTTGATTGTGGAATTAGTTCTATTTCTGAAGTAGAGAGAGCAAATAATTATGGTATAGATGTGATAGTTACCGATCATCACCAACCTCAAAAAGACATTCCATCTGCAATAGCAATAATAAACCCCAAATGCGACACAAGTTATCCTTTTAAGGAGTTAGCTGGAGTGGGTGTAAGTTTTAAAGTAGCTCAGGCTTTATATTCAAAATTGGGAAAAAACCAGGATGATTTACAAAACCTCCTTGATTACGTTGCATTAGGGTCGATTGCTGATTCCGTTCCTATTATCGATGAAAATCGTATTTTAATTAAATACGGATTAAAGACACTTAATCAAACCAAGAAAGAGGGCTTGAAAGCGTTAATAATGGAGAGCGGAGTAAATTATGGTAATTTAGGTACTAAAGAAGTTAATTTTGTCCTTGCTCCCCGAATAAATGCAGCAGGAAGGTTGGATGATTCTAAATTAGCCTTAGAATTGTTGCTTACTGATTCTGAGTACAAGGCTGCATATTTATCCCGAAAATTAAGTGAAATAAACAAACATAGACAGGAAATTGGAGATAATATTTTAAGAGAAGCCAGGGAATTTGCTTCTATACAAGTAAAAGAAGAAGATAATAAAGTATTGGTTCTTGCATCAGAAAATTGGAATCAAGGGGTAATCGGTATAATAGCCTCCAGATTAGTAGATGAATTTAATCGTCCTGCAATTATTATTTCCAAAAAAGATGGCATAGCAAAAGGCTCAGGAAGGAGCATTAAAGGTTTTCATTTGTATAACGTTTTAGAATCGTGCCAGGATATTTTAATAAATTTTGGCGGGCATGAGTTAGCTGCAGGTATTACTATAGAGTCTAATAAAATTCCTGAGTTTAAATCAAGGATAAATGAAATATCTCAAGATTTTATTAAAGAAGATGATCTAAGTCCAGAATTAAAAATAGATGCCCAGATTTTACTAAGCAATATTAATTTTGGCTTGGTAAAAGATATTAATACTTTAGAGCCCTTTGGGACTGGGAACCCTCAGCCCGTCTTTTGTAGTTACAAAAATATAATATCTGATTGGAGGATGGTTGGTGAAAAGAGGGAGCACTTAAAAATAAAAATTAAGGAAGAGCACAGAACGTTAGAAGGGATAGGATTTAAATTAAGCAAAATAGGAAACCAAATATTTCCCGGAAACAAAGTAGTAGATTTAGCTTTTAATATCGAACTAAATAGCTGGAATGGAACGGAAAATGTTCAATTAAATATAAAAGATATAAAAACTATTTTTTAGGAGGCAGATAAAAGTGATAGACTTAAAAGAAAAAATTAGAAATATCCCAGATTTTCCAGTAAAAGGCATACAATTTAAAGATATTACCACTCTGTTAAAAGATAAAGAAGCATTTAAATGTAGCATTGATGAAATAACTAGGCATTGCAGTAAATATCAAATTGATTATATTGCGGGAATAGAAGCTCGAGGTTTTATTATAGGTGCTCCCGTAGCTTATCAATTAGGGATTGGTTTTTTGCCTGTTAGAAAACCAGAAAAATTGCCCAGTGAAGTAGAAAAGATATCTTACGAATTAGAATATGGGGAAAATACTTTAGAAATACATAAAGACGCTATAGATAGCGGAGACAAGATCATGGTTATTGACGACCTTCTCGCTACAGGCGGCACCACAGCTGCAGTATTTAAACTAATTGAAAAATTAGGAGGAAAGGTTATAGGTGCTTCCTTTATAGTTGAACTTGCATTTTTAAATCCCCGAGAAAAATTAGAAGGATATGATATTTTTTCTCTGGTGCAGTATAATTGATTAGTCGTTAGTCGTTAGTGAATAGTCGTTAGCAAAGAGAAAATACAAAGAATAAATACAAAATGCGAAATAAATTAGTTGCCCACTCCTCGTAGAACAAGCGTTTCGCCTGTCTACTAGATGTAAATTAGTATCTCGTATCTCGTGAATCGTATCTCGCAGATGAGAAAGAAGCCAGAAGACAGAATCCAGTATTCAGAATTGTTTCAAATTATTATTTTATATTCTTCTGACTTCTGGATACTGGATATCTGTTTTCTTATCCCATTACTAACGACTATTCACTATCGACTAACAAAGAAGGTGTAAATTATTTCTCAATTCACTTTAATAAGACATATCTTAAAAAGAATATCCCAATATGCCCCTCAAGCTGATTTGAGCTTAGTAAAAAAAGCCTACAGATATTCAGTAAAAGCCCACCGGGAACAAAAGCGGTATTCCGGAGAACCTTACACCTCGCATCTTTTAGAAGTAGCTAAAATATTGGTTGATTTAGAGCTTGATGTAATTACTATTTCAGCGGGGATTTTGCATGATATAATTGAGGATACTGATACTTCATTATCTACCATTAAAGAAGAATTTGACGAAGAAATAACCATGTTAGTTAATGGTGTCACTAAATTAAGTAGAATTTCTTTTAAAACACAAGAAGAACAGCAAGCTGAAAATTATCGTAAAATGTTTTTAGCTATGGCGGAAGATGTAAGAGTTATTCTGATAAAATTAGCAGATCGCTTGAATAACATGAGAACTCTACAATATATACCTCCCCACAAGAGATTAAAAGTAGCTCAAGAAACACTGGAAATTTACGTTCCCATTGCCAATAGATTGGGTATTTCCAGGATTCAGTGGGAATTAGAAGATCTTTCTTTATGCTATTTAGAACCAATAAAATATAAAATGATAGTTAATAGGATTGCAAAAAATCGATTGGAAAGAGAGAGATACGTTGAATCGATAAAAGAGATTATACAAAAAGAGTTACAAAAGGTAGAAATTAAGGCGGAGATTAGAGGTCGTCCTAAAAATATCTATAGCATCTATAAGAAGATGGAAAAAGGGAAAAAAGATTTTTTCCAGATATATGATCTAATTGCAACTAGAATAATTTGCAATTCTGTCAGAGATTGCTATGCGGTTTTAGGTTTATTACATTCAATTTGGAAACCTATGCCCGGTAGATTTAAAGACTATATTGCTATGCCTAAATCAAATATGTATCAGTCTTTGCATACTACAGTGATTACTTCTAAAGGCGAACCTTTAGAAATACAGATCCGCACTTGGGAGATGCATAAAACTGCAGAATATGGAATAGCTGCTCATTGGAAATATAAAGAGAAGGTTGATTTAAAAAAGGATAAGAAATTAGAAGATAGGCTTTCCTGGTTAAGACAAATATTGGAATGGCAGACAGATTTGAAAGATCCCAAAGAATTTATGGAAAACTTGAAGATTGGTCTTTTTCAGGATGAAGTATTTATTTTTACTCCCAAAGGTGATGTAAAGATATTGCCTTTAGGTTCTACCCCTGTAGACTTTGCCTATCTTATTCATACAGACGTAGGTCATAGATGTGTGGGGGCTAAAGTTAATAAAAAGATAGTTCCTTTAAATTATAAAATGAAGAGCGGAGATATTGTAGAGATATTAACTTCCAAATCAAGCCGGGGTCCCAGTAGAGATTGGCTGAAGATAGCTAAGACATCAGGCGCAAAAAATAGGATTAGAATCTGGTTTAAAAAGGAGATGAGAGAGGAAAATATTCAAAAAGGAAAAGAACTTTTTGAAAAAGAGATGGGAAAATATAAAATTGAAACCTCTCCTGAGCTTACTAAAAAGTTAAAAGAAGTGAGTATTGAATTAGGTTTTACCGAATTAGAATCAATGTTTGAAAATATTGGGTATGGTAAATTAACCCCTTATCAGATTTTATCTAAAATAATCCCCCAAGACAAAATTTCTCCAATTATCCCCTTGGTTAAACCGAAAAAAAGAATTGATCAAGGTATTAGGGTTCAAGGGATTAATGATGTGATGATCAGATTTTCTCGATGCTGCAATCCGATTCCCGGTGATGAAATAATTGGTTATATTACCAGGGGGAGAGGTGTATCTATACATAAGGCAGATTGCTCTAATGTAGATTTTGTTTCTGCCGAAAAAGATCGGTTGGTTAAAGTAGAGTGGATAAAGACAGAAGAGCTATTTTACCCTGTAAAGATAAAAATAGTTGCTGATGACCGTCCGAATTTAGTATCTGATATCATGCTAATTTTTTCCAGCCTTAAAATTACAGTTAGTGCCGTAAATGCCAGAACTGATAAAAATAATATTGCTAATATAGATGTAACAATCTCTATCACCAATCTTGATCAGCTTCAAGAAATAATACAGAAAATAAAAAAAATAAAAAGCGTATTAATTGTAAAGAGAGTAACAACTTTTTAGTTGATAAATTAGGAAGAAAAATCTTTTATCCAAGGAATAAACAATGAGAGCAGTAGTACAGAGAGTAAAAAAAGGGTCAGTAGAGGTTGAAGAAGAAGGAATAGGAAAAATAGAAAAGGGTCTGGTAATCTTTTTAGGAGTGGGTCAGAATGATGTAGAAAAAGATGCAGAATACCTGGCTGAAAAAATAGTAAATTTACGTATATTTGAAGATAAAGAAGGGAAGATGAATCTTTCTGTGAGAGAAATAAATGGCCAGATTTTGGTCATATCTCAATTTACTTTATATGGGGATTGTAAAAAAGGAAGGCGTCCGAGTTTTATTTCTGCGGCTCTTCCTGATAAAGCAGTAAAATTATATGATTATTTTGTAAAATATATAAAAAATTATAGTCTTAAAATTGAAACCGGAGAATTTCAAGCCACGATGCTGGTAAAAATTTTTAATGATGGCCCGGTTACCATTCTCTTGGATAGTGAAAAGTTAATTTAGAAATAAATCAACCTTTTTAGGGAGAAATTATAATGAAGTTACCACTTATTATAGGACATAGGGGAGCAAAAGGAATTGCTCCCGAAAATAGCCTTTCCGGTTTTAAAAAAGCAGTAGAGTTAGGGATAGACGGAGTAGAACTGGATGTACATCTTACTAAAGATGGAAAATTAGTCGTAGTTCATGATATGGATTTAAAAAGGTTAACCGGATTAAGAATTCCCATTGAGCAGCTTACTTTTAAAGAATTAAAAAAGTACGACATTTCCAAATATTTTAATAAAAACCAGGAAAAAATTAGGGAAAAATTACCTGAAGAAACAAAATATTTTTTTGAATTAAAAAAAATTAAAGCCGATTCATTTTATCTGAATATTTATGACCAGTTAACCAGGAAGAAGATTAGCCTTTATTTGCATTGGGACGGTAAGCGGTTTGATGTGGTTAAGAAGCTTTTTTTATCGAGAAATGATGGAAAAAAGTTGTGCTTCAAGCAATTAAAAATCAAGAAGAGGGACATGCTTGACTTGGAAAAAGGTAAGGTGAGGAAGTATCACAATGAACAGATGCCTTTGCTTAGGGATGTGCTTAAAATATTAAAGGGAAAACTTTCTGTAAATATAGAAATTAAGGGAGGAGAGAAGATTTATCCAGGTATTATAGATAAGTTAGTAAAAGAGACAGAGAGTTTTGGATATAATAATATTCTTTTTTCATCTTTTGACAGAGATACGGTAGTCTTGATAAAAGAAAAACATCCTGAACTTAAAGCAAACGGGCTATTTGATAAATGGATAAATCCCAAAAAATATATTGACGGAATGGATGGTTTAAATCCAAATATTTTTTGGTGCAAAGAAAAACTTATTTCTTATTTACGTCAATCGGACAAAACAGTGTATGTATGGACGGTTGATAAGGATATAGATATGATTCGCTTTATTTTATGCGGGGTAGACGGAATTATTACCAATTATCCTCAGGTTCTAAAAAAAATAAGTAAAACAATGCAATCTGTTTTAGAAGATTTTCAATAGAGAATTTTTCTATTTGGGAAAGTAAAAGCTGTTTTGATAATTGAAATTTTTAATAGAAGGTTTTACTAAACGAAAGGATTATAAAAAAATGTTTTTAAAAAGACTGACGGTAGGAGCGTTAGAAACTAATTGTTATTTAATTGCTTGCGAAAAGACCCAAAAAGCAGCAGTGATTGATCCAGGAGGAGAAGAAGAGATAGATTTAATTTTAAGTCTATTACAAAAAAATAATTTAAGTTTAAAATATATTATAAATACTCATGGTCATATAGATCATATCGCCGGTAATAATTTGCTTAGAACAAAGACCGAAGCGTTATTATTAATCCATAAATTGGATGCCGATATGTTAGTCGATGCCAATAAAAATTTTTCTTCCTTTATGGGCAAAGAAATATGCTCACCTCCCGCAGATAAGTTTTTGGAAGAGGGAGGTGAGATTCCCCTGGGTAGATTAAAGTTGACAGTAATTCACACACCCGGTCATACTCCGGGAGGAATTTCTCTTGTTTCAAATAATATTATTTTTACGGGTGATACTTTATTTGCCGGAGGTATTGGTCGAACCGACCTACCCGGTGGTTCTTACCAAGATATAATAAAATCAATTAAAGAAAAATTATTGATACTGGGTGATGATAAGATAATTTATCCCGGGCATGGACCGGATTCGACTATAGGAGAAGAGAGAAG
>MEYH01000079.1 GCA_001773955.1 Candidatus Sediminicultor quintus | reverse complement strand
CATTTGCAAGATCACCAATCCTGCTTATTTTTTATACGACATACGATATATGAATTGGTCTCCCGATTTCTTCTTTGCTCTATACCCCTACACCCTCTGTCATTCCCGTGAAAACAGGAATTTATCTTTCTTTATTCTCTGACACCTGTGGGCACGATACATCGTGCCCCTACCTACATCTGAATCCTAATTTTATTCACGCAATAAGCGATACGCAATACGCGATACTTATTTAAGGAATCACCGCTATTTTAATTCCTTTATGGGCCAACATCATCTCTATTACGGTAGATATTTCGCCAAGGGAAAACTCGTCAGTAATTAGCGAATCGATATCAATCGCCTTATTACAAATTAAATTTAACGCTCTTTTAACATGTCCGGGCGTATGGTGAAAAACTCCCTTTATGTTTATTTGGGAATAGTGAATTAAACTGGTATCAATAGAAACTTTTGTTCCTCTTTCGCATCCCCCAAAAAGATTCACCGTTCCACCCTTTCTCACCATTGATATAGTCTGTTCCCAAATCTCTGGTAACCCGACTGCTTCAATGGCTACATCTGCCCCTCTCTTATCTTCAGTAAATTTTTTCACTTCTTCAACAGGATTCTGCACCTTAGCAACATTTATCGCCTTATAAGCCCCCAATTTTATAGCTAATTTTAATCTCTCCTCAAGTGTATCAGTTATGATAACTCTTGCTCCTTTTAATTTAACTACTTGTAAGAACATTAAACCTATCGGACCTGCTCCGCTTATAACCACTGTGTCACCTAATTTAATTTTTGATTCTTCAACTCCGTGAACCACACAAGAAAGGGGTTCTAAGAATGCTGCTTCTTTATAGCTTACTGTCTCGGGAAATAACAACAAATTTTGGGAGACAATTATTCCGGGAATTTTTATATACTCTGCAAAAGCACCGCTTAATTGAATAAATAAACTATCACACAAACTATGCTCACCATTTTTGCAGTAAAAACAGGAATTACAAGGGGCAGAATTAGCGGCTGTTACTCTCATTCCCGGTTTAAATTTTTTTACCTTACTACCTACTTCTACTATGTCACCGGCAAATTCATGTCCAAAAACAAAAGGCGGTTTAAATAAATGATGCCCCCTCAAATAGGTTTTACGATCTGTTCCGCAGGTAAGGGCGGCTCTCACTTTTACTAAAACTTCATCAGAACCGACATCGGGAATGTTAATTTCTTCTAATCTTACCTGGCCGGGTGCACAAAATACAGCTGCTTTCATAGTTTTGTTTATAAAATTTATATTTTTATTTTCTATATTTTTTAAAATTAGTAAGTCTCCTCTCCTCATTCTTTAGCTTTAATAGCTAAGGAAAATATTGATTAAATTAGCAAATCCTAAATCTTATGTGACTTGGTAATTAAAATATTCCTCTTTAAAATTATATTTATGGTATAAGCATAGATGAATATTTGAATGGGCTCTGCAATTATTCGCGGGGGCATTAATACTTTCCAGGGAAGCCCGAATACAATATTTAAAAAATAGGGTATTAAAAAAATAGAAGTTATCACCTGCCCTACGGTAATAGCTATTCCTAAATTAAAAACATTAGGTTCATTTTTTTTCATCAAAATCAAGATGACCGCTGGAATTATTCCGGTCAAAGCAGAAGTTAGAGTAAAGTGAGGCATATAGGCACCTATAGGATTGATGAAATATCCCAACAGGTCGGAAAAGGTTCCGATTAACCCTCCGGCGAATGGACCAAATATAATACCTCCTAAGATTATGGGTAATTTCCCCAGACCGATCCTGATTCCCTCTACTCCTCCGATAGCAATACGTAAACTGGCTACCCGAGTAAAAATTATACTTAGAGCAATGAGAAGACCCATCGTGGTGATTTTATGGGACGATATTTTCATTTTTTTCTTTCCCTCCTTGATATAGCATTATAATAATAGATATAGTTTTATATCTGCTACATCAAGAAGAGTCTTTGTAAAGGGCATTTTCGATGTAGCAGCGGACGCGATGACCTACCGCAGGATTAAATCCTTTCGTTTAGAGACAACGTCCCATTCTCTAACACTTAACGCAAGTCACCTACTCATGCCAAATATTCTACCTGTCTTGTATTCGGTTCACCTACCTTTGCATGCTGCAATTATTATTTATTAAATTAATTATTTTTTGCATTAATATCTTTAATTTATCTTCTTAAGTAAAGGACATAAAACAAAATTTTTAATCACTCTTTTTCTAAAAATACATTGTTCTTTAAAATTCCAATCCCCTCAATCTCTACCTCTACTATATCCCCTGCCTCTAATGGTCCAACTCCAGAAGGAGTTCCGGTAGCAATTATATCCCCTGGAAATAGGGTCATTATTTTAGAAATAAAACTAACTATCTTATCAACTTTAAAAATCATATTACCGGTGGAAGAATTCTGCATTAGCTGACCATTCTTGTAAAGTTTTATTTGAAGATTATCAGGATTTAACTCAGTAGAAATAAAGGGTCCAATTGGTGCAAAAGTATCAAATGATTTAGCTCTGGTCCATTGTTCATCTTTCTTTTGTAAATCTCGGGCAGTTACGTCATTAAAACAAGTATATCCCAGAATACTTTTAAAGACATCTTCGGGTTCAATATTTTTAATTCTATTTTTAATAATCACTGCTAATTCTGCTTCATAATCTAATTGCTTACTCATCTTGGGATAAATTATATTATCGTTATGAGCAATAAGCGTACTTGGAGGTTTCATAAATATCAACGGTTCGTCGGGAATTTTCATCTGAAATTCATTTGCATGGTCAAAATAATTTAATCCCACAGCTATTATTTTAGTTGGTATACAGGGAGGCAAAAATGTTATTTCTGATAAAGAATATTCCTTTTCTATTGTTTTATGGTTATTAAAAATATCACCAACTACTTCTCTTACTATATTTCCTTTCTCCAGTAATCCGTATCTTATATTTCCATTTTGATAAAATCTTAAATATTTCATAAATACTCCCTTTACTTTATTAAAGTTAGAATAATATTATTATCCTACAACTTCTTTAAACACTCTTAAAAAATTTCTGCCTAATATTTTTTTAATTTCTCTCTCTTTGTAACCTCGATTAAGTAACTCTTCGGTGAGATTAGGAATTTTATCAACTCCCTCCAAGCCCAAAGGGAGATCACCTGTGCCATCAAAATCAGAACCTAATCCTATACAATCTACTCCCACTTTTTCTACCAAATAATCAATATGCTTTACTACATCTTTTACGGTAGTTTTTCTTTTTTCTTGAGTTAAAAAATTAGGTACAAAGGTTATCCCTATTACCCCGCCTTTATCAGTTAAAACTTTAATTTGCTCATCTTTTAAATTTCGAAGATGGGGACATAAAGCATAACAATTAGAATGAGAGGCAACAATGGGAGTCTTACTTCTTTTAATCACATCCCAAAAACCAGTCTCTGAAAGGTGAGATACATCAATCAACATCCCCAGGTCATTCATCTCATCTATAACTTTTAAGCCAAACTCGGTTAAGCCACTGCCAGTTTGGGATTCACCAATTCCGTCCGCAATCTGATTTCTTTGATTCCAGGTGAGGGTTAAGAGCCTGACTCCTAATTTGTGCAATACTCTCAATACTCCTAAATCACCTTCTAAAGCCTCTCCTCCTTCAATGGAAAGAATAGCCGCAATCTTCCCTGCTCTGTTTACTTCCTTTATCTGATTATAATTAATAACCAGTGATATATCGTCCTGATTTTTCTCAATTTCCTTATAAAAACAATCGATTAATTGTAAAGCTCTTTTTAATGATCTATCCGGTTTATAAATGTCTTCTATAAAAACTGCAAAAAACTGGACATCAATTCCTCCCTCTTTCATTCTAGGAATATCCAGGTGACCGGTAGTTGATTTTTTTCCCAAGGTCCTTTTATGGTTCATAACCTCTAAAATAGTATCGCAATGTCCATCAAATACTATTGCCTTCTGATGTATCTGTTTTGCTTTAATTAACTGCGTGTTAGCCTCCGTCAAATTTACTTTCACCCACTTTCTTTGAAATCTGACTCAGGGGAAAACGGTTCTCTGGATCCATTTTTATAATATAATAAAAATAGCTTAAAATTAATCTTCAACCAGGTAACCAGGTACCCTTGCATCTTGTAACTTGTATCTAATGCTAACGACTATTCACTATTCACTAACGACTAATTTAATTTTTTCGGTAAAAACCATAAAATAATCAAAACTGCTAAGATTAATACAAAAATAATAATATTGTTTTTAGTTTTTGTTTTCATCCTAATTTTCTTTATTTCAGATATGGGAGCTTTCCTATCAATTTCAGTAACTCTTTTAAAATGTTCTACCGCTTCGTTAATTCTTTTTGTTCTTTTATAGGCTAAACCCAAATTGCTATGAGCTGCGGTATAATCAGGATTTAACTCTAAGGCTTTTTTATATAACTTAATTGACTTTTCATATTCTTTTTCTTCTAAGCAAATATTTCCTAAATTATTATAAGGTTCAGGATATTTTAGATCTAAAGTTAGGGCTTTTTCAAGATACGATTTTGCTTTAATAAAATCTCTTAAGCTGGCATAACACACTCCTAATTTGTTATAACATTTAGGATCATCCGGCCATTTTTCTAAAACCGTTTCGAACTCTCTGATGGCTTGATTGAAATTACCTTTATTTAGATAACCTTCAGCTTTCTCAAAATTAATTTTATATTCTTCCTTTTCCATATATCCATTCTCCAAAGTAAAGTAACTATACTATTCCTATTCTATCCCATAATTAGGCGCCTCTTTGGTAATAATTATGTCATGGGGGTGACTCTCTCTTAAACTAGCAGAGGTAATCTGAACAAATTTAGTTTTTTCCTGTAATTCTTTAATGTTTTTCACTCCACAATAACCCATTCCTGAACGTACTCCACCTAATAGTTGATACACACAAGCAGAAAGTGGTCCTTTATAAGAAACTCTTCCTTCAATTCCTTCAGGAACCAGTTTGTCGTCTTCTGCCTCTTCCTGAAAATATCTTTCTTTACTGCCCTTCTTCATTGCTCCGATAGAACCCATCCCCCGATATTCCTTGAAGCTTCTCCCTTTGTAAAGCACTACTTCTCCCGGACTTTCTTCTGTCCCGGCAAACAGACTCCCGATCATTGCCGAATCAGCACCCACCGCCAAAGCTTTAGTTATATCACCGGAGTATTTTATCCCTCCATCGGCAATAAGGGGAATAAGATATTTTTTAGCTGCCCTTTTGCATTCTTGAATTGCTGAGATCTGAGGCACTCCTACACCGGCAACCACTCTGGTAGTACAGATAGAACCTGGTCCAATGCCAACTTTTAAAGCATCGATCCCGGCTTTTATCAAGCTTTCTGCTCCCTCATAAGTTGCTACATTACCTCCTACTAACTCTATATCAAACTTCCGTTTTATCTCTTTTATAACTTCGATAACCCGGGTAGAATATCCGTGAGCTGTATCGACCACAATAACATCTACCTGGGCATTAACTAAGGCTTCTACTCTTTCTATTGTATCTCGAGATACACCTACGGCAGCACCCACTCTGAGCCTTCCCTTAGCGTCCTTGCAAGCATTGGGAAATTTCTTGACTTTTTCAATATCCTTTATAGTAATAAGTCCTTTCAAAATGATATTTTTATTTACTATTGGCAATTTCTCAATTCTATTTTTATGTAATATTCTTTTGGCCTCTTCAAGGGTAGTGCCTAATGGGGCAGTTATCAGATTTTCTTTAGTCATTATTTCTGCTATTTTTAATCTCTTATCTCCTTCTTCTAAAAATCTGATATCCCGATTAGTTAAAATTCCCACTAATTTTTTTTCTTTATCTACAATAGGAATCCCAGAAATATGATATTTGACCATCAGCTCAATTGCTTCTCCCACACTTTTCTCTGGCGAAAGAGAAATGGGATCTACAATTACTCCGCTCTCTGACCTCTTAACCTTATCTACTTCTTCAGCCTGTTCTTCTATGGACATATTTTTATGAATAATACCAATACCACCTTCTCGGGCAATGGCAATGGCTAACCTCGATTCGGTGACTGTATCCATGGCAGCGCTAACCAAAGGGATGTTTATATCGATATTTCTGCTAAATTTTGTGGAGATATCAACTTCTTTAGGGAGAATTGCTGATTTTTCGGGAACTAACAAAATATCATCAAAGGTTAAACCTTCAAAGTTTAAAAATCTTTCTTTTTCCATAATTTTTCCACCTTTCAAACTAGTCGTCAATATATCGTATTGCGTATCGCGTATGTAAGCGTACAGCTTATAGTTTCGAGTTAGTGAGTTTACCAGCAAATGATGTAATATGTAACGCTTTAATAAGTAGACTGTTTTTGTAAATTCACTATTGTGATCTTATTGCTGATTA
>MEYH01000078.1:8122-8395 GCA_001773955.1 Candidatus Sediminicultor quintus | reverse complement strand
ACTGGGCACAGGGGGCAATCAGTCTTTCTGATTCGCCTGGCCAGGCTGAGTCAGGATAATTATCTATTGTTTTTTGAAATTCTAAAATAGCCTGATTATAATCTTTAACGTCGTAGTAAGAATATCCGATAAAATATTGGGCAGGCGCAGCATAATTGCTTTCGGGATAATTTTCTATTGTCTTGGTAAACTCAAGGATAGCCTGTTCATAATTAGTTAATTTCCGATAACTTTGAGCAATACTGTATTGGGCAAGAGCCAGCAAAGAACTCT
>MEYH01000078.1:7527-8052 GCA_001773955.1 Candidatus Sediminicultor quintus | reverse complement strand
ATCTCCAATTCCCAGCTGGGCATCATCGGCATAGGGGCTGTCGGGATAATTGTTAATTAGTTTTTGGTATTCGAGGAGGGCTTGAATATAATAGCCCAATTTTTTTTCATTAATAAAACCAATATAATATTGAGCATCATCGGCATAGGGGCTGTCGGGGAAGTCATTAACTAATTGCTGAAAAGGGACAAGGGCATTTGTATATTCGCCTGAATTGTAATAGATAATTCCTCCATCAAAGAGATACTTATCATTTACTGCTCGCACAATGATAGGATTACCATTATCAATTAAAGTAACTTCATCCGCTCTTATTACAACACTCAATATTTTAGAAGTAATATAACTTGCTTTGGCAATGGTTAAAGTTCGTGCCCCTATGGATACCTCATCTATCCGGAAGCAGCCATCTGAATCAGTGAGGGCAGTATTAGAGGAGCCGGTTATGCTGACCAGGGCTCCTTCCAAGGGACGGGTATCGATAACCGTCTCCTCATGAACATAGCCTTCCACCGAGCCTTTAGA
>MEYH01000078.1:7160-7370 GCA_001773955.1 Candidatus Sediminicultor quintus | reverse complement strand
TTATTTACTCAATTTCTTTAATTCTTTTTCCGCTTCTCGAGCAAAATCAGATTGGGAGGCAAGTTCAATCACGCGGGAAAGGAATTCTCGAGCTTTTTCTATTTTTCCTATTTTATCATAAGATAATCCTAAATAATAGTAAGCCTCTATGTTGAGGGGAGACATTTCCGCTGCCTGTTCTAAATATTTTATAGCTTCAGAATAATTCTT
>MEYH01000078.1:0-7039 GCA_001773955.1 Candidatus Sediminicultor quintus | reverse complement strand
TAAATATAACCTAACCTAAGATAACTGTTTAAATCCTCTGGATTATCTTTGATAATTTGTTCATATTGAAGGATAACTTGCTCCGATATTTCATTAGCCTTTCGGTAGAGACTATAAGCTTTTAAAATATTTTTATTATTATACTGAATAATGCCCTTTTGTAAATAGCACTGCCCCAGATAATAGTAACTATCTGTATGGTCAGGATCTAATTCAATTGATTTTTCAAATTCAGTAATAGCTTTATCGTATTCACCCTGGCCGAAATAGGATATCCCAACCCTAAAAGGAGTTGAGGGCTGAGGCTGAGGCTGAATCTGTGCGGCAAGTTTGTCTTTTTCTCTAATAAACCCGGAAACGGAAATTACCGTCTGAGGATTGACCGGGTCATTGGACTCCAGG
This sequence comes from Candidatus Sediminicultor quintus, assembly GCA_001773955.1. Classification (GTDB taxonomy): domain Bacteria; phylum Atribacterota; class Phoenicimicrobiia; order Phoenicimicrobiales; family Phoenicimicrobiaceae; genus Sediminicultor; species Sediminicultor quintus. The sequence goes on along the minus strand of MEYH01000078.1, from coordinate 6,637 downwards.
TAAATCCGTTTAGTGAACCGTCCTATCATGTCCAAAGAATTAACCGTAATCTTCAATTCTCCCGCTTCCCCAGGATTAAGTTCCCTGGTAGAGATAATGGAGTCAATACAGGATTCACAACTAATCTTGGTCCCCTTAATAATTAAAATCTCATCCCCCATATTTTCAAATTTAAAGATATGGGTAGGGATTTCATCAGGGGTAATTTCTCCAAAATCCCAGGAATATTCCGGAAAGTAAATAGAGGGACCCGAGTCAGCCAGGGCAATAATCATGTTGCTATGGGATGATAAAATCTGGGTAATAAGAATAAAAAATAAAGAAAAAACAATATAAATCATTAAAGAAAATATTCTATTTTTTATATTTTTTCTAATTATATTATCTTTCATATATTATTTACTTTATATCTCCCCATCTTTTTGATATTTCTAATTTTTTTGATTATATAATAGATACCCTCCTTTTGGCAAATTAAAAAGTTTCCAAAAGGTGCCAGGCACCTTTTGGCAACTTTTTAATTTTTGCAAAATATAAAAATGTGATATACTTAGAAAAATATTTTAAGCGGGGGAATAATGGCTATAAATATATCAATCAGGAAGCTTCCGCGGCCCAGGATATTAGACCGCTATATTGTAAAGGAAGTAATGAGTTTTGTGGCTCTGGCTGTTGCCGCCCTAACCATTATGCTAATTATGCAAACTCTCTTTGAGTTAATGGATATGTTGATTAATAAGAAAGTAGCCTGGCCCTATATTGTCAAGTTATTAGCCTATCGCCTTCCGGCATTTCTGGTAGTGACCTTCCCTATCTCTTTGCTGGCTTCCAGTGAACTGGCTATTGGCCGCCTTTCCACAGATGGTGAAATAACTGCTATGAGAGCAGGGGGGATTAGCCTGCGCCGAATAATGATTCCTTTTTTAATTGCTGCTTTAGCCATCAGTATTTTGGCTTTTATAATCAATGATTATATTGTTCCTGAAGCTAACCATATCTCCCAGAATATTATTCGGGAGATTGTGCTAAAGAAAGGACCACCTAACATCCGGCGAAATGTCTTTTTCCGTGATGCTGAAAATCGTTATTTCTATATAAATCGGCTTGATGAAGCAAATATGATTATGCAGGATATTATGGTCTATGAAATGACTCGGGAAAGATTTCCCCGAATGATAACTGCCAAGACAGGGAAGTGGGTAATTGATACCTGGAAGCTTTCGAATGGGGCTATCTATAATTATGATGAGGATGGTAAAATTACCTATGAAATGAGCTTTGAAACTTTAGATATTATGGTTAAAGAAGACTTGCAAAAATTCTTTACGAATCAGAGGACTCCCCAGGAGATGAGCAGTAAGGAATTAAGACAACAGATAGATATTTTACAACTAGCAGGTGCAGATACCAAAAATTTTGAAGTAGATTTCTATATGAAATATTCTATCCCTTTTAGCGGACTAATTTTTGTGCTGCTGGGAGTGCCTTTGGGCTTACGGGTAAAGAAAGGCGGTAAAGCTACGGGGATAATTATTAGTATTGTCATGGTTTTGTTTTACTATATACTTCTTTCTACTACCAGATCATTTGGTCGAGAGGGAATGTTAACCCCCATCTTGGCTGCCTGGCTATCTAATATAATCTTTGGTGTTTTGGGAGCAATTATTATGTTTAGGGCGGAGAAGAAGTGAGTTAGTTGTTAGTCGTTAGTGAATAGTATTTAGTATTAAATACAAGAAAATTCAATTAACAGGTAAACGGGTATTAGAAAAAAAATACCAGAAATAAAAATGTTTTTTAGATAAAAATATCCTGTAAGGAAATGTAAGAAATATGGTGCAAAGCGGAAAAACAAAGAATGTAGGAATTTTTTTAGCAATATTTACACTAATTTTAGGGATAAACTTGGGTGTGTTTCATTCCGGATTTACCCTGGTATCCTTTGCACAGGAAACAATGGAAGCACAAGAAGCACCAGTAACTGAAGAAGCTGTAAATATAGAAGAAACAGTAATAGCAGAAGAAACAGAAGAAGAATTGGATATTTCTCTCACCGCTGAATATATTACTTATGAAAAGATTGAGGGTGAAGACTTGATTATCGCCCAAGAAGGAGTAGAGCTTAAATACCAGGATATCGAGATAAAGGCTGAATATCTGAAAATCAATTTAACCACTCACCTTCTCTTCGCCTCCGGAGAGATCCTCTTTAAACAAGATAAGACTGAAACTAAATGTGAAGAACTTACCTATAACTGGAAGACTAAAAAAACAATTCTGCTGCGATTAAAGGGTGAATTAACCGGAGAAGGCATCAAGGGAAAGGTATATTATCAGGGGGAGAAGATGGAAAATTTCCCGGAAACCGTGGAAATTGCCGGAGGAAGTGTTACCACCTGTGAATTAGAAGAACCTCATTATCATATAGCCGCCAAAGAAATGATTATCTATCCCAAAGATAAAATAATTGCCCGCAATATTTCCTGGTATGAAGGCAAGACAAAAATAATTACCCTCCCCTATTTCTTGATTTTTTTAGACCGCAAAACCCAACAACCTATCCTCCCCAAGATCGGACAAAATAGTGCAGATGGTTGGTTTATAAAAACAAATTTTAACTATTATATAGATGAAAAATCTTACGGCACGTTTTATATCGATTGGCTGGAAAGGAAAGGGATTGGCACAGGGGTTGAACATACCTGGGAAATAGGAAATCAGGATAATCCCGGAGAAGCCTCCCTTTACCTGTATCAGATTAAGGAAAAAGATAGCGGAAAAATCAGTTTAAGCGGAAAGGTAAAATATGGGCAGGAGTTTGAAGATAACGTTAGAACACAAGTAATACTGGATTATAGTGGAATGAAAGCTGAAGGAGGTGCACTTCTCAGCAATAGTTTGAAATCTCAATTTACTTTGGATACACAAGGAGAAAAATATAATCTTAATATAAGCGGCAAATATAATTTCAGCGGAAAAGAAATGGACGATTTAAGTATTGACGGTAATGTAACCATAAAACACAATTATACTTTCAGTGATAAGTTAAATTCAGCCCTCACTTTGATTTACACCGATAAAAACCCGGCCAGTCAGGAAGCAGCAGACCTGGAATTAAAACCGAAATGGGAACTAAAATATAAGGGTGAGGGTTATACCTTAGGTTTGACAACTGAAAAGAGATTTGACCTGGATGGCGATAATTATACCGGAGATAATGTTCTTAGGATAATTGACCGCTTGCCGGAGTTCGTCTTTAACAAAAGTGCTGCCGCTATCGGAGATACTAAAATCACTTATGATATTAATGCCTCGGTGGCACATTTCTATGAGTCGGCTACAGAGGAAGATAACTGGCGGGGAGAATATATTATTAATCTTAAAAGACCTTTTAATTTTGGTGAATATTTGACTTTAACCCCTTCGGGAATCTTTCGGCAGGATGTCTATTTAAGCGGGGAAGCTCGCTATTTGGTAGGAGGGAAAATAGATTTAAAAGCAGATTACAACCCTTATATTTCCTCTACTTTATCCTATAGTTATAATAAATCAGTGGGTCCGACTCCTTTTAATTTTGATTATATCACTCCTCTAACCAATACAGTTAGCGGAAAATTAACCTTAACACCAACAGAAAAAATTAAGCTGGATTTGTCCACTAATTATAATTTTGTAACTGAAAACTTTGGAAATTTGGTGGCAAAATTAGAGTATAAGCCGAAAGACAACTGGAAGATGGATTTTAGTTCCTCTTATAATCTAAACTCTATGGAGTGGACCAAGAAGATAAATTCCACCCTTGATCTACAGTTAAGCGATGATTGGAGAATTAGGTATAGAGGTGTGGTTGATTTAGATGGCTTTAAGCTTAGCAATAGTGTGGTGGGAATTACCCGGGATCTTCACTGCCGTGAAATTACCATAAACTATAAACAAGCCACTAAATCTTTTTGGGTGGAATTCTACATTAAGGCCTTCCCCACTGAGAAGATAACTCTGGGGGGACAGTAAAACAGTATATAGTATATAGTGAGGAAAATACAGAAAATAAATGCAAGATTATTCAATTCACCAATTGACCAATTTTAATAAAAAGATTCGTAGGGCAGGCGTTCCCCGTTTTCACAAGGACAGGTGAGCCTGTCTATTATTTTATTTAACCGCTTAGTGATTAATTATATTAATAAAGAGTAGTGATCACAGCGGTAACTTTGGTTATATCAAAATCTTCTCCACCATCTCCTGAATCATTTTCCTGATCAGTTATAGGAGGTTTTGAACCAAGATTAGTATTTATAGTAAAATAACCATTGTCTAAATAATCATAAGTATTATTATCTGAATCAGTAGTTACAACATTGATGTCGATACTGTTCGGATCTCCTAAATCACTTAAAGCTATGGTTACTTGAATCTTATTTCCACTAAAGCTGCCTCCATCGAATATTGATTCAAAATCATCCTGTACTTGAGCAAAATCAAAGAATCCATACTCTAATCTAATGTAATAAAATCTATCATCCCAAAATGAAACATAATCTCCGGGTCCAGTAGCTGGATTTCCATCAGCATCCATAACTATATAATAAATTCCGTTACTAGAATCGATTATCCCTGAAACTTCCACGGTAATCTCTAATTGATACTCGGTTTCCCCGGGTTCTGGTTCTGGTCCTTCAGGCCACCTTGCACATCCCGCTGCTGCCGCCACTACCCCTATTGCTAATAGAAAAATTATTATTTTTTTTATATTCATAATTCCCATAAAATCCCCCCTGCCTGCCAAAAGTGTCCTAAAGGTGCCTGGCACCTTTAGGACACTTTTAGTCTAATTTGATGCCGCTGCGGACATTTCCTTCTACTTCTAATCTTTCACTGTCAATATAAAAGACGGCTTTCTCGCCGGTAATCCATCTGCCGCCCTCTTCGTCTATTCTTACTTTACCTGTCAAAGTAATCTTCTGATCTTTGTCATTATATACTGCTACCCCGGCAGTGATGGTATAATCTTTCTTAAAAATCTTTACTTCTCCGGCGGCAGTTAAATCCTGGGTATCAGTAAAAATCTCCAGATTATTACAATTCCAGGTAATGTTATCTTCTTTGTCTTCTTTGTCTTTTCGCTCCTGAACCAATATTATTTTCTCCTGAAAGATATACTTCTTATCATTAAGAAAAGCTTCCAAAGTTTCACCGGTAATAGTAATATCACTCTGGACTAATTTTATATCACCCTTTATCTGGCCAATCTTTTTATCTACATCAAAATCAGCTCCCTGAGCAGTTAGCGTGATATCTTCCTGGATAATGATTACATTTCCTTCAAAGACCATTTTATCAGTACTCTTATCATAAGTTACATTGTCTGCCTGAATATTTACTTCCGATTCTTTTTTTTCTTCCTGGGCAGAGGCACAAAATGATAAAAAAATAATCAGGGACAAGCCAAAAAACGTGATTAAAAATCTATTAAAGCGGAATTTTTTACAATTTTTCATTATACATAAAAACTCCTTTCATTTGGTATTAGTTATCCAGTTACCCGGTTTACCTGTTTGCCAGTTAAATTCGTCAATTGTTAATAATATTTATAAAACCCTCACCTTGTTCACCCCCCCTTTTTTTAAGGGGAGAAAACGAATACAAGGTGTAAGATTATTCAATGATAAAGGTTACTTTTACATTTCCCTGTAATTCAAGTTTATTTAGTTCAACATCACTTACCAGCCAGTCGGCGATAATATTGTTTTCTTTTACTATTAATTCCACCGGTTCCAGGCTGGCCAGGGTCTCCTCTTCCGAATCCCAGTAAAACCTTTCCCCTTTTAGGATATCCCCCTCCTTAGTTTCGATAACTACCTCTCCCACTAATTCCATGCTTTTGCTTCCCATATCGGCAATACATTTATTAAGCCTAATATTTAGATAGGGTTCATTGTCTTTAAAAATAACTGCTCTTTTAATCTTTTCAAAGATAGTCTTTTTTCTATCTTCGGCTAAAGATATTTTATCGGCTTCTATCTCCCATTCTTTTTTCCCGGCTTTCATTCCTACCACGGTACCCCTCTCTATCTTAACCGGAGCTTCTTGTACTACTATATCTTCTTCGGTTTCCTCTATCTCCTCTTCCTTCTGAACCGAACTCTTATTTTTTCCATTATAGATAAAATATAAAGAAAGGACTATAACCAGAATTATTATTAAAATAAACCATAAATATTTTCGTTTAAGCATATGACAATCATATCATTAAAGTCCCAAAGATAAAAGCATTTCATCCCAGAAAGTGTCCTGAGCAAAATTAGTATGGTTGTAATAATTGTGGTAATAATAATACGGGAAATATATAGAAAGTCCTCGAGAACGACTTACGCCTAGGCCACTGTAGCCTGATTTTATTACTGCATAATTTAAAGTCTGCTGAATGCTTAAAGCAATATTTTTTACGTTGATATTATTAGAATAAACTAATAATTGATTACAAAAATCATATAAATCTATGAAATCCCAATCACCATAATGCTGACTGCTTGTAGAGGCTAGAATATATTTGCCTTTAGGAGTCAGGGAATCACTCATTATAGCAAAAGCTAAATTGGATAATTGTGAGGTCAAAGTATCCATATAACTTAGGTCA
>MEYH01000077.1 GCA_001773955.1 Candidatus Sediminicultor quintus | reverse complement strand
AAAAATTGTTTAAACTCTTTAAATTGCTTTTTGGAAGAATGCATCTTTTAAAGCCCATTTTAAATACTTCCTGTATCCGTTTTTCTACCTGATTCACCATCCTAACTTCTCCAGCCAGCCCTACTTCTCCAAATATAACCGTAGCTGGATCAATCGGCACGTCCTTAAAGCTTGAAGCTATAGCCGTAATAATAGCCAAATCTAAGGCCGGTTCTAATACCTTTATCCCACCAGCAATATTTACATGAACATCTTGAGAGTGTAAGGAATATCCCACTCTTTTTTCGAGAACCGCCAGAATTAGTAAAACCCGATTATAGTCTACGCCGGTAGTCATCCTTCGAGGTATACCCAGGCTGCTATAACTCACCAACGCTTGCATCTCTACCAATAATGGCCTGCTACCTTCAAAGGTAGCTGCCACCACTGAACCAGAAACATGAGAAGGTTTTTCTGAAAGAAGCAATTCAGAAGGATTTAATACTTCTATTAAGCCTTTTTCTCCCATTTTAAATATCCCCAATTCATTGGTAGAACCAAATCTATTCTTTGTAGAACGAAGTATCCGGTAAATATTGTATTGTTCACCCTCCAGATAGAGAACAGTGTCTACAATATGTTCAAGAACTTTAGGCCCTGCTAGTATTCCTCCTTTAGTTACATGTCCAATAATAAAGATAGAAATTTCTTTACTCTTGGCTAAACGCATTAATTGAGCAGTACATTCTCTTACCTGACTAATGCTTCCCGGTGAGGAACTAATCTCGTAATCATTAATAGTTTGAATAGAATCTACAATAACCACTTTTGGTTTAATTTCACTGATATGTTTTTTTATAACTTCTATATCGGTTTCAGAAACTAAAAAAAGCCTTTCCGCAAGAACACCTAATCGGGTAGCTCTTAATTTAATCTGATAAAGTGATTCTTCTGCCGAAATATATAATATTACCCCACAGTTACTGCTCAAGGAATTGGCTATTTGTAAAAGAAGAGTAGATTTTCCAATGCCCGGTTCTCCCCCAACTAAAATTAGGGAACCAGGGACAATTCCCCCGCCTAATACTCTATCAAACTCCGAAATTTCTGTTCTATATCTCGATTTACTTTCTTCTATCTCAATTTTACTAATGGGTAAAGGTATAGAATGCCCTTCAGGATGAAGAGAATATTTTTTCTCTTCTCTAAATACTTCTTCAATTAAAGTATTCCATCCTCCACAATCGGGACAACGCCCCAACCACCTGGAAGATTCATAGCCACATTGCTGGCACCGAAAAAAAGCTTTTTCTTCTTTACCCATTTTAGCTCCTCTACCTTAATCTGGTCATTTTTTCTTTTTAGAAAACATTATTTTCCCGTCCTTTGCCTTAATTAATATACAATCCCCTTCTTCAAATTCACCAGCCAATAACTTTTCAGAAATAGGATTTTCTATCAATCTTTCAATGGTCCGCCTTAAAGGACGAGCTCCAAAATTAGAATCATAACCCTCTTTAGTCAATAATTCTTTAATTTCCTCTGTTGTTTCCAGGCCAATCTTTCGCTCTTCTAATAATTTTTTTACTTCATTGTTTATTATTAGACTGGCTATTTTTTTAATTTCCTCCTTAATAAGGGATTTAAAGACTATTACCTCATCAATTCTATTTAAAAATTCCGGTCGGAAGGTTTTATTCAACTCTCCCATTACTCTATTTTTTATCTCTTTATAGGAAATCTCTTCAGGTTCATTGGTCCCCCGAAATCCTAAAGTGGCTTCTTTTTTAATCAGGGTAGCCCCAACATTAGAAGTCATAATAATAACTGTATTTTTAAAATCTACTACTCTCCCCTGGGAATCAGTCAATCTACCATCTTCAAATATTTGTAGTAATATATTAAAGACATCGGGGTGTGCTTTTTCTATCTCGTCTAATAGAATTACCGAATAAGGTTTTCTTCTAACTTTTTCAGTTAATTGACCTCCCTCCTCATACCCCACATAACCAGGGGGAGCTCCAATTAATCGAGAAACAGCAAATTTTTCCATATATTCTGACATATCTAAACTTATCAATGCATTTTCATCACCAAAAAGAAATTCTGCTAAAGTACGGGCTAATTCTGTTTTGCCTACTCCGGTAGGTCCCAAAAATATAAAAGAGCCAATGGGACGTTTGGGGCTTTTCATCCCAGCTCGAGCTCTTCTTATGGCTTTAGAAATAGATATTATAGGTTCATCCTGTCCAATTATCCTTTTATGTAATTCCTCCTCCATTCTAAGTAGTTTTTGTGCCTCTCCCTCTTTAAGAGAAAAAATTGGAATCCCGGTCCAGCTGGATACAATTTCTGCAATATCTTCTTCGGTAACTTCCACTTTACTAACCATTCTTCTGGTCTCCCATTTTTCTTTCATCTTTTGGAGTTCAGCTTCTAACTTTTTTTCTTTTTCTCTTAATTGGGCTGCTTTTTCAAATTCTTGCAATTTTACTGCTGATTCCTTTTCTTTCTTTATTTTATTTAATTTCATTTCTACTTCTTTCAGGTCGGGTGGAAAAATAGTGTTTTGTAATTTAATCCTGGAAGCCGCCTCGTCTACCAAATCGATAGCCTTATCCGGTAAAAATCTACCCGAAACATAACGAGCTGACAAATGTGCTGCTGCCTCTAATGCTTGATCGGTAATTTTTATTTTATGATGGGCTTCATACTTGTCCTTAAGTCCTTGCAATATCATAACAGTCTCTTCTATTGAAGGTTCGGATATATAAATAGGTTGAAATCTTCGCTCTAAAGCAGCATCTTTTTCAATATACTTGCGGTATTCATCGGCAGTAGTTGCACCAATAACTTGAAGCTCGCCCCTTGCTAAAGCAGGCTTTAATATATTAGAAGCGTCTATTGCTCCTTCAGCTGCGCCGGCTCCTACCAGGGTATGTATTTCATCAATAAATAATATAACATCATTTGATTCCTGAACTTCTTTAACAATCTTCTTTAATCTCTTTTCAAATTCACCTCGGTATTTAGTACCAGCAACAATTAAAGCTAGGTCAAGGCAGATAATTCTTTTTTCTTTTAATATCTCCGGAACATCATTATTAGTTATCTTCTGAGCCAAACCTTCTACAATAGCCGTCTTGCCTACCCCGGCCTCTCCTATTATACAGGGATTGTTTTTCTTTCTTCTACTTAAAATTTGTATCACTCTTTGAATTTCCGTGCTCCTGCCAATAACCGGATCCAATTTATCTTCTTGGGCTAATTTAATTAAATCTCTTCCAAATTCATCTAAAGCAGGAGTCTTCGTTGTTCTTTTTCCTGGAGCAGATGGAAAACCTTGAGCCTCACCCTCCATTAGAACTTTCATAATTTCAGAATAAACATTATCCAGATTAATACCCAGGTCTGCTAAAATTCTAACCGCTACTCCGCTTCCTTCTTTTATTAACCCTAACAATATGTGTTCGGTGTCAATATAGTTATTTTTTAATTGACTTGCCTCTTGAGAGGCTATTTCTAAAACTTTTTTCGCTCGAGGAGTAAAAGCAATCTCACCTACTTGCTGATACTCACCTTTTCCAACTAATCGCTCTACCTCTTCCACTACTTTATCTACATTTACCCCCAATTGTCTTAAAACCTGGGAGGCAACTCCTTCTTCTTCTTTTATTAAACCAATAAGAATATGCTCAGTCCCTATGTAGTCATGATTTAGGTTTATCGCTTCTTCTTGAGCTATCATTATAGCCCTCTTTGCTTTTTCGGTATATCTTTTAAACAATCTTTATACACATCCTTCCGTTTTAGTAAATAATTTTAAACTACCTGATTAGATAATTAATAATAATTTGGCAATTAGCCAATTCCCCGATTGACCAATTGACCAATTAATATAGTCATTAGTGAATAGTGAATAGTCGTTAGTATAAATAGTCATTGCGAGCTCCGATTTATCGGAGCGTGGCAATCTCTTTATTAAGCTAAAAACTTAAAGCGAAAAACCATAATTCAAAATTCAAAACTTTTTCTCTCAATTTTTAATTTTGAGTTATAGTTTTGCATTTTGCGCTTTTCATTTTTCGTTTTATTATTATATACTATTCACTAATGATTAATCTCATTTCTAATCAACACCGCTCTTTGCAAATCCCGGCTAAAAGGATCTAAACCTTTGCCAGTTAACATTTGCAAATAAGCTGGTTGTATTAGTAACATCAATTTGTTTAAAGCCCCTAAATCAGGGTAGGGAATTATCCCTAAACCTACTCCGAACCTTAATTTAGACAACAGTTCCATTGCTTCCGTTGAAGATATGATCCGGGCACTACTTAAGATGCCATAAGCTCTCCATGCTTGATCTTCCAACTGACTTTTAGAATTAGATAATAGCTCTTTCCTTACCTTCTGCTCCTTGTTTATTATCTGTTGATTAACCTTTTCCAAATTGTCAATAATCTCTTCTTCTGAAAGACCTAAAGTAATTTGGTTTGAAACCTGAAATAAATTTCCCATTACTTCGGTTCCTTCTCCATAAAATCCTCTAACTACATAACCTATTTTAGATATGGCTTTTAATATATCATTTATACCGTTTACCATTGCCAGAGCCGGCAGGTGTAACATGATTGAAGCCCTCATCCCGGTTCCTACATTGGTAGGGCAGGAAGTTAAATATCCTTCTTTTTCGCTAAAGGCATAAGTTACCTTTTTTTCAATTTCATCGTCAATATCACTAATAAGTTTCCAAATATTATTTAATTGCAACCCTGAAAGTAAATATTGAATTCGAAAATGGTCTTCTTCGTTAACCATGACACTTAATGTCTCTTTTTGATTAAAAACACACCCTCGGTAAGGGTGTTTCTCTTGAGCGTGATAAATGCTAATTAGATGTTTTTCCACTAAAAATTGACTTTCCAGGGGAGTTAATTCATCCAATAAAAGTAAATTAGAATCCTTAAAAAGAGAATCTTCTTCTACAATCTGCCGGCTTAGCTCAAATATATTTTTTAATTCCGCTTGCTCAGCTCGTGGCGAAAAAGGAATTCCTTCAACATTTCGTGCCAATCTAATTCTCGAACTTATTACTATATCCGATAAAGGGCCTTGCCCGTCAATCCATTCAGTTGAAGATTCTTTTAGATTTTGTAATATTATACTTTTATCTTTATTTTGCATTTTTTTTCTTTAATACTCCTTCAAGCTTCAATATCTCATCTCTTGTCTTTGCTGCCTTCTCGTACTCTTCCTGTAATACCAGTTCTTGTAATTCCTTCCTGAGTTGTTTGATTTTCCTAATTTTATTCAATTTACTCTTAGATTGCCGCGGTATTTTCCCCACATGTTCACTATTTCCATGCAACCTTCTTAAAAGAGGGGTCAATTGTTCTCTGAAATCGCGATAACAGACGCTACAGCCTAATTTTCCAGATTGTTTAAACTCATCATAGGTCAAATGGCAATTACTGCACTCTATTTTTTTACCCGGAATAACCCCTTCCTCTTTATGGTAAAGATCTATAGCATTTAACAGGCCGGCCAATAAATCATTAATGTCAAACTGGGGAAGAGGAAATATGGAAAATTTATCACTAAAGATAGAGGCGCAATCTTTGCAAAGATGAATCTCTGTTTTTTGCCCTCCAACGACTTTAGTGAAAGTTATAGCAGCTTCTTTTTTCTTGCATATTTGGCATAACATTTATATCTAATTTATCCTCCAATAATGTTTCTTATTGTTTCCCACTTTCTTAAATCCCATTAAATTATAATTTATAATATAAATAATTGTCAATGAATTCAATAGAGTATCGAGTTAAGAAAGCGAAAGAAAAGATAGAAAAAGTTTACACTAACATAGCTCGCTGAATCAGGAATAACTGTTCTTTCAATCATCTCCGTTTTATCCTATCTCCTGGTTATAGGTTCCCAAATTCTATATTTAGGCACTCCAAGTACTTATTTCTTATTTTATAAATTTCAATATCAGGTCCATTACCTCGGCAATCATCTCCTGAGAAATATCATCAGAAGAAACAGATGAATCAAACCAGAAATTAACATGGTTTTCTAAAATTAATTTGCTTACTTGATTAAGAGCTGATTTAGCCGCTGTCATTTGAACCATAATATCTGAACATGGTCTTCCTTCAATAATCATCCCCTGGATACCTCTGATCTGACCTTCTATCCTTTTTAATCGACTTAATATTTTTATTTTTTCCAGTTGATTAAAACCTGAATCATTCATAATGGTGACAATTTATCCTGTGTTTATATGATACCCTATGGGGGTATATAAATAATATAACTAAATTCCCGAGTTGTCAAGCTCTCTCGTATATCGTATTACGTATTACGTGAAGAAAGACAGCGTTTAGCGTATAGTATATAGCGAAAAACGAAAAGCGCAAAACGCAAAGCCATAGCTCAAAATTTAAAATTTAATAGTGAGAAAAAGTTTTGAGTTTTGAACTATGGTTTTTCGCTTTTCGTTTTTAGCTTTTAGCTGAATAATGATAACCGACACCTGTAAACTGAAAACTGTCAACTGATAACTTGTATTTCATACTAACGACTATTCACTATTCACTAACGGCTAATTAACTGGCTAACTAAATAATAGCGTGGTATAATAATTTAGAGATAATTTTTTAGTTAATTTATAATCATATGACAAATAAATTAAAAAAGAAAAGTTAAATATTCTAAGAATAAGTTTAATATAGAAAAATGAGGGGAAATAGTAATATAGAAGAAAAAAAAGAAGAAGAAATAAAATTTTTAGCTGACAGAATGTTGGGTAAATTAGTTAAATGGCTGCGCATCTTAGGCTACGATACCGCTTATCCTTCCTTCGATAATGATTTATCTCTCATCCTAACTGCACGGCAAGAAGGAAGAATACTGCTCACCAGAGACGCTAATCTGATTAAAAGACGAAATATCTGTGATTTCTTGTTTATTAAAGGTGACCACTGGGAAGAGCAGTTAGCAGGGATAATAAAGGGGTTAAAATTAGAAATTGAGCTTAATGCAAAAATATTTTCTCGTTGTTCTCTATGTAACACCCCCACCAAAGATATCGATAAAAAAGAAGTTAAAACCCATGTACCTCCTTATGTATTTTTAACTCAAAAGAAGTTTGTTTATTGTCCTTCTTGTAAAAAATATTACTGGAGAGGAACTCACTGGCAAAGGATGGCGAAAAAAATTATAAAATTTTCCCTTAACGAATCAGGGAACGATTCTTAAAGATAAATTAAAAACCGTTCCCCCTAATTTTGATTAAAATAAATTTTTATTTTTCTGGTAAAATCTCTATACCAGGAAGTTTTTTCCCACCTAAAAATTCCAAAGAAGCTCCTCCGCCGGTAGAAATATGAGTCATCATCTCTGCTAACCCTGCATTTTCGATTGCAGCAATAGAATCTCCGCCGCCAATTATAGTTACCGCCTTCCCCTGCATATCTGCTAATGTTTTTGCTATTCTATTGGTCCCTTTAGCATATTTTTTTATTTCAAATACTCCCACTGGCCCATTCCAGAATACAGTCCTTGCCTTTTTAATCTCTTTTTCAAATATGGCTATAGATTTATCCCCCAAGTCTACTCCTATTACATCCTCAGGTATATCCTTTATTTCTACCACTTTACTCTCTGCTTTTTCTGACGCTTCTTTGGCCACTACTAAATCAATCGGTAAAAGTATTTTATTCCCCTGTTCTTCAGCTTTCTTTAACATTTTCTTAACTATTCCTAAATCATACTCTTCTAATAGCAGATTGCTTACCTTATACCCTAAAGCAGCGTAACAGGTATAGCTCATTCCACCGGCAATCAATATTCTATCTGCAATATTTAATAAATTCTGAACAACATCTATTTTTCCGGATACCTTAGCTCCTCCCAATATTACCACAAAAGGTCTCTTGGGATTCTCTAATAAATCGCTCAATACTTCTATTTCTTTGGCCATTAAAAACCCGGCACAAGATGGCAACATCCTGGCCACACCAACAGTAGAAGCATGAGCTCGATGAGCTGTGCCAAAGGCATCATTCACAAAAATATCAGCTAAATTGGCTAATTTTTTAGAAAATTCGTAATCATTTTTTTCCTCTTCCGGATGAAATCTTAGATTTTCCAATAAGACAATTTCACCCTTTTCCATATTTGAAACAATTTTTCCTACCTCTTCTCCGATACAATCATTAAGTTTTTTAACTTCCTGTCCCAATAATTCGCTCAATCTTTTGGCCACCGGGTCTAATCTTAATTTCTCAACCGCTTTCCCTTTGGGACGACCTAAATGGCTCATCAAAATTACTTTCGCCTGATGAGAAGTTAAATATTTAATAGTGGGAAGGGCTGCTTTTATTCTCGTATCATCAGTAATCTCTAATTTTTCGTTTAGAGGAACATTAAAATCAACTCTTACCAGAACCCTTTTACCTTCTAATTGATTTTTATTCAAATCTTTAATAGTCTTTTTTTGCATCTTGTACAATCTCCAATACTTTAAATTAATAGTTAATACTTAAATTATACAACTAAACAATCCACTAATCAATGAAGCGAATTTACCATGATACAAATTTACCAGATTTAACTTTGCAAAACCATACCAAGGGGCTCTTTTCTGTCAGGTCTTTTAGTTAAAAAATGCTGCTAAAAGAGCGGCGGCCAGGATGGCAGGTAATAGATTTCCTACCTTAATCTTCTTTATTTCCAATAATCCAAAGCCTATTCCTAATATTAAAATTCCTCCCACTGCAGTCATCTCGTTTATTATCTCAGGAGAAAGGAAGTCTTTAATCAATAGGGACAGCAGAGTAATTCCTCCCTGATATAAAAAAACCGGAATTACCGAAAACAATACTCCTATTCCCATGGCAGCAGTAAAGGCAAGAGAAGTAACACCATCCATCAATGATTTAGCATAAAATATATCCGGGTTACCGCTTAATCCTTCTTTGAGGGCACCCATTATTGCCATAGACCCCACACAATATAACAAGCTGGCAGTTACAAACCCCTCTACAAATCTTTCTGAGGTATCATTACTTTTAAATTTTTGCTTAACTTTTTCTCCAAATCTTTCCAAGCCTTCTTCGATACCTATGGTTTCACCAATAACTCCACCAATTACCAGGGAAAAGATTACCAATAAAATATTGTTGGTTTTGAGAGCCATCTGTGCACCAATTAATAAGGCAGCTAATCCCAAGGCTTGCATGACAATCTTCCCAATCTTTTCAGGAAACTTACTCTTTAAAATAAGTCCCACTGAACACCCTAAAAAAATGGCAATTACATTTACTATGGTTCCTTTCATTACTGTTTCTTCCTTTCTGCCAAATTAGTCGTTAGTGAATAGTGAATAGTCGTTAGTATTAATTATAAAATGCAAGATACGCAATTAGAGCGTTTAAACATAAGTATTTAATCTACAATAGATTTGCAAAAAAGGAAATTCCTATACAATTAAATTAATATCTTTATCCTGTAATATTCCAATCTGCAAACTTTTTAATAATTTTCGATTTCAAATAATATCTTGTTATTTAATAATGTGTTTCTTTAAAAAATAGCTTTTATGTAAATTGCAAATAAAAATATGTTATACTCTAATTCGTAGGTTCCAGTTTACAAGTTGTAAGACTATAGAGGGCTCAGAGTTTGTATGGATTGTGTATTATCATACACTCTTGCAATGAATTATAAACCGATTTTTCTTATATGTAAACTATAAACTAAAAAATAAAAACCTATATTTAATGCTAACGACTATTCACTATTCACTAACAACTAATCAAGGAGTGAATAACTTTTTGGATGAATTGATTTTAGATAAAAAAAGATTACTTAAAGGATTGGGTATTTCTATATTTATCGGTACCATAACTGCCTTAATTATTATTTTTGTTACTACTAACCAGGATACCTGGATAAGTTTATCTTATGTGAATAAAAAATACCTCTTCTTAGCTTTTGTTCTAATGGTATTTATTGCAGTGATAGATGCTCTTAGAATAAAAATGACCGTAGAAACAGTTAATGAAAATATTACTTTTACCGAAGCCTTAAAAGTGTACTATATTAGTAACTTTGCCGGTGGTGTAACCCCTTTCTTCTCCGGTACCCTACCCGCTCAACTATATCTATTTAATAAAGATATAAAAAATAACATGACTTTAGGTAAGGCTACTATGGCTGCCACTATTATGCCTCTGACTAAGACCATAGTTTTTACCATTTTTACCCCTATCATCTTTTTTACCTTTAAAAGAACAATGACTAATTACACTATTCGTTCTGCCATCCTTATCAACGGAGCTATCTTAATTTCTCTGTTTCTTCTCTTTTTATTTATCTTGGCAGTAAAATACCCCGAGAAGATGTCAGGAATAATATCTAAAATTCAACATTTACCCTGCATCTCGAAGTTTTCAAGAAAAGAACAAATATCACACTTATTCAATAGAGTAATCCTGGAAATCAAAGAATTTCACAAGAATTTTTCTTTACTAAAAGAAAATTGGATTAAACTACTATTATCTACCCTCTATACAATTATCTATTGGGGCACTTTTTTCTTGGTAGCCCCCCTGCTTCTTTGGGGATTTAACCTACATTTTAATTTCTCCCATGTATTAGTAATGCAAGTTATATTCTATTTTATTTTACCTTTTATGCCTACTCCGGGCGGCAGCGGGACAGCAGAAGCAGGTTTTGCCTCATTATTTTCTTTCTTTGTTCCTCTTCACCTTCTAGGTCTCTTTGTAGGGACTTGGAGATTTATAGTCTTTTACTTTAATTTGTGTATCGGAGCTATAGTCCTTTTGGTAGAAATTAAAAGAGTAAAAAACAAGAAAGGACGACAGCAACAAGAAGTAGACAAAAAGTAATTATATTTCTTCTTCTTTTACTTTCCTCTTAGTTTTAGCTCTAACTCCTCCCAAAGATTTAAAAATTTGATCGATTCCCAGGGCAATGATTAATATTGGCCAATATTTCCAGATATTTTCTGATACTTCAAAACCGAAAAAATATTTAGCTAAAAAGATGGTTCCTAAAGCTATTAACATTACCCCAAAAAAAATGGATTTATTTTGCCAAATTTCTTTAATTCCCCAAATAAGTAAAATTACCGGCCACAGATTCCATACTCTTCCCCATATTTCTAATTCAGTGAAATTTTCAACTATAAATATGATACCAACCGTTAATATGATTAATCCGAAAAACCAATTTCCCTTACCTTCTTCACTCGCACTCATTACTTTTCCTCCTTTAATATTTTCTTTCTTTTTAATAAACGAATTTTCTTTGCTTCCTGCCAAATATATTCCAGGTCATAAAAATCCCTTTTCTCTTTAGAAAATATATGAACTATCACATCACCGTAATCTAACAATATCCATCCTGTCCCAGGCTTGCCTTCATAATGTAATAATCTAATTTTATTTTCTCTTAATTTCCTCATAATAAAAATGCTTATTGCCTTTAATTGAGGTTCGGAATCACCGCTGGTGATTACAAAATAATCAGCAATTAGAGTCAGTTTGCTTAGGTTTAATATTACTGTGTCTTTTGCTTTTTTATCTTCGGCAGCAGCTACAGCTATTTTTGCAATAGCTAATGAATTTTTATTCAAAACATCACCTCTTTTTAATTGGTCGTTAGTCGTTAGTGAATAGTCGTTAGTATTAAATACCGTTGTCAGTTATTAATTTATCATGCACTCTGTCATAGCAAACTCCGAATTTGGTGTAAGGGCTTGATTTATTAAACCCGCAAAACACGGGTCGAATAAATTCGACCCCTACATTAAAAACAATACTTTGTATAAAAAAGTTTCAAGTTTTGAATTATGGTTTTTCGCTTTTCTACTAAACATTATACGCTAAAAACGATATATTTATTTAGTCGTTAGTTGACTAATAGACAGGCGAGACGCCTATCCTACTAACGACTATTCACTATCGACTAATGACTAATTTGTCATATCCTTTCCCAATATTATAACTAAATCTAAATTAGTCTGGTTAAAACTTCGACTTTCATCCCGCTATTCGTTACCATGGATCAGTGATTTCACTCTTTGCTGTACTTCTTTCACGTTTGGTTCTAAATAGCTAATTCCTTCAATGTAAACTGGGTTGCCCTGAACGGTTTCAACCCTAAACTTTTCTTGATTTACGCCTCTGAACAAATTAGCTAAGGCAACAGTATCTCGTGCATCTATATTAGTCTCTATATATCCTTTCATCCCTTCAGATATCTGGGGAATTTTAATTATAGAATCAAAGCTTATCATTTTTTTTATTACGACTAAGGCTAATTTTTGCTGCCTTTTTATTCGGCCTAAATCTCCCAATCTATCGTATCTGAATCTTATGTATTGCAAGGCTTTTTCCCCATCTAATATTTGCTTCCCCGGGTGAAGATTTATTTCCACCCCTCCTGCCTTATCCACATAATACATCTCTTTTTCTACATCAATCTCTACCCCGCCTAACTCATCAATAATATAAACAAATCCGTTAAAATCTGCCACTGCATAAAAATGAATCGGTACATCCAAAAAAGAACTGACAGTTTCAGATAGCAAGCTTTCGCCTCCAAAAGCATAGGCATGATTTATTTTGTCCATTCCTCTTCCTGGAATTTCCACCCTGATATCTCTGGGAATGGACAGGATAAGGGCATCTTTAGTCTTTGGAGAAATGCTTAAAAAAACAATAGTATCCGCACGCCCATGGTTTTCAATCTCATCACAGCCCACAATTAAGATATTCACTCGATTGTAAGACATTATGTCAGAGCTGAAGGGAAATATCCCAAAATATTCTAATAAAAAAAATAGGCCAGCTAATAATAGGACAGAAAGCATAATCAAGATTATTTTTTTTTCTTTTTTCTTTTTTAACTCTCTTTTTTTATTCCTTCTTATGCTTTTCCTTAAATTATTTTCATACATTAAACAAAAACCACCTTGCGCAGGATATTGTTCCTGGCTTCAATAGAAATTGGATGAATTAATAAATTTTTATTTATCAGGTAGAGTAATC
This sequence comes from Candidatus Sediminicultor quintus, assembly GCA_001773955.1. Classification (GTDB taxonomy): domain Bacteria; phylum Atribacterota; class Phoenicimicrobiia; order Phoenicimicrobiales; family Phoenicimicrobiaceae; genus Sediminicultor; species Sediminicultor quintus. The sequence continues at coordinate 8,311 of MEYH01000077.1, read as the reverse complement.
CTTTATCCAGGGCCATTAAGACTGCTCTATCTAAATCTATTTCTGCCATTTTTCTTACTTCTTCCACGCCGTTCATATTCCTTAAAGGTTCAATTTTATCACTTAGATAAATTATCTTATCTAAAAGGGACATTTGAGCTGCACCGGTACTATGTGTTTTTATTGCTTTTAAAATAACAGGATCTTGAATGTTAAATTCCTTTTTTGCAATCACTATCCCTACCAGAGGGTGTAATAATTTAGGAATTTTTTGAACAATTTCATCAAGTTGGATATTATATTCTAAAACCATCTTTTCCAAAGTTTGATAATCTAAATCTTTGGCACAATCATGCAATAATCCGGCAACTTCGGCTTTATCCGCATTATAATTATACTTTATAGCCAATTTACGGGCAATTTTAGAAGTATTAACCGAGTGTTCTAATCTCTCTTCACCCAGCATCTCTTTTAATTTTAATTTTATTAAATCGATATCCACTCTCATCACCTATCTCTTGTCTTAAGATGTCCCTGGTATAAAATGTAACATTTTGCGCCAGGCACTAAATGTTACATTTTACGATATAATCCTTTTTTGTCGATATATTCTTCCACTTCTTGGGAGAGTAAATATTTTATGCTTTTCCCCTCTCTCACTCTTCTTCTGATATCAGTAGAAGATATAGATAAGGCAGGAATTTCCATAATTTTAATAATTTTTTTAAATTTCTGGTCTAATTTATTCAAATCATATCCTGGTCTGGTTGCAGCCACAAACTGACAAAGTCTAATTAATTTATCACTTTTATACCAGGAATCTACCTCTAAAAAAGCATCGGCACCGGTAATAAAAAATATTTTCACACCATGGTTATATTTTTTTAAAAATTCTTTGATAGTATCTATAGAATAAGAAGGTCCCGGCCTATTGAGTTCAACTTTGGATACCTCAAAAAATTGGTTATTAGTAATGGCCAGTACAGTCATTAAATATCTATCTTCAGGGGCAGATATATCATTTGCTCTTTTGTGGGCAGGCTGGCGACAGGGAACAAATATTACTTTATCTAATTTAAATTCAACTCTTGCTTCTTCAGCTGTAAATAAATGTCCATAATGTATGGGGTCAAATACTCCACCCATTATTCCTAAACGTTTGATGCTTGCTTTTTCCTTTAAGATTTATTCTTCACCCCTCTTTTAGTCGTTTAGTCGTTAGTGAATAGTCGTTAGCTTTAGATGCAAGTTTTTAGTTATGGATTATCAGTTTTTGTTTCTATTTCACTTTGTTCGGGTTCTTTCTTTTTTTCGCCCTCTACTTCTCCATTTATTACTGTAAAAATGATTTCCTTCTCCGGATAACTCCAGTTCTCTATTTTATCTCCATCTTTAAAGTAAACTTCTATTCGATAAGGATAGCCAAAACCAAAATACCCTTTTCTTTCTAAAACCTGTTTATAGGGGAGGGATTTTGCTTTTTCCAACTGAAGCCACAATTTTTCTTCTCTATCTTTCAACCCCAAAGAACGATATATTTTGGCTAATTGCACGTAAGAACGCCAATATGCTGAAGGATGATCAAAAGATATTGGATTAGCAGCTTCCTCTATATTGATAACTTTTATATAACTTTCCATAGCTAAAGGATTAAACTGTCGGGTACTCTTCTCCCCTAAAACTCGATAAGTGTCACCCATCCAGTAAAAAGCTTCCAATAAATTCGATTCTATACTGGCTGCTCTTTTAAAATAAGGAATGGCACTCAATAAACTATCTACAGAAGGGGCATTTGCTTTAAAAAGATATTCTTCCGGATTTCCAATTATCTTAATTCCTTCATCCAAAAAATCATTTGCTTTATCTGACTGAACCCGGGAGGAGCTCTTAAAACTGTCTATTAAATTCCGAAAGGCATATTGATTTCCGGGGTTAATTCTTAAAACTTCTTTCCATTGTTCTACAGCCTGACTATAAGCACCGGTCTGTTGATATACTTTCCCCAACCAGTAGTGGGCATCCTCGAAATCTGGATTCAGTTCTATAGCTTTTTTATAATTTTTCTCGGCCATCTCATATTTTTCCTGAGAGAAATATACATACCCATTTTTATAATAGGTCTGATAATCTTGAGCATAAATTATTGTAGTGCTCAAAATTAAGATTAAAAATAGGACCAACAAACTTAATCCGGTTTTGTGAAAATATTTTTCCATTATTCTTGCACCCTCCCCGCTTTTCTCTTGTTAATATTCCTTCTTTTAGACAGGCGAGACGCCTGTCCTACGAATTGGAAGTATCTTATGATTCTTTCAACTTCTCCACATAATTCATTCTTAAATTTGCCAGTAAATTTTCGATCCGCTTAAAATCTTCCGGGTTTAAATCATCTTTAATCTGATCATATAAAAATGCCACAGTATCTATGGCAATTTTAGCTTTTTTTAAATCTTTATTCATTTCCTTGGTCTCGGAATTCATGATGAGACCCAAATACTCCCAGGCTTTTCCGCTCAACATACTTATAAACCAAACAAAAAGAACAGGTAAATCGGGTTCTTTAAAACCTTCTTCTTGTTTTTTTTCTTCTTTTTTAGCTTTCTCTTTTATTCCTTCTTTTTCCTCTTTCTGCGTTTTTTTCTCTTTTATCTCTTCGTCTTTTTCTGTTTTCTTATCTCTTACTTCTTCTTCCTTTTTCATAATTACTCTTCTTCTCCCCCTTTTTTTACTCGTATATCGTATATTGTATATCGTATTTCGTAATGAACTTATACACCAAATGCTAAACTCTATATAATCTTATCAATTCTGTTTTTTAGATTCTGGTTCCTGACTTCTATTTTCTTCACAATATACGACATACGATATACGATATACAATTCCCATCTGTTTAATCACTTAGACTAACCACACAATAAGAAGCCGCACCCTCTCTTCTGCCGACAAAACCCATCTTCTCATTAGTTGTAGCTTTAATGTTCACCCTTTCAGAGGATATTTTTAAAACTCGAGCTATATTATTTTTCATGCTCACAATAAAAGGCGTAATTCGTGGTTCTTCTAATACTACGGAAACATCTATATTGTTTATGGTAAGCTTCTTTCTTTTTAATATTTCATAAATATTTTCCAATAACCTTAGACTGGAAATATCTTTATATTCTTCATCATTATCCGGAAAATGCTGGCCGATATCTCCGTCTCCTGCTGCCCCTAATAAAGCATCTATCAGGGAATGAATTAAGACATCGGCGTCTGAATACCCATCCAAACCCTTTTGGTACGGAATGACCTCTCCTCCTAAAATTAATTTTCTCCCCAAAACTAAAGGATGGACATCATATCCAAAACCTATTCGCATAATCTCTCCTCTTTAATAGTCGTTAGTACAAGAAGACACAGCACGCTGTGCCTCTACTAAACACAATACGATCTTATTCTTGCTTCTGGCTCCTGACTTCTTTTTTTTTCTTTACTATTCACTATTCACTAACGACTAACGACTAAATTGTATGCACTGCCCAGATTGATTTATATTCCAATTTTAATTTTTCGTAAATCTTTAAGACCTGTTCTTTGTTTTGGGCTATTCCAAAAACTGTAGGACCGCTGCCGGACATAAGAGCGCCCAAAGCACCCTCTTCTATTAATCTATCTTTAATTTCTCCAATTTCCCGATATTTTTTAATGATTAACTCTTCGAAGGAATTAAATAGATTTTTGGCGATTCCCTCAAGTCCTCCCTCTTTTAAGGCATTAAGCATGGGTATGGTATTATTCTTCTCCCTCTTAATCAGACCCAAATCAAGATTATTATAAGCCCACTTGGTCGGTATTTCAAACCCAGGATTTACTACTATAATCCACAATGGTGGATTGATCGGAGGCAGAGGAGTTACTTTTTCTCCCCTGTGGTAAGCAAGGGCAGTACCATTCTGGATACAAAAAGGGATATCCATCCCTAATTCTTCACCCATTTCCCTTAAATCTTTATTGCTTAAATTTAAAGCAAAAAGTTTATTTATTCCTACTAAAATGGAGGCAGAATTAGCAGACCCACCCGCCATTCCGCTGGCTAAAGGGATTTTTTTATCAATTTCTATCTTAACTCCCTTTTTTATTCTATATCTATTGAGAATCTTCTCTGCTGACCTATAAATTAAACTTTGGGTATCGGTGGGTACCAGAGGATGACTGCATTTTATCTTTACCCCTTCTTTCTCTTCCTTAATAAATATTCTGTCAGCAAGATTAATAGATTGCATTATAGTTTCGATATTATGATATCCATCCCGGCGTTTTCCCAGTATATTTAGAGTCAAATTTATCTTGGAATAGCTGTCTATTTCAATTTCTTTCATAATTTAAACTTAAATCTAAATCCTTTCTTTAAAAAATTCTCTGCTATAATGATATCAAAAGGAGTGGTTATTTTAATGTTTTCCTCTGAACCTATTATTAATTTTACCTTATGTCCATACCTTTCTACAATCGCTGCATCGTCTGTGGTTAAATATTTCTCCTCGTAAGCCTGACGATAAGCTGGTAAAATTATATCATATTTAAAAGTTTGAGGGGTTTGTGCTCTCCAAATCTCTTCTCGATTAAGAGTTTTGTTTATAAAAAAATTATTATCACTCTTTTTTATAGTGTCTTTAACGGGAATAGCTGCAATTGCTGCTCCATATTTCAGTGCTTTTTCAATTGAATCCCGAATGATAGTTTCTTCAACTAAAGGACGGGCACCATCGTGAATCACCACTATATCTGTATCCTTATCCAATGCCTTAATACCATTATATACTGAATCCTGCCTGGTCTCTCCTCCATCAATTAATTCTTGAACTTTAGAAAAGCTGTATTTTAATATTATGCTTTTATGACATATCTCCCTTTCCTCAGGGCTAATTATGAGATATATTTTGTCAATTAATTTACATTTTTCAAATTTTTCAATAGTATAGGCTAAAATGTGTTTGCCAGAAATAGGAATGAAGGGCTTACTTATTCTGGCATTCATCCTTTTGCCCTTGCCGGCAGCCGCAATTAAAGCCACTATTTTCATCTTTACCATCCAATTCACCAATTTACCTATTTACCAATTAATTGGTGAATTGGTTAATCGGTGAATTGGTTAATCTAATAACTATATATACTAAATAATTGGTTAACTTTCCAATATTATAAAAGGTATCTCCAGGTATCCTTCAATAACCCTATCTGTTTCGATCTTAGATATTATTAAATCCTCTTCTTCTTTTTTTCTCCGGTCGTTATCACTAATATTTTCTTCGGAAGGCAAGCCACTAGAATATATAATTACCTCTCCAATAATTTGATTACCTCTTGGCCGGTCAGAAATGTCCTTAAAAGTCTCTTCTAAACTTTTATAATTCTTTTTTCTGCTATTAATAGACTCTTCTTGCTGATGTTCTAAATCTCCTCCTCCGTTTACTATTAATAAAGCTTCGCCTGGAGATGTATCGGAAGGAATCTGAATGGTCAGCATCTTTTCGATTAACTCTCCCTGAAAAGGTCTAATCTTAATTTTTGCTTTAAGATGATCTCCCGGCTTAATTGAGGAATCTTCTAATACAACTTCCTCTATTCTACTAATTTTCTTTTTATTATCTATTTTAATATCAATATTTATCGCCGTCAAATCGACTATTTCAAAATAATTATTTGTGATTAAATCTATAATTTCTGGTATTTCGGTAATTGTCTGTATAGCTATGTCATCTGAACTGTAATACATATTCTTCCGAAAAAGTTTTTGCCCTTCTTTCTTTCCTTTTATCTCTATATCTATTTGGGCAGTTCCCGCTCCAACCCTATCCAAAGCATTATCTATAGCCTGCACAGTTATGTTTGAAACCAGGGGCTCTAACAAATCATAATCATTTATCATCTGGACTCCCATTTGGTAAGATAATCCTGAAATAACATCTGTAACCTGTATCTTAAGCGGAATTACCCGGGGATAAGAATTCAGTATGGCTAATATACCTGCTTCTCTATCCTGGACAATCTTCCCTACCAAATTTAAAGGTGCACCTAATTTAAAGGGCATAACCATATTAGGCAAACTATGATAGATATATACTGCGGAAAGAAGAAATGAAACTTCACCCTTTTTTAAAAAAGGGTGCCCTAAAGCCAAAATCTTATTTCCTTCTCGATAAGTTACTGTTGCGATAGAAGTAATATTGATATCTCCCCGGGTCAATTGTATTCCTATGGCAGAACCAGCTTCTAATTTATTGGAAGGTTTTTCTCCCACCTCTTGAAAGCCTATATCATTATTTTCATTAAACCCGATTCCTTGAACAGGAATAAGATTATATTTTTTTAGAGAACTGCTTAATCTCTCTAAGGTTCTACCCTTAATGCCGTTTATGATAATCGGTGAAACTACGGGGTAAAAGATAAAATCTTCTCGGCCTGTTAATTCTGGAAAACTATTATTTTTCATAGAATTTTTTACTTTTATCTTGTTTGTTTTTTCTCCGGTAAACCATAAAGAATTATTGATCTTATATTCTTGCGATATAGTGTGACTGTTATTATAAGGGAGATTGAATATTTCTAACATCTCTTGAATGGGGGTTACAAGGCAGAAATTATGTTCACTCATTTCCCAGGCATAAGATACAGCTCCAATCAATCTGTCATCTATATAAACCGGGCTGCCACTCATCCCTTCTGAGATCCCGCCGCTCTCTTTAATCTTATCCCCGCTTAAATTGACTAATATAAAATGACTAATTCCGCCTTCGCCTTTAACTATATCAATGATATCCACCTGGAAGGTCTCTATCTGCGTGCCGTGAAAAACAGTTTTTCCTATCCCTTTCATCCCCGGACTTATCTCTGAAACTGGCATAAAAACAGTCTGGCTAAAGGCGATATTTATCCCCACACTAAATAAAATTAATAAAATAAATATAATTTTTATGCAAATATTTTTATCTAATCTTATCTTCATCTTTTCCTTCTTTATATTTAGTCGTTAGTACTTAGTAGCCATACAACTTGCCATGTAACTACATTAACTTGAAACTTGCATCTCATATCTCGCAAGGATAGTTAGCCAGTTTACCTGTTACCGGTTAAAGAATTAAAGTCAGGCTGGTTAACTGTATCAACTAACTCCCAACTTACGACTAAGAATCTGTATTTGAAATTAACGACTAGTACAGCGTTCTCTAAATATCTTTACATTTTGTTCTGTCATTGGAGCAAAGCGACGAAGCAATCCCTTTATTTATAAGGACTTGAGATTGCTTCGCTATCGCTCGCAATGACAAATCATTGTAACATTATTAAAGAAACGCTCTACTAGTTACTTATATGAACTTACTATTCCACTCCTAAGCACATGAATATTGTCCAAAACTTTCCCCGCACCTAAAGCTACACATGAAATTGGATTTTCAGCTAAATAAACTGGTATCCCGGTCACTTCAGATAACAAATTATCGAAATTTCTCAACAATGCCCCTCCACCGGTGATAATAATTCCTTTATCAGCAATATCAGCAGCCAGTTCAGGAGGAATTTTCTCCATAACTATTTTAACTCCCTCTATTATTGTCTTCAACGAAACAGAAATGGATTTTAGCACTTCATTAGAACCGATGGAAATACTCTTAGGCAATCCGGATACTAAATCCCTCCCTCTTATTTCGGTAAACAATTCTTCTTCTAATTCCATTGCAGTACCGATTTCAATCTTTAAAGTTTCGGCAGTTTTTTCACCAATCATTAACCTGTATTTTTCTTTAACATATTTAATAATATCTTCATCAAAATTATTACCCGCTACTCTCAATGATTGGCTTACCACAATCCCGCCTAATGAGATAACGGCGATATCTGCGGTTCCCCCCCCCACGTCAACAATCATATTGCCATAAGGTTCACTAATATCTAAGCCAGCTCCAATAGCTGCTGCCATTGGTTCTTCAATTAAATAAGCTTTCCTTGCTCCAGCCTGCATAGCTGCTTCTATCGCTGCTCTTTTTTCTACCTCTGTTCCTCCCGACGGTACGCAAATTACTACCTGAGGACGGAACACCTTACTGTTACCACAAACTTTTCTGATAAAATAACTCAGCATCTTTTCTGTTATCTCATAATCGGCGATCACTCCGCTCTTCATGGGCTGAATAGCAATTATGTTCCCCGGCGTCTTCCCTATCATTTGCTTGGCTTCTTCTCCCACAGCTAAAACTTTTCCGCTATCTCTTAAAATAGAGACTACTGAAGGCTCCTGAAGGACAATTCCTTTCCCCTTCTGATAGATTAAGACGCTTACGGTACCCAAATC
>MEYH01000076.1:19373-19506 GCA_001773955.1 Candidatus Sediminicultor quintus | reverse complement strand
TAAAATTTTCTTCCTCAAAATTTAATAAAATTCGGATACTCTTTGTATCATGAAAATCAGCTGCCTGAAAAGGAAGATAGTGAGTGAAATCTAAACTACCAATAATAATAATATCGAGAAGGGTATTTTTATT
>MEYH01000076.1:0-19191 GCA_001773955.1 Candidatus Sediminicultor quintus | reverse complement strand
CGATAGTAATAAATGAATTACTTTCCATGAGAATTCCGCTTTTAAAATGATCCGGGCTTAAGATAACTATGGTTTTGGGCTTTTCCTGGGAGGAAATATAACTAAAAAAATCTTCAATAATCTCTTCAGCCAACAAATGATGGGGGACTACTCCGGAAACGATATCTTGTTTATTGCCCGAGTCAGATGCAAAAACTTCTAATGTGTTGATAAAGTTAAATATCAAAACAATACTGAGAAAAAGAATAGGAATAGGGGACGGTTCTCTGGTTCCATGTCCTCTGTTCTCTGTTATCCCTGTTATACTGAGAAATCCAAAAAGATATGCCAGAGCAGCTAATGTAGCCACTGCCTTAAACCCAAAGAAGAGGGCGATTATCACTGCGGAAACAGAGGCGATAACAGAACAGAAACTGTTAGTCGCCCACAACCAGGGGATAAGCCCTTTTTCCTTTCCTTGCTCTATCGAACTAACCAACCTTATCCCTAAAGGGAAGGGCATCCCCATTAAAAACCCTAAAGGGGAAATTAGTCCTATAGTAATTAATATTCTCATTAACAAACTGTATTTCAAAGTAGTATTAAAGATATGAGGTAAAATAATTTGATATAGTAATAAGATTACACAGAGGGAAAGTATAATAATTTTCAAACTTTTAATATAATTTTTTTCTATTTTTTTAGAATAAAAACTTCCCAAGCCGGAGAAGAATAAAAAGGAAAAGATGATAATGGAAGTAGAATAAGCAGGATTGGTTAGATAGAGGATAAATTTTTGGATAAAAGAGATTTCTAAAAGCATATACCCTAAACCTAAAGAGGCAAAATAAAGCAAAAAAGGAATTTTTACCTTTCTTTTACTTACAGGGAGTCCCTTTAAAATTAAAGGTAAAAATATGAAAATGATACTAAATATGATTCCCTGAAGGAAAGTGGCAAATATAATTAAATTTCCCCATTCTATTAAAGACTGCCAATTAGCTGTACTTTTAATTATCATGGGGATATTTTGCAATTTTAGAGTATAAAAGAAGTAAGGTTGATTATCGGTGACTGCTGAAACATTAAAGAAATAACTATCATAAAAATCCTTTAACTCATCCTTCTTAAAACTATTAACCAATTGGTCTATCTCCTGATAATAATAACTCTGCTCCAGGATATGATTTATATTAGCATCTTCCTCCTTGATCCCCGGGAAATAGACTGTATCAAAGTTCCTTTTATCACAAAAATCTTTAATTATTCTTATCTCTTTCTCTCCTATTTCTTTTTTGCTTAAGATAAGGGTAGAGGTAGCCCAACTACGAATTACAGCCAGATGATTTTCCGGTTTTTCTATCCCCATTCGACTGAGAACTTCCAAACTGATACTGCAAAGACGTACAACCTCTCGAGGAGGGAATTTTAGCCAGCGAGTGATACTTAACTTTCCTCCATCAGAAAGATGCTGCCAAAAGTCCATAAACCCCTCTACTGTATAAAGATAATTTTCAGATATGCTATAAAATCCTCCGGAAGCAGTATTGGATGAGCCAATTAAAGAAATTTGAATCAAGTCAAACTTTTGGTCTAATCCTTTTAATACACTCCTTCCTTCACCGGTTAAAATATTAATTCCCTCACGGTTATAAATATTTCCCGAGTAATCGCTATAATTATTTTGAAGTAAAATCTTGACATTGGGGTTCATCTCAATTCCCCAAATCTCCTCTGCACCGTTATAAATTCCTCCCAGGATATCTAATCCTCCACCAGGTCCGATGATTAATATCTTTCCCTGATTATCTATATCCCTTACAAGATGAAATCCTAAAGCAGAAGAGATATAATCTGAAAACTCTATTTTCTTCAATGCCTCTAAATCCTCCTCCCCCTCCAATCTGGTAATTGCACTCAATCCATCACCATCGGTGACCAGACCTAATTGTTCAGGGATCTCTCCCGAGAAATTCAAACTTAACCCCGGGGCGTATTTTACCCCTTCACTTTCTACCACCTCCAATCTGGCGACACTATTCTCCTGCCTATCAATTATTCGGGAATTAGGGTAGCGCAATAAAGTGAATAAACTTTTATAAGGATTTATCGGGAAAGAATAAAAACTCCCTGCTCCACTAAATAAAATAATAAAAACAAATATCCCCACAATATAAATCATTGAGCTTTTATCTTTTAGTTTTAAGGAAAATAAAAAAGAAGCTAAAAAAGAGAACAGGGGAGGGATGATTAATAAATGGCTCAAACTTATATAATTAGCCAGAACTAAAAAAGAGATACAGCCGATAGATGCACCTCCCAAATCGCAGAAATATATTTTATTTATTTTTTTGGGTAGTTTAGATATAGCTAAAGAGATGCAAAGTCCGGCAAAGAAAAAGGGTGTAGTAATGGCTAAATAATAAATTATTAAGTACAGTAATTGATATCTATCCGTAGTTATCCGATAAAGGTCAAAGGGGATTTTAGAGATGATAAATAGAGAGAATAAAGAGCCCAAAGAAAAAAATAGTGAAAATAATAAAAGGTATTTATATAAATTTTTTCCTTCAGTCTTTTTCAATATGCCGGGAAAGACCGATAAAAAAGTTCCGCTCGCTCCATATCCTAAAAAAGCGATACTAATAATCATGAAAGCCAGATAATTCCATTGGAGAATAGAAAATACTCGCATAAGAGAGAGTTCAAAAAGCAAGACTGAACCAGAAAAAAAGAATATTCCTATATATAAGGGAAAATCATTATCTTTTTTAGCTGCTACCATGGTATCCATTATTTTATTCTCGTAGTTTTTCTTTTATCGCTCTTTTAATCTCAGGCATATTAACCAGACAAGCCATAATGCCACCTTTAATCAGTATTTCCGCCTCATCAAAATCAAAAAGATTTATTTCTTTAATTCCAAAGGGGACGATGACTACATCTGCCCCTTTCAGGCTTTGGTCGGTAATTTTTGCTCCCATAATATCGGTGGATTGGTTGATTATTTCAAAGAGATTAGGACCCTCAAATTTTAGTTTAACCTGCTCTATTTTTCGTTTTAATCTACTCATTTCTTCATCAGCTAAAGGAGTAATTTCTTCTGTATCCTTTGTATCCTTAAATTTTGGGCTTTCTTCTTTATTTATTCTTAAGTCCTTTAAATTTTCTACCTCCTTTAAGAAGCCGCTCTTTTTATCAATCATCAAGACAGCATTATAAGGACTTATTTTAGCGAGACTGACAGCAATAATAATATCGGCTCCCATCATCTTGACTACATCCACCGGGACCGGATCCACTACTCCCCCATCTACCAGGTAATAATCCCCATACTTTACCGGTGTAAATATTCCCGGTATAGCGATACTGGCTCTTACCGCATCTATTACTTTCCCTTGGTTCAAGATCACTTTTGCTCCGCTTTCTACATCGGCAGCTACAGTAGCGAAGAAAATACTAAGATCGTCAAAGGTTTTATCTTTTAAGGCAAACTGATTGAGCATTTTTTCTATACGATCACCACTGATTAACCCAGAGTGGGGAAAGACAGGGTCCAGCATAAAAAGAGTCTTGCTCTTTTTAATGGAGAGTGCCACTTCTTCCAATTGTCTAATAGTTGCTCCGCTGGCATAGAGGCCTCCAATGACCGAACCAATACTGGTGCCGGCGATTATATCGATAGGAATATTATAGGCTTCAAGTGCTAGAATAACACCTACGTGGGCCAATCCTCGTGCCGAGCCGCCCCCTAAGGCCAGACCAATTTTCAATCCTTTCTTTTTATATTTAGCCAACAAATCTTCTAATTCTAAATCCTTTTCTACCATTACCTTAAATTCGTCATCTTTAGTGATAAATACATTATTAACAAATTGAGCTTCCATATCAGCATAAGTTAGATCAATAGCAGTATTTTCTACTCTTTCTTCGCTTGGGGTATCCACATTGGCAAAGAAGGCAAAATTCGATAGACAAAATAATAAAATAAAAAGCAATATAATTTTAAAAATATTTTTAGACATTTTTTCTCCTCCAATTTCTAATAAATTCACTAAAAACGAAACTAAATATTCTTTTTTATTTTAAAGTTTTTCATTTCTCCGCCTCATTTTTTTACCATCTATCACTCACCTGTTATTTCTGCGGAAGCAGAAATCCATAATAGTATTATCATTATATATTAATAATTCGCCATTTAAATCAAAAAACCCTTTTTATTGAAAATATTTTAATACAAAATTATTTAAAAATATAAGGGGAATATTGTCATTGCGAAATATTGTCATTCCCATGCTTCTTTTTGTCATTCCCGCACCCCCCTCTCTGTCATTCCCATGCTCCTTTTGTCATTCCCATGAAAATGGGAATCCATTAATTGTCATTGTGAGGAAGATATTCAATTAATATTTAATATCATCCGTGGCAATCTCGCGATACTTTTTATAATAACAAAAAATCAAAAACCAATAACTTTTTCTTCAAAAAAGAAGGACTTTCCAAAACTTTGTCGAATATAACTTTATGTGTATTTATAAATCAAAACGGTCAGATATCCAATCGGGATGCAAGAGAAATGTTCAAGCTTTCTAATCATACTACCTTAGATGGAATAGATAAATTTTACAAATTACAGGGCATTAAGGACAGACACCTGTTTATTTTTCCCTTATTATTTAAGATGGGAAATGGATTCAGGCCTCACAGCTTCAAATTTCTATGTTTTAGATTTTGTGAACTCGTGAAGCCTGAACTTAAAAATTACTGCAAAAAAGAAGCTAAGTCAAATGTCGAGACCCAAATCCTCTTTCCCTTTCTTATTCTTTCTCAAAATATTTTCTACTTTTGCTACAATTTGCGGTTCAGTCAACTTATCGGTTACCTCCATATCGGAGATCTTATCTAAAAACATATTATTCTCTTCTATCTTTTTCTTTAACTCAATTTTTGCTTCACCCGGACCAAAAATATAAATTTGTTTTGCTTCTTTAAGCAAATCAATAATATGTTGAAAGTAGATATTAAGATGTTTACTATAACGAAAATCTCTTTTGCTTTCTGAAGTAGCACTTTGTATGCCATAGGGTGTATTAGATCGAGAGCCGCCTTTTAATCGAAATCGTCCTTCGATATCTGATTATAGATTGTAAATTTTGGACAACAAATGATAGTTAAAAGATGGAGACTTATTCCGGGAAGGTCTTTTCTTTAATTAAAATATGAGATGATTATTACCTTTACCATTGTACAAAGAAAAGGTCGAAAAAATTCATAATTCAATATATAATATTAAGCATAAATATAATATAGATTTAATGTTATTTTTCCAAAGTTTTAGTGAATGTCTAACGGGTCTAAAATTATAAATAACACCTAACTATAGAATAATCTGAATCAATCAGGATAGTAAAATTACTTTCTTTATGCCAGAATAAGAATATATGGAAAGAGAGCATAACAGTGTTAAGGTAATTTGTTAACACAACTTGAAATTAGTACACATGAATTATACCCAAACATTGAATTGAATATAATAGAGGGTAAATAAATGAAAAGAACAATATGCTTATTATTAATTTTAATCTTTATCCTGCGGATATTTAGTATCACCTCGTTTTCATCTCCCGTGAATGTACGGGAATATCTTAACGGTAAATTCCCTGCTATCTTTAGTTTCTATCTTGCTTCCCTGGAAGATCTTGACACATATGAAACAGAATTTATCGATTTATTGGAAAAATTACCGACAAATGAACAGAGGACTTATGCCAGGGAAGTTTATAAAAATGGCTTTTCCATAGAGCTTTTAGATGAATTAAAACAATGGCAGAAAACAGAGGAAGTACCATCATGGCAGAAAACAGAGGAAGCACCATCTTTGAAGGTAGCCTATCCCTCGCGATCAGGACAGAGGATAGGGGGCAGCCCTCTTTTTATCTTTGGTACAACTGACGCTTCACCCGCAGTAAAAGTTACCGTCAATGATGAGGAAGTGAAAAAGTTCGATTTCAGGACCGGTAATTTTCTTACCCTGGTAGAGGTGCCAAAAGAGGAAGAGTTTCCGATTGTTGTTGTTGCCAGCAGGGGCGGAGAACGAACATTAATCGAAAGAACGGTAATCTACCCCCGTTTGTGGGAGGAGTTGCCGAGAAATCCCCTGACCATTCATTCTACTCATATTCAACCCAAACAAGATCAGGTGCTCAAAGAAGGTGATAAGTTGAAAGTGATCATTCAGGGTAGCCCGGAAGCCGAGGCGGTGTTTCGGATTGGTGACAGTTCAAATGAAGTTTCCATGGAGGAAGTGAACGATTTGCCCTTGCCCCTGGAGGGTCAAGGAATCTATATGGGAAGTTATACAGTTCAAGCCGAAGATGTTCCCTTTTTAAGAGAAACATCACCTCAGATTATCACAGTTACTCTAAGGAGGGAAGATAAAGAGGTCAGCCGAGAATTGCCGGGTAAGGTTCGTTTTGCTTCCGGTCTTCCCCCGCGTATCGTTGAAGTTACAGGCAATCGAACCAGGATATATCAGGTTAAAGAAAATTCCTTTATTCTCCACAGCTCTACCCTGGGCGGGGATGGTCTGCCCACCCAGATGGTTGGTTATTATATTCTCCCGGGAACCCGATTGGAAGTCATTGGGGTTGCTGGAAACTATTTGCGTGTAAACCTGGGTGTAAAAAATTATCTGATTTACCAGGGCGATGTCAAAGAAATGGGGAATGTAATTAATAAACCTTTTACCGGACTTTCCAAAATAGGACTGAATGAAACCAAGAATGAGGTTGAGATCCGCTTTAATACTCGGGAATGTATTCCCTTTCTTATAGAAGATGAGCCTCAACAGCTCAGATTGATTTTGTATGGTGTTAAAAAAAGTGAGAATATTATACAAGAAGGGGAAGCGCCTTCTGTACAAAAAATTGAAATTGAGTCTCCTGTTCAAGAAGAATCCGATGCAGCAGCAATAACCATTGGAATGAATCAACCGCTGGCCGGATTTGATTACCGTTGGGAGGGGACGGAATTGGTAATTAGTGTACGTAAACTGCCCCAGATTTCAGAAGATAATCCCCTACGAGGGCGAATTATAGTAATTGATCCGGGACACGGAGGTGAATCTTCGGGCGCTATCGGTCCCGGGGATATTCATGAAAAAGATGTAGTGTTAGAAATCGGTAAGTTTCTCCAGAGCATGCTTAAAGATAAAGGGGCAGAGGTAATCATGACCCGTACCAAGGATGTAAATGTGGATCTCTATGAACGTATAGACAGTGCCCTTGAGCATAATGCCGATCTTTTCATCAGTATTCATGCCAATGCACATGCTGAGGGAGCAGATGCTATTAATTATCATGGTCATATGACACTTTATAACTATGCTTACAATCAGAAACTGGCCGAAATTATACTGGATAATCTAGTGGAAAGGATAGGACTTCCCCGGACAAGAGTTTGGAAAAGAAGTGACCTTGTCGTATTAAGGCGCCCACAGGTCCCAAGTGTTCTGGTTGAGGCAGCCTTTATGATGCATCCGGATGATAATTGGTATCTCCTTCAACCCAAGTATCAGAGAGAATTTGCCGGAGTGATCATGAATGGTATTATCGATTATTTCCTTAGCTTGTAAATTAGAATAAAATTAATGGGGTCTAAAATTATAAATAACTCCTAACAATAGAATCATCTGAATCAATTAGGATAGGCAAAAACTTTTCTTTCTGCCAGAATAAGAATATATAAATAATACACTAATAAAACTAATAGAAAACTAATAGGGACCTATTGGAAAATAAGTTCAAAGATTTAAAAAGACAAAAAATCCCGCTAGTTTTAAACAAAGAAAAGGTCGAAAAAATTCTTAATTCAGTATATAATATTGAGCATAAAGAAGCAAAAAGTAGTATAACCGAACCAGATTTCTTTATACCGCCAATATGGAAAAATAATTGATCTGGGTTCGGGAATAAACAAGATAAGTAAAAGTTTAAAAAAGAAAGGAGATGTCTAATATGAATACCTTGGGTTGGATGATAAGTGCGATTGTATGTATCTACATTGCTGTATGCTTTGGCAAGATAGCAGCCAAGCACGGTAAGAACCCGATTCTTTTTGGGATACTATCTATCATTTCGCCGATAAACCTGATTATTTTAGGTTACTGGGCGTTCTCAGATTTTGAAAGTCAGAAAAAGACTTAGCAAGAACTAAGGGGAAATTTAGAAACCTTGGATGCATTATTGAAGAGAAATAATACCTGGGTTAAAGGGGAGCATTTGTTAAAATATAAATTAAAATCCATAAATCAATTTAAAGTAAAAATTACATTAAAGGATTAGGAAATCTATTAAAGAAGAATTGACAAGGTTTTTTATATTGGTATAATAACGGTATAACAAAAGTAGAATAAATGTTATACAAAGGGGATAAATATGTCAAAATTAAAATTGACAGTTACTATTTCACATGAAGAGTATGAAAGAATAGAAGAAGAAAAAAAGAAGAAAGGTCTTAGCAGGAGCGCATTTGTACAGGAAATAATTAAATTCTTTTTTGCAAAAGAGGATGAACAATTTAAAATCAAAAAATATATTGATGGTTACAAAAGAATTCCAGAGAAAACAAATTATATAGCTCAACTTGAACAAGTTCAGTTTGAAACCTTAGATAGGGAGTTTTAATATGCATAAAGGTGAGATTTGGTGGGCAAATTTACCGAGTCCTATAGGTAAAAGGCCGGTAGTTTTACTCTCCAGGGATGAGGCTTATTCTGTGCGCAATGCTGTTACTGTTGCTGAGGTTACTTCTACAATACGCAATATACCCGTAGAAGTGAATCTCGGAATAGAAGATGGTTTACCTAAAAAGTGTGTAATAAATCTCGATACAATGATTACTATTAGAAAGGAGCTGCTTACAGAAAAGATAGCCGATCTTGTTCCAGAGAAGATTGATAAGGTCAATAAAGCTATAAAGTTTGCCCTTGATTTGAAATAACTTCTCTAAATATTAATCCTTAAAAATGAAAGGAAAACGTTATTGATGAAAAAAAGAATTAATGATAGACCCGGGCTAAGCCCAGGTAAAAATAAGGAGAAAACGAGGAAGATATTTTTCTTGCTGGCACTTGTAATAGTTAACCTTGCCTTTCCCGCTGCAGGAACATGTAATGCAACAGCGGCGGTAAAACTGGGCAACGAGGTCTTACTGGAAAGCTATTCCCAGCTTATCGACGGCAAGAAGGTGGGATTGGTTACCAATCAGACGGGTGTGGACAGCCGGGGGATTAGTTTTATCGATATTTTACTCGCTAGCAGGGGAACAAAACTGATCGCCCTTTATGCTCCCGAGCACGGTATCGACGGGATCGTAAGAGCCGGGGCATGGGTGGATTCCTATATACATCCCCGATATGACATCCCGGTTTACAGTCTCTACGGCAGTACCAGAATGCCTACTTATGAGATGTTGCTGAAAATCGACGTACTCCTTTTCGATATTCAGGATATTGGCGCCCGTAGTTATACCTATATGTCCACTCTGCAATACTGCCTGGTTGCGGCGGAGAAGTACAAAAAACCGCTAATCGTCCTCGATCGTCCCAACCCCCTGGGAGGGATGATCGTGGAAGGACCTGTGCTGGAGGACCCTTTTAAATCTTTTATAGGGGTGGATAACCTGCCCATGGCCCACGGCATGACCGCCGGGGAATTAGCCCGTTTCTTTAACCGCCATATCGGCGCTGACCTGACCGTTGTTCCCATGGAAGGTTATCATCGGGCTATGGCCTTCTATGATACAGGCTTGCCTTTTGTGCAGACTTCCCCCAACATCCCCGATCTTAACTCCCTTTATGGCTACATGGCGACCGGGTTAGGAGAAGGGACAGGTGTTTTTCAGGCGGATAAATTTCGCTGGATTGGCGGGAAAGGTCTCGATGCCGTCCGTTTTGCCGAACTGCTCAACGGAGCGGGGCTGCCCGGGGTGCTCTTTGTCCCGGAAGTAAGGGGGACGGCGGGGGGTGTGCGCCTGGAGATCCGCGATCCGTACCGCTTTAACCCGGCGAAGAGCGGCATTTACGCCCTGGCCTACGCCTTTATGCTGGGAGATTTCCAGGTTCCCAAGAGCACGTCAAAAAATGTTGTCATGTTCGACAAGATAATGGGGACCGACAAGATCGGCCGCTACCTGGAAGAAGGACTCACGCCGCAGCAGATCGAGGCCTGCTACACTCCCGCGCTGCAGAGCTTTAAGCAGGAGCGGGAGCATTATCTTCTCCCCCAATACGGGCCGAGTATCAGCGTGATAATCAGTGAGGTTCCCCTCAGAAGCGGTCTATGTCCCTAAATCGACGGGCAAAACTGACTCAGAAGTGCCAGGGATTGATTAGAATAGTATAAAACATAGGAGTAATTTTTTGCATCAAATTATAAAGAAAAAATATTTAAAGAATGGCAAAGTATATGTCTGGAAAGAAACTTTCGCAATCATTAAAGCAAAGAAACCTTATCTCAAGGCGTTTGCAAATATAATCGATAAGAACGAAACAACGGTGATTATAGAGCAATCTAAATATAATGAAAAAAATGCAATAGAAATTGAAAAAAATTGGAAAATATTAACTTTTGATATGGTGTTACCCTTTGAGGTGGTTGGATTCCTGGCAAAAGTTTCTAAAGTTCTTGCAGATGAAAAAATACCGATATTTGCTATTTCTGCTTATTCTACAGATCACATTTTGGTTAAGGAAAAAGATTTAATAAGAGCTGAACAGAAGCTTAAAGAGCTCGGATGTACTATTGAAGATAAAGGGAGTGATTGAGGTAAGTATATTTTTTGTAGAGACCCATACCCACCTTGATTTAATAAAAAGAAATACCGAGGAAGTAGTTAAAGAGGCTGCGGAAAAGAGAGTAACCAAGATGGTTACTATAGGGATTGATTTGGAATCCAGTAAAATTGCCCTGGAATTTGCCTCTCGTTTTGCAGGAGTTTATGCCGCTATTGGTTTTCATCCTCATGAAGCAAAATTATTAGATGCGGAGAACCTGAAAGAATTAGAGAAATTAGCCAAGAAGGATAAGGTGGTGGCTATTGGCGAGACAGGTTTGGATTATTATTGGAAACATAGCACCTTACCTTGCCAGATGGAGGCTTTCAAGAAACAGATAAATCTGGCTCGGAAATTAAATCTGCCTCTTATTATCCATGACCGTGAGGCTCATCAGGATACCTTGAAGGTTCTGGTTGAGGAGGCCAAGGGTTTAAAAATACTCCTGCATTGCTTTTCCGGGGATTTAGATATGGCCAAAGTATGTATAGAGCGGGGATATTATTTGGGGATAGGCGGAGTAGTAACTTTTAATAATGCCGTAAAGCTTAGAGTTGTAGTGAAGGAAGTTTCTTTGGAAAATCTGGTTTTGGAAACTGATTCACCCTATTTAGCTCCCCATCCTTTTCGGGGGAAACCTAATGAGCCAAAATATATACCTTTTATTGCTGAGAGGATTGCCCAATTAAAGGGGATTTCTGTAAAAGAAGTTGCAGAGAGAACTTCTGTAAATAGTAAGGAAATATTTGGAATCTAATTGTTAGTGTAAACTTTGGTGGGATAGTTAGAAGAAAAAATATTATATCTTAATAATGTTTTCTTTTTAAAAATTTGACATAATAGAGAAAGAGATGTATATTATTTAATAAAGTCTAATAAATTAACAGTTAGTTGGTTGAATAAAAATGGAAATTGGAATTCAAAGTAAAAACAATGTTATTAATAACTATTACTGCTATTATTACTATTACTATTATCTCGAGGAGGTATATGCCTAAGGGATAAATAGTAATGCTGATTTTGATTGCTATTATCAAAAATGAAACCATAGGCATGTGCCTCCCAAGGTATGCCCATGGTTTTTCTTTTTATAAATTAAAAAGCAGGGCCATAGGTGTTTTTAATTTTAACATCTTTGACCCTGCTTTTAGTTCCTTAGAGAAAATATTTATTTTATGTCGATACAGAGAAGGGGGGAGATTGAAATGTAGGACTAAATAGGAGATAAGCGAAAGATTGAATAGAGTAATTTAAAAATTAAAATTAATAAAAAGGAGAAAATATTATGAAAAACTTATCAGTTTTATTATTAGTGCTAATACTTTTAATTATCGGAGGGATATCATCTTTTGTTTCAGCTGATCCTTTAGTAATTGGAATAACTCAAATTGTGGAACATCCAGCCATAGACGCTGCTCGGGATGGCTTTATAGAAGGCTTGGAAGAAGCAGGATTTAAAGCAGGTGAAGATGTGGTTTACGATTTACAAAACGCACAGGGTGATTTTAATAACGCTATTTCTATTGCTCAGAAATTTAAAGATGACAAGGTGGATTTGATTGTTGCAATTTCCACCCCCAGTGCTCAAGCAGCATTACAAGTTAACCAGGAAATTCCGATAATCATTAATGCAGTAACCGATCCGGTAGCTGCAAATTTAGCAAAAAGCTGGGAAAGCTCCGGGAATAACGTTACTGGAATGAGTGATGCCGCTCCAAATAAGCAACAGGTTGAATTAATTCCACGCTTTTTACCGGAAGCTAAAAATGTTGGCACTATTTACAATGCGGGAGAAGCTAATTCTGTAGTCCAAATTGAAGTTGCAAAAGCAGCTTGCAAGGAACTTGGCCTTAATCTGATAGAAGTATCGGTAAGCAATTCCAGTGAAGTATTAATGGCTGCTCAATCTTTGGCTGGCAGAGTGGAAGCAATATATATTGTCACAGATAATACAGTGGTATCAGCCTTGGAATCTGTAATCAATGTATGCAATCAAGAGAAGATTGCTCTGATTGTTGCTGATCCAAGCTCGGTTGATAAAGGAGCTTTGGCTTCTTATGGCATTGATTATTTTTCTTTAGGTAAGAGATCTGCTGAGATAGCATTAAAAGTAATTAAGGGAGTCAAACCTTCCGATATTCCTATTCAGACGATTACTGATCCTAATGATTTACAATTTGTGGTGAATCTGGATACTGCAAAAATTATTGGAATTTCTGTAAGTGAAGAAATTATAAAAGCAGCGGATAAGATTATAAAAGATGGTAAAGTACAGGGTGACTAATCTCCCACCAAAAGAAAGGATCAGATAATATGTCGATAAGTCTTTTCCTGCATGCCTTAGAACAAGGATTTGTTTTTGGTATCATGGTATTGGGAGTATTTATTACTTACAAGATATTGGATTTTCCTGATTTAACCGTTGAAGGAAGTTTTCCTTTAGGTGCCGCAGTAGCTGCCAAGGTCATTGCTTCTGGTGGGGATCCATTATGGGGAACTTTTTTATCAATGATAGCCGCTTCTCTTGCTGGATTATTTACTGGATTATTGCATACTAAATTAAAATTAACTAATCTTCTATCAGGGATTTTAACCATGACCCTTTTGTATTCGGTTAATTTAAGAATTATGGGAAAACCAAATATTCCTTTATTGGGGAAAATTACCTTATTAGGAAAAATAAAAGATTACTTTCCCAATTTATCGATGGATTATCTGATTCCTTTCTTTTTTCTGTTTATAGTCGTCATACTAAAATTTATTATAGATTATTTCTTATCTACAGAAATAGGATTGACTATCATTGCCACAGGAGACAATGAACAGATGATAAAGAGTCTAGGGGTGAACACAGATTTTACAAAAATTATTGGACTTTGCCTTTCAAATGCTTTAGTAGGTTTGTCGGGAGCGCTTTTTGCCCAATATTCAGGATTTGCTGATGTTAATATGGGTTTAGGTACTGTCGTTTCGGGATTAGCTTGTGTAATTATTGGAATTAGTATTATAAAAATACCTACTATTTTTTGGAGAACAATAGCCGTATTGCTTGGTTCTTTAGTTTATCGTTTAATAATGATAATTGCATTACGTTATGGTTATAGTCTTGGGTTTAAGCCGGGAGATTTAAAATTAATTTCTGTTTTATTGGTAATAATAGCTTTAAGTGTTCCTTTTATCAAACGTAAACTTAATTTTGCGGAGAGATATAATTTGGGAAGAAAAGATTTGCAAAATAATGATGGGAAGGAAGTTTGAGTCATGCTGATAATTAAAAAATTAACTAAATATTTTGCTAAAAATAGCCCGCATGAAACCTTGGCTTTAGAGAATTTTAATCTACGGATAGGAAAAGGCGATTTTATTACAATTATTGGCAGTAATGGTGCTGGTAAATCGACACTCTTAAATTTAATTGCTGGAACTTTTCAGCAAGATAAGGGAGAAATAAGGTTATCGGGAGAAATGATTAGTAATCTGCCTGAATATCGAAGAGCTAGATGGATTGGTAGAGTTTTTCAAAATCCTCTTTTAGGGACTGCTCCTTATATGACTATTGAGGAAAATTTATCCTTATCTTTAAAAAGAGAAAAAAGAGGATTACGCTTGGGAATTAATAAAAATTTACGTAATTTTTTTCGAGAAAAATTAAGTGAATTAAATTTAGGGCTGGAAGATAATATCTCAAAAAAGGTAGGCTTACTTTCCGGAGGACAACGGCAGGCAATGACCATGTTGATGGCCACCATGTTTAAACCCAAGGTTTTACTTTTAGATGAACATACAGCTGCCTTAGATCCGGAAAGCAGTAAAAAGATTTTGAAATTGACGCAAAATTTAGTTATAGAGCGACAAGGTGACTTAATTACTTTAATGGTTACCCACAATATGAAGCAAGCTTTGGAAGTAGGTGATCGTACTGTGATGATGGATAGGGGGCGAAATATTTTTGATATTCAAGGAGAAGAAAGAAAAAAGATTAGTGTAGATGATTTAGTAAAACAGTTTTCAATATTAGGTAATCGGAAAGATAACTATATAGAAGATAGAATGGTCTTGATATAACTAAAAGAGTCTTCTGTTCGTATAACGTGCGAATTTAAGACTCTTTTTTTTGTTTAGGTTGGCTTTTTGTATTATAATAAGAAACAAAATAGGGTGGTTAATTTCTAAAAAGTAAAAAATCTTTAAAACAAGAGTATTCATAATTATTTGATTGGTTAATTGGAAAGGCTATCCAATACAAATTTATTCTGATTCTCGGTTTCTATTTTCTTTGCGAGATATGATTCACGAGATACTAATTTTAAAGGGAGTGGAAGGGTATTGAGTAAAAGATTATATTATGAAGAACCATATTTGCAAGAGTTTAAAGGAAAAATATTAGAAAAAATAAAAATAGGCGGTAAACCTGCTCTTATTTTGGATAATACTTGTTTCTATCCTACTTCTGGTGGTCAGCCAAATGATTTAGGTTATATTCAGGGTGTGTCAATAGTTGATGTAATAGAGGATAACGAGAAAATAATCCATGTGTTAAAAGAAGGCATTGAAGAAGAGTTCGGAGATACAGTAATAGGAAAAATTGATTGGGAGAGAAGATTTGACCATATGCAGCAACATAGCGGGCAACATATTCTTTCTGCTGCTTTCGAAAAATTATGGAATGCCGGCACGGTATCTTTTAATTTGGGGGATGAAATTTGCACTTTAGATATCATGAAAGATAATATTACTTCCGAGGAAGTAAAAAAAGCGGAGATATTATCTAATAATATCGTTTTAGAAAATAAATCGATTAAAGTATATTTTGTGTACCAAGAAAGGGCAAATGAATTAAATCTAAGGAAAATTCCTCCTCAAAAAGGAGATATAAGAATAGTAGAAATAAAGGATTTTGATATATGTGCCTGCTGTGGTACTCACTGTGGGACTACCGGAGAGGTTGGCCTGATTAAAATCTTGAAATGGGAGAAAAGAGGAGTAAAAACTCGATTGGATTTTATATGCGGTAAGCGTTCCTTTAAGGACTATTATTGGAAAAATGAATTAATTAAGAATATTTCCAATAAATTGACGATTAAAGAGACAGAGCTGGGAGAAGCAGTGGAGAGAATGTTAGAGGAACGGAAAGAAACCAGAAAAGAATTAAGAGAAATCAAAGAAAAATTACAAGAATATAAAGCAAAAAGATTGATTGATGAATCTTCCTTGAAAGATAATAGAATAAAAATTATAAGCAAAGTGTTCGAAGAAGATAATTTTCAAGAAGTAAGGGAATTAGTTCAGAAGATTATTAATTTAGATGAAAGTGTAGTTGTATTATTTGGAATTAAAAGCGAGGGGGCGAAGATATTGTTTGCCTGCTCTCGGGCTTTGAAATACGATATGAATAGATTAATAAGAGAAGCGGGAAAATTTATTGAAGGTCGAGGGGGCGGAGCTCATAATTTTGCACAAGCCGGAGGGGAAAGGGCTGAGGGGATTGAAGATGCTCTGAATTATGCTTTGGAACACTTTCAGGAATTTATTATATAATGCGAAAAAACAGAAAATTAATAAACAAATTTGTTTGGGTGATAGTTTTTCTTTTAATAGCCTTTTTACTGGTAAGTTTTCATTCATTTTCTGCCGAAAGAGATTTAGACAAGGAACAGAAATTAGGGAAGACACTTTCTGAAAATATTGAGAAAAAATATGAAGTAATCGAAGATTTAAATCAAAATTCACTGATTACCGAGATTGGTAATAAATTAGCTGAAGCTTCTGAGATGAAAGAAATGAAATTTCACTTCAGGATATTAAAAGAGGAGGGACCTAATGCCTTTTCTATCCCCGGTGGGTATATCTATGTGACTTATGACCTTTTTGGTTATGTTCATTCAGATGATGAACTTGCTGGTATTTTGGCTCACGAAATTGCACATATAGTACACAATCATGCCTTAAAACAGACCAGAGATAATACTAAATTTACTCTGCTAACTATTTTGGCCGTTCTTTTAACCAGAGAGCCGGATGTAGGCGTATTAGGGAAGCTTACCACCATAACCCTTCTAAACCAATATAGCCGGGAATATGAAGAAGAAGCAGATTTAACCGCTATAGATCTCTTAATCAAGACAGGATATAATCCGGTAGGTTTTTTAACTTCTTTAGAAAGATTGTATGCCCGGGAAATGTTTAAACCTAAGGTAAATTTGGGAATATTTCAAACTCACCCTGACACTGAAAATAGGATTAATTATGTAAGAAATAAATTAATAGAAAAAGGAATAGATATTGATAGGCGGGCTACCACTGATTATCTCAAAGTGAGCTCTAAATACGTATTTAAAGATTCTTTTTATAGAGGTGTTATCTATATTGATGATATTCCGGTGTTAAATTTAACTTCTACCAAGAGAGAGGAAATTTTTCTTAAAATAATAGAAACCAGTCAAAATATCGATAGATTTCTTAGTATCGATTTGAGCCCTTATGAGATAAATATATTAGTAGAGGGAACAACCTCTACACTCTTGATTCGCAATAATAAAATAATCTCTTTAGATAATTCAGATACAATTTATTTAAGAAAAACTGCGGAAGAAGTGTTGTATGAGACTAAGAATAAGATTACGCAGGCGCTTTGGGAGTTCAGACTCAATATGCCTTTTGATATTAAGGGAGATATTTAAGAATTATCCTAAATAGGCTTTAATTACTTTAGGATTTTTAGCGACTTCATGAGCAGGACCCTCTAAGATAATATTTCCCGTTTCCAAAACATAAGCTCGATGAGCTACTTCTAAAGCCATATGGGCGTTTTGCTCTACCAATAAAATAGTAGTGCCTTCAGCGTTTGCCTGTCGTATGACTCGGAAGATGTCCTGAACCAAGAGAGGGGCCAAACCCATAGATGGTTCATCCAATAACATAAGTTTAGCTCGTGCCATTAAACCCCGCCCTAAAGCTAACATCTGTTGTTCTCCCCCGGACAAGGTTTCTCCTAGTTGAAATTTTCGTTCTTTTAGTAAGGGAAATAAGTCATATACTTTATTTAAATCTTCTTGAATGGCCATTTTGTCCCTTCTTCCCCAGGCAGCAAGTTCTAAATTTTCCTGAACCGTTAAGGGTCCAAAGATTATTCTCCCTTCCGGGACATGAGCTATACCTAATTTTACTAAATCGTATGCCGGTACAGATAAAAGGTCTTTATTTAAAAAAGTGATGCTTCCTTCTTGAGGTTTAAGAAGGTTGGAAATGGTACGTAAAGTAGTTGATTTACCAGCTCCGTTTGCTCCAATTAGGGTTACTATTTCGCCTTCTTTGACCTCGAAAGAGATTCCTTTGAGGGCTCGAATTGGGCCATAAGATACATCTAAATTATGAATTTTTAACATCTTTTTTTTCTTCTCCCAGATAAGCTCCGATTACTTTTGGATTTTTTTGTATTTCCTGAGGAGTTCCTTCTGCGATCTGTACTCCAAAATCCATTACCATAATTCTTTCGCAAATTCCCATTACAAATTGCATATGATGTTCTATCAAGAAAATAGTTAATTGAAAATCTTCTTTAATCTTTTTAGCCAATTCCATTAATTTGATAGTTTCATAAGGATTCATTCCGGCTGCCGGTTCATCAAGTAGAAGTAAACTTGGTTCAGTGGCTAAGGCTCGAGCAATTTCTAATTTTCTCTGCTCACCATATGGTAGGCTCCCGGCAGGGTTCATATAATAAGTATGTAAATCAAAAAGGCGCAGCAATTCCATAGCTCTTTTGCTCATTTTCTCTTCTTCTTGATGGTAATTTTCATCTCTTAGTATGCCTGAAAGGATACTATAGTGAGTACGAAAGTGATAGGCAATGATAATATTTTCTAAAACAGTTAAAGCTGGGAAAATGCGAATATTTTGAAAGGTTCGAACAATTCCTTTTTTAGTAATTTTATGTGAAGGTAGTCCTCCAATATTTTCTTCCTGACAGAAAATCTCTCCTGAAGTGGGAGGATATATCCCGGTGATGACATTAAATACAGTAGTTTTACCTGCACCGTTAGGTCCAATAAGACCAACTAATTCCCCTTTTTTTATCTTGGTATTAAATTTATCAACCGCTTTCAATCCGCCAAAATAGCAACACATATCTTTTAATTCCAACAGCACCATTTAATTTACCTCTTTCCTTTTGGGAATTAAAAACGAAAATTCACGATTACCAAAAATACCATCAGGTTTTCTTAACATTAATATAATTAAAAATAAGGGGTAAATCACCATTCTCCATTGCTGAAAATTAATGACTCTTAATAATTCAGGAAGGATAGTAAGGCCGGTTGCAGCAAGTATAGAACCAGTGATGCTCCCCATTCCTCCAGCATAAAGATAGATAAGGT